>JAEUPD010000020.1 GCA_016788525.1 Rubrivivax sp.
CGGCTTGAGACCGTGCGGGCTCACCACTTCGGGAGCCTCGCGTGCAAGCCATCGGCCGGCAGCCCTGTGCGGGGCAGAGGGCGCCGGATGGGGCCCCGGTTCACTACGAGCGCCACCGCCCGGAACAAACCACGCTGTACCACCCGAGCCAGCACGCCAGCGTGGCCGCGATCTTCGAGCGTTATGCCCAGAGCCTGGCGAAAGCCCGGCGCGTGATCGATGCGCTGCTGCAGGCCCCGCTGCCCGAACCGGAGCCGGAGATCCGCCGCGCGCTGACCGACGCGGTGATGACGCCGGACGCGGCGCTGGGCGAGGAGCAGCGCAGCTGGCTGGGCGTGCTGCGGCGATAGGGCTCTTCGGGGGTCGGCCCGCTGCCCCGTGATCGGGTGCGGCAAAGCCATGGCCCGGTGCCAGTCGAGCCCTGCTCAGGTGGGCTGCGCGTCCAAACGAGGCAAGAGATTGCGCTGGCCACTCGCGGTGACTTCGACCGCACGGCCGGTGGTGCGACGAAGCCAACCCATCGCAGTGAAGTGTTGGTACAGCTCGTCGGCGAGTTGTCCGGCGAGTTGTCCGGCGAGATGATCACGGCGTTCGGACCAATCCAGACATCGGTACGCAAAGCGCCGCTTGCCGTTGGGCGGACTTGGATTCATCCCCAGCTGCCCGAGCCACTCCCGACCCGAGACGGTGAGTTCAAAGCCGGCCAGCGTTGACCTGAGGCGTTCCTCGCGCTGCAGTGCGTCGAAGACCGAAACGCCGAGGCGCCCCGCCAAGTGCCCGTAACAGCATCGTGCATCGCGAAGGCGGGTTCGCTGCGGGTCTGCCCATGCCCGCTCGTGCACGTCGCGCTCGGCCACCAGGGCCAGGGCCTCCAGCGCATGCGCCACTTCGGCGTCTGCCAGGCGGTAGTACCGGTGCCGTCCCCTGGGCTCACAGACAACGAAGCGAGCATCCATCAGCCTGCCCAGATGCCCACTGGCCGTGGCCGGGGTCACCGAAGCCGCCTTCGCCAGTTCGCTGGCGCTGGCGTACTCGCCGGACAGCAGGTAGGCCAGCATGCGCGAGCGCGTCGGGTCGGCCACGACGGCTGCCACGCGGGCCAGGCGCGGTTCATGCGGGGTGTCCACGATCACGGGGGCACCTGTCGCGCCCCATTGCGCGTGGCGACATCCTCGAGCCAGGTGCGCTCCTCACGCAGGATGAAGCGCAGGGACTGCGCGAACTCGAAGTTGGCACGCCCCTCGGCGTCACTCTTGAGCGTGGCGCGATAGCGTTCGTAGGCGGCCAGGTCGTCGAAGCCGATCAGGCCCCACCCCACATCGTTGCTGCCTTCGTGCGGCAGGAAGTAGCCGACGAGATCGCCACCGCAGCGCGGTATGACGCGGCCCCAGGTCTCGGCGTAGCGCCTGAAGGCATCGCGCTGGAAGGGGTCGATCTGGTAGCGGATGAAGCAGGTGATTTTCATGGTGCGTGCTGCAGATTGGCTGTCATCGAGCACGACTGTCCCACGGGTGGTGCGCCGGATGCTTCGGTCAGGACCGAAGTGTGCAATGCGGTCACAGCCACAGCAACGCTTCGTCCGCGGCCGAAGCATGCCGATCTCGGATGGTTGCAGCATTGCGGTGCCAACACCCCGACGCGTCATCGACCGATGCCAGTGCACTCAACCTTCTTCGGCCCGTGGGTCGTCCGTGCGACCTTCGTCATGGCCATGTTCGGCTGGGGCGTGGGGTTCTACGGTCCTTCGATCTTCCTGCATGCCGTCGTGCAGCGCACCGGGTGGTCGTTGGCATGGGTGTCGGCGGCGGTCACGATGCACTACTTGTTCGGCGCGCTCGTGGTCGCTCTGCTGCCCGGTGCCCATCGACGCTTCGGTGTCGGGCCGACCGCGGTGGTGGGCGCCAGCGGCACTGCTTTCGGTGTGCTCGGCTGGTCGCTCGCCGATGCACCATGGCAGCTGTTCGCCAGCGCTTTGCTCAGCGGCGCGGGCTGGGTGACGATGGGCGCGGTGGCTGTGAACGCCGCCATTTCGCCCTGGTACGAGCGAGGGCGGCCGATGGCGCTGGCCAAGGCCTACAACGGCGCCAGCATCGGCGGGGTGGTGTTCTCGCCGCTGTGGGTGCTGTTGATCGCGTCATGGGGCTTCACGATCGCGGCGACGATCGTGGGGGCCGTGACGATCGCCGTGATGGCGCTGCTGGCGCGCGCGGTGTACGCAAGAACGCCCGGGCAACTGGGTCAATGCACCGACGGCGAACCACCGGCGAAAACGGCCCTGGGCGGCGTGGCTGCGCCCGAGGCGCGCGCGCTCGGAGGACGGCTGTTGTGGCGCGACCGCGCCTTCGTGAGCCTGGCGCTGGGCATGGCGGCGGGCCTGTTCGCGCAGATCGGGCTGCTCGCGCATCTGTTTTCGCTCCTGGTGCCTGCGCTCGGCGCGCAAGCGGCCGGCTTGGCCATGGGCTTTGCGACGGCCTGTGCCATCGGCGGGCGGCTCATCGTGGCAAAGATCCTGCCCGCAGGCGTCAACCGCCGTGCCGTCGCCGCGCTGGCCTACGTCGTTCAACTGGCCGGTTCGGTGCTGCTGCTGTGGGCCACCGAACAGCAGACCGCGTTGATCCTGCTGGGCGTGGCGCTGTTCGGCGCCGGCATCGGCAACGCGACGTCGCTGCCGCCGCTCATCGCACAGGTCGAGTTCGCCAAGGAGGACGTGCCGCGCGTGGTGGCACTGATCGTGGCGTTTGGACAGGCAACCTACGCCTTTGCGCCGGCGACCTTCGGGCTCGTGCTGAGCGCAACGGCGGGCGCCGGTGCGCAGATCGGCTCCGGCACGTTCCATTTCTTCCTGGCCGTGGCCGCCGTGCAGGGCATCGCGATCCTGTGCTTTCTTGCGGGCCGCAGGCGGGCTCGAGGATGATGCGTGCCTACTGCGCGCGCGCCTTCATCCGCCGCCCCTGCGTGACCCACACCAGCCCCACCAGCAGCAACGCCGGCAGGTAGAACCAATGTTCGCTCGGCCGCTCGGTGCGTTGCTTGACGGCCTTGACCTCCCAGCCCTGCTCGAGCCCGGCCTTCTTCGCGCGGCTGCCGAACTTCACCGCGCCGATCTGCACCTTGTCGCCCAACGACATCTCGGTCAGTCCGGCGTCGACGAGGCGCTTCCTGCCGTCGTCGCCCTTCTTGCCGGCGAGCTGAACAGCCACCGTCTTCACCACATCCTCGCCCTCGATCGTGGTGCCGCCGATCACCAGCACCACGCGGTCGTCCGTCTCGGTGTCCTTGGCCACCGGCAGCAGCTGCGCTGCCGGCAGATCGCGGTACTCGGGCGTGAAACGGTCCATGAAGGCGTCCGGCCGGAACAATAGCAGCACCGCCACAACGAGCACCGCGAACTCCCAGCGCGCGAGCTTGATGCGCATCCAGTTCATCGTCAGCGCCGCGAACACCAGCATCGCCACCGTGCTGGCCAGCACCACCAGCGTCAGATCCAGGCCCGAGCGCACGTCCACCAGCAGCAGCGCCGGGTTGAAGATCCAGATGAAGGGCAGGATCACCGTGCGCAGCGCGTACACGGCGCCTTGCACACCGGTCTTGATGGCGTCTTCGCCCCGTGAAGCACCACGTCTTCGACATGAGCAACGCGTGCAAGCCACCGGTGCGCAGCCCCATCCTGCGATCAGGGCACCGGACGGCGCACCGGTCCACTACGAGCGCCACCGCCCCGAGCAGACCACGCTGTACCGGCTGGTGCAGCAAGAAGCGCGGCTTCTGCCCCTCGTGCGGCGCCCGGCGCATGGCGCAGACGGCCGCCCACCTGGTCGACCATGTCATTCCCCAGGTGCCGGTGCGCCAGTAGGTGCTGGCGCTGCCGATTCCGCTGCGCCTGCTGCTGGCCGCACAGCCCAAGCTGGTCACGCCCGTGCTGCAGGTGGTGCACCGCGTCATCACGCGCCACCTGCTCGGGCAGGCGGGGGGCCAAGGCCGACGAGGCCGACAGCGGCGCCGTCACGCTGATCCAGCGCTTTGGGTCAGCGGCCAACTTGAACATTCACCTGCACTGCCTGGTGCTTGATGGCGTGTACCGCCGCAACGCCGACGGCGCGCCGGTCTTCGTGGAAGTTCAGGCGCCCACCGGCGAAGCGCTGCAAGCGGTGTTGCACAGAATCATCACGCGGACGATGAAGCTGTTCACCCGCAAAGGGGTGTTGGTCGAGGAAGAGGGCCACACCTACATGGCCGAAGGCGACGCCGATTCGGACGAGGCGCGCGTGCTCAGGCCGTTGCAGGCCGCAGCGTGCACCTACCGCATCGCCTTCGGCCCACGCGCCGGGCAGAAGGTGATGACGGGGCGGGGCGCGATGCCCCGGGACTCAGACTTCAAGAAGACGCTGTGCGCCGACATCGACGGCTTCAGCCTGCACGCCGCCGTGCGCTGCAGCGCCGACGACCGCCAGGGGCTGGAACAGCTGTGCCGCTACATCACGCGGCCTGCCTTGGCCAACGAGCGCGTGCAAACCAACGCGGCCGGGCACGTGGTGCTCAAGCTCAAGACCGCCTGGCGCGACGGCACCACGCACCTCGTGATGTCACCGCTCGAATTCATGCAGCGGCTGGCGGCACTGGTGCCCCGGCCACGCCTGCACCTCATTTGGTTCCATGGCGTTCTGGCGCCCAACGCCAAACTGCGGGCGCTGGTGGTGCCGCAGCCACCCGAACCACCCGCGCAGGCTGCAGTGCCGGCCCAGTGCGAGCCGCCTGCATGCATCACCGCCCGGTGCGTCTGAGCTGGGCCAGGCTGCTCAAGCGCGTGTTCGAAATCGACCTGGAGCACTGCCCGAACTGCGGTGGCGACCTGAAGATCATCGCGGCGATCCTGGAGCGGCCGGTGATCGAGAAGATCCTCACGCATCTTGGGCTGCAGGCCCGGGCACCGCCGCGCGCACCTGCCCGTGGGTCCCAGCTGCAAGCGGCCTGACAGTCCCGATCCTTCGCTGTTCATGCGACCTGCCGCCCAGGGTCGCGAGGATCAACCCTGCCCGAGATTTTCCGGGAGGGGTCCATGCGGCCCAAGAATCAGGGTTCACCCGCAGGAGATCAACATGACGGACGCACCTGGGCGGCACTGCCGACCCTCTCAAGCGTCGCAGCCGATTCCAAAGACCGTACCAAGTGCAGTCAGCCGCCCTGCCGAGGCGGTCATGGGCGAGAAAGAGGGCGTTTGAATTTCCTAGCGCGGCCTGCGGCCGCAACCAAAGTACCGGGGCGTTTGAGCCTGGCATGCTGGCACTCCAGTAGATGGGTAGCACATGGAGGCTGGCATGACGGCGTTCGTAGACAAGTACGAGGACCGCATCCACGGCGTACTGTCATGCTTCGACCGCATGCTGTTCCGTGGCTACCTGCCGATCATGTCGGGCTGGTCGATGGCGCAGTTACTCCAGGCACACGAGATCGACTGTGGCAGCGTCAAGCCGTTCCTGTTGGCCAACGCCGAGCGCGTCAAGGCGCATGCCCTGGCTCTCGCCGAAAAGCACGGTCGGCCGTTCGAGTACCTGAGCTCCAAGCTGCGCAAGGAAGATGCGGCGCGCAAGATCGCCGAGCGCGACAACATCGAGGAGGGCTTGGTGTGCGTCTTCTCCGCCGTCGAGCCGTGCCGCACGTTCTCGCTGCGCTTCACCACCGGGCAGCCCTACGTGCAGTCGGCCAAGCGCAAATGCCTGCACCTGTACTACTACTTCATCGATCGCGATCTCGGCCTGCTGCACGTTCGCGTGCAGACCTGGTTCCCGCTGCAAGTGCAGATCTACCTCAACGGCCACGAGTGGCTGGCCCGCGAATTGGCGGCCCGCGGTATCGAACATACGAAGATCGACAACGTCTTCATCCGCATCGGCGACCTGCCACGAGCGCAGCGCCTGTCCGACCGATTCGCGCACCTCAAGTGGCCGCAGATCCTGAACCGGTACGCCCGGCAGGTCGTGCCGCAGTTGGACGACGTGCTGA
>JAEUPD010000177.1 GCA_016788525.1 Rubrivivax sp.
ATCATCTACCAGATCGTGATCGAGCGCTCCAAGGGCTCGCACATGTGGGACCTCGACGGCAACGAGTACGTCGACGCGCTCAACGGCTTCGGCATGAGCCTGTTCGGCTGGCAGCCCGACTTCGTGCTCGACGCGGTGCGCAAGCAGCTCGACGGCGGCTACGACATCGGCCCGCAGCACCCGCTGGCCGGCGAGGTGGCGCAGCTGATGTGCAAGCTCACCGGCTTCGACCGCGCGGGCCTGTGCAACACCGGCAGCGAGGCGGTGATGGGTTGCGTGCGCATCGCGCGCACGGTCACCGGCCGCAGCAAGATCGCCATCTTCGCCGGCGCCTACCACGGCATCTTCGACGAGGTCATCGTGCGCGGCACGAAGAAGCTCAAGTCGGTGCCGGCCGCCCCCGGCATCCTGCCCAACACGGCCGAGAACGTGGTGGTGCTCGACTACGGCACGCCCGAGACGCTGCAGTGGCTGAAGGACAACGCCAAGGATCTCGCGGCGATCCTGGTGGAGCCGGTGCAGAGCCGACGGCCTGATTTCCAGCCCCGGGAGTTCCTGCGCGAGCTGCGCACGCTGACCGAAGCCAACGGCGCGTTGCTCATCTTCGACGAGGTGGTCACGGGCTTCCGCAGCCACCCGGGCGGCATCCAGGCCCTCTTCGGCATCCGCGCCGACCTCGCCAGTTACGGCAAGGTGGTCGGCGGCGGCTTCCCGATCGGCGTCATCGCCGGCAAGCGCGAGTTCATGGACGCGCTGGACGGCGGCCACTGGGATTTCGGCGACGACTCGATTCCGACGGTGGGCGTGACGTACTTCGCCGGCACCTTCGTGCGCCACCCACTGGCGCTGGTGGCCGCCAAGGCGGTGCTCGAACACCTCGAGCGCGAGGGGCCGGAGCTGCAGGCCACGCTGACGCGCAGCACCGCCGCAATGGTCGACGAGCTCAACGCCTTCTGCCGCGAGGTGGGCGCGCCCATCGTGCTGAAGTCGTTCAGCTCGGTGTGGAAGGTCTTCTTCAACGAAGACCATCCGCTTCAGGACCTGCTGTTCGCGATGATGCGCAACCGCGGCGTGCACATTCTGGACAACTTCCCCTGCTTCATGACCACCGCACACACGGCGCAGGACATTGCCGTCATCAAGACCGCCTTCAAGGAGGCGGTGGCCGAGCTGCAAGAGGCCGAGTTCATCCCGCGCCGCGTGAGCGCGCGCTCGGTGGACTTCGACGCCTCTCGCCCGCCGGTGCCCGGTGCGCGCCTGGGGCGCGACGCCGAGGGCAAGCCGGCGTGGTTCGTCGCCAACCCGCAGGCGCCGGGCAAGTACATCAAGGTGGACGTGCAATGACCGCGGCCGGCAAGTCCCCCGTGCCGCAGCTGACCGAGGTCGACTACGACCCCTTCGCCAGCGCCGAGCTGGCGCGCGCCGTGCCCACCACCGAGCCGCAGCGCGAGGTGTGGCTGGCGGTGCAGATGGGCGAGTCGGCCTCGCTGGCCTACAACGAGTCGGTGACGCTGGAGTTCGGTGGCGCACTCGACCTGGCCGCCCTGCAGAACGCGCTGCTGGCCCTGTCCGACCGCCACGAGGCGCTTCGCACCACCATCAGCCAGGACGGCCAGAGCATGCTCGTGGCCGCGCGCGGCAGCCTGCAGGCCGCGGTGGTCGACCTGAGCGGGCGCACAGCGGCCGAACAGCAGGCCGAATGTGCGCGGCTGAAGGCCGCCGCGGTGGAGGCCCCCTTCGACCTCGCCAACGGCCCGCTCGTGCGCGCCCAGCTCGTGCAGTTGGAGAGCACCCGCCACCAGCTCATCCTGACCGGTCATCACATCGTCTGCGACGGCTGGTCGTTCGGCGTGCTCGGCAAGGACCTAATGTCGCTGTACGACTGCGCCCAGAGTGGCCGCGACAGCGGTGAATTGCCGGTGCCCGACAGCTTCGCCGACTACGCACTGCTGCAGCTGGACGCCGCGCACGTTGCGCAGGCCGAAGCCGACGTGCAGTACTGGCTGGGCTGCTTCAAGGACACACCGCCGCTGCTGGACCTGCCCGCCGACCGGCCGCGGCCAGCCGTGCGCCGGTTCGAGTCTCGCCGCGAGGACGTGGCACTCGACGCGGCGCTCATGCGCGGCGTGAAGGCCGCCGGCGCCAAGCATGGCGCGAGCCTGTTCGCCACGCTGTTCTCCACATTCGCTGCATTGATGGCGCGCCTGGCGCGCAGCGACGACGTCGTGGTGGGCATCTCGGCGGCCGGCCAGGCGGTGGAAGGCCAGCAGTGGCTCGTCGGTCATTGCGTGAACCTGCTGCCCGTGCGGCTGGCCATCGATGTCGAGCAACCGGTACCGGCGCTGCTGGCGCAGGGACGCGCGGCCGTGCTCGATGCCTACGAGCACCAATCGTGCACGTTCGGCGCGCTGCTCAAGCACATGAAGCTGCCGCGCGACGCGAGCCGGCCGGCGCTGGTGCCGGTGGTCTTCAACCTCGACACGGCGATCACCGCCGACGAACTGTCCAAGAGCGGGCTGAAGGTGCAGTTGCACTCCAACCCGCGCCATTTCGAGAACTTCGAGGCCTTCCTCAACGCCAGCCAGCTCGACGACGGCGGCGTGCTGCTGGAGCTCCAGTACAGCACGGCGCTGTTCGACCGCGCCACGGTGCAGCGCTGGCTGGCGCTGTACCGGCGTGCGCTGCAGCGGCTGGTGGAAGGCAGGAGCGCCAACATTGCCGACATGCTGGCGCCGGACGAGGCCGACGCCGCCCTGGTGGCCGGCTTCAACCGCACGCAGCAGGACTACGAGCCCGACCTGCGGCTGGGCGACCTGCTGGTGCGCGGCCTGCGCGCGCATGCCGGGCAGACCGCCGTGGTGTTCGAAGGCCGCGAGGTCGGCTACGGCGAGTTCGAAGGCCTGGCGTGGGCCGTGGCGCACCAGCTGCGCCAGTGCGGCGCCAAGCCGGGCACGCTGGTGGGCGTGTGCCTGGAGCGCAGTGTCGAGATGGTGGCCGCGCTCGTAGGCACGGTGCTCGCCGGCGCCGCCTATGTGCCGCTGGACCCCACGTTGCCGCCCGAGCGGCTGCGCCAGATGGCCGACGACGCGCAGCTCGCGATGGTCGTCTCGCGCGCCGGCGAGTGGGCGCGCGCGAAGGCGGGCTTTGCCGTCGGCCTGCAGCCTCTGCTGCTCGACGGCCTGGTGCCGCAGCCTGCCGGCGAGCTGGCGGGCACGCCGGCCGACCCGGCCTACGTCATCTTCACCTCGGGCTCCACCGGCCGCCCGAAGGGCGCGATGAACGCACACCGCGGCATCGTCAACCGGCTGCAGTGGATGCAGCAGGCCTACCAGCTGCGCCCGGGCGACCGCGTGATGCAGAAGACGCCGTTCACGTTCGACGTGTCGGTGTGGGAGTTCTTCTGGCCTTTCATCGCCGGCGCCACGCTGGTGGTGGCCCGGCCCGAGGGCCATCGCGACGGCGGCTACCTGGTCGACCTGATCCACCGCGAGCGCGTGACGGTGATGCACTTCGTGCCATCGATGCTGCGGCTCTTCCTGGCCGAAGGCGGCGTGCGCGAGTGCACCTCGCTGCGCCAGGTGGTGTGCTCCGGCGAGGCCTTGCCGGCAGACGCCGTGGAGCACTTCTTCGACCTCTTGCCCGGCGTGAAGCTGGACAACCTCTACGGCCCCACCGAGGCGGCGGTGGACGTGACCTGGTGGCCCTGTGATCCGCAAGACCGCTCGGGCACCGTGCCCATCGGCCGGCCGATCGCCAACACGCGCATGTACGTGCTCGACGAGCGGCTGCGGCCGTTGCCCGTGGGCGTGCCGGGCGACCTCTACATCGGCGGCGTGCAGGTCGGCATGGGCTACGTTGCGCGGCCCGAGTTGACGGCCGAGCGCTTCATCGCCGACCCGTTCGTGGCCGGCGGCCGCATGTACAAGACCGGCGACGTGGCGTTGTGGCGCACCGATGGCGCGCTGATCTACCTCGGCCGCTCGGACTTCCAGGTCAAGCTGCGCGGCTACCGCATCGAACTCGGCGAGATCGAGGCCCAGCTGCAGCGCGAACCGAGCGTGGCAGCGGCCACCGTCACCACGTGGAGCGACGGCAGCGGCGACATGCGCCTGGTGGCCTACGTCGTGCCGCAGCCCGGGCGGCAGACCGACGCCGCGGCGCTGCGCGACTTCCTGCGCCAGTCGCTGCCCGACTACATGGTGCCGCAGCACGTGGTGGGGCTGGAAGCGATGCCGCTGCTTTCCAGCGGCAAGGTCGATCGGCGCGCACTGCCGGCGCCGGTGTTCGAGACCTCGGCTGCGGGCGAACGCGTCTCTCCGGAGACGGCCACCGAGGCTGCCGTGCTGAAGGCGATGGAGGAGATCCTGCGCCTGCCGGGCATCGGCGTCACCGACGACTTCTTCGCGCTCGGCGGCCACTCGCTGCTGGTGGCGCGCCTGACCGCGCGGCTGAACACCGAGATGCAGCTTGGCCTGCCGATGCGCACGGTGTTCGAAGCCCCCACCGCGCGGCGGCTGGCCGCCGCCATCGAGAGCGCGCGGCAGACCGGCGTGGGCGCGCAGGTGCGGCGCATCCCGAAGCAGGCCGACCAGAGCCGTGCGCCGCTGACGGTGATGCAGGAGCGCATCCGCCTGGTCGTCGAGATGAACCCGGCCAGCGTGCTCTACAACACCCCATCGGCGCACCGGCTGAAGGGCCCGCTCGACCGCGCGGCCTTCGAGCAGGCCTTCGAGCAGATGGTGGCGCGGCAGCCGAGCCTGCGCACCATCATCCGCAAGGCCGAAGGGCACGAGGCGGCCGAGCAGCACGTGGTGCCGCCGTTCAAGCCGGCGCTGCCCTTCGAGGACCTGGGCGCGCTGCCCGAGGCCGAGCGCGAGCGCGAGATGCTGCGCCGCATGCACCTGGTCATCGACGCGCCGATGCCGATCGACCAAGCGCCGCTGTTCCGCGCCGCGCTGTACCGGCTCGGGCCCGAGGAGCATGGCTTCCTCTTCATGCCGCACCACATCATCTGGGACGGCTGGTCATTCGACCTCGTCTACCAGGAGATGGCCGACCTCTACGCCGCCGCGCTGGAGCGCCGTGCACCCAAGCTGCCGGCACCGCCGCTGACCTACGTGGACTACGCACATTGGCACCGGCAGTGGCTGCGCGGCAGCGAGTGCCAGGCGCAGGTGGACTACTGGATGCAGCGCCACGCCGCGGCCACCGAGCCTGGCGCGCTGCCCACCGACAAGCCGCGGCGCGCCGGCATGAGCGGTGTCGGCGCGGTGGAGTGGGTGCGCGTGGACAAGGCGCTCACCGAGCGGCTGCGCGAGCGGGCCCGGGAGCTCGGCGGCACGCTGAACATGCTGGTGATGGCGCTTTACGCCGCGATGCTCGGCGAGGCGGTGCGCGGTGGCGCGATGGTCATCGGCATCCCGGTGCGCGGCCGCGTCGGCGGTGAAGTCGAATCGGTGATGGGCTTCTTCAACAATCTGCTGCCGGTACCGGTGGCGGTGAAGCCCGAGCTGACGCTGCGCGACTGGCTGGCCTCGATCAAGAAGGAGATGCTCGACGGCTTCGCCAACCAGGACGTGCCGTTCGAGCGCCTGCTCGAGGAACCGCTGCTGGCCGCGCGGGCGCACAAGGTGGGCCTGTACCAGAGCCTGTTCTCGTTCCAGGACGCGCGCGAGCGCATCCGCAGCTGGGGTCCGCTGCAGCATTCGTCGGTGCTGGTGCTGCAAAAGGGCGCCACCGAGGACCTGGGCCTGTGGCTGATGGACGTGCCCAACGGCCTGGAGGGCGGCCTGAACTTCAGTGCCGACTTGTTCGAGCGCGGCACGATCATGGTGTTCGTCGAGCGGTTGCAGGCGCTGTTCAGGCGCGTGGCCGACAACCCGCACCAGACCCTGCGCGAGCTGCTGGCCGCGCCGGGGCTGGACACGGTGGCCTTCGCCAACTGGGTGCGTGAGCGCGCCACCTTCGCCGAACGCGCCGCGGCGGCCGAGGCGGCAGCCGTGGCGGCCGCGGCCAAGGCAGCGGCGCCCGCCGCCAGCGGCACGGCCGGTCGTGCCGATGCCGCGCGCACGGCCGAGGAGGCCCGGCTCGCCGAGCTGTGGAGCGACCTGCTGGGCATCGACGCGGCGGAGATCCGCGCCAGCGACAACTTCCCTGATCTCGGCGGCGGCTCGCTGCTGTTCATGCGCGCCATCGCGGTGATGGAGCGGGAGCTGGGCTTGCGCGTGGAGCCCAAGCACCTGCTGACGTTGTCGCTGGGCGAGCTGGCGGCGATGGCGCGGCGCGCGGCGCCGGCCGCCAAGGGAGAACCGGCACTGGCCGCTGCGGCCACGCCGGCAGCCGTCGCGCCGCCGACGCAGAGGCCGGCCGGCAAGCTCTTCGGGCCCAAGCGAAGCTGAGCCACACCCCGGCATCAGCGCGTGGCGAGGCGGCCCGGACCGGGGCCGTCCTCCCTCGCCGGGCGCTGCGAGCCTTCGCGCCGCGCGGAACGCGCTGCCTGGCTTTCGGGCCTAACCCGGCAACCCGATGTATTGCGTTCCGCAGGCGACCTGGGCGAAGAACATCACCATCTCCTCGTCGGCCCCGTTGACGCCGCCGTTGTACATATTGAGCAGCAGCCCGATGTCGCCCATCTGTCGATAGGGCACCATCTTGCCGGCGGAGATCGGCGTTTCGCTCACGTAGTCGAGCTTGCCGTCGCGGTACTTCCAGTTCGTGTGCCGCGCCGCCAGCCGGCCGTCGATGAAGATCTCCATCAGTCCGTCAGCCGGGCTCGTGCCCACGGCACCGGTGGCGTTGTAGGTGTTGAGCCGCTTGCGGATCTCCACCGTGTACCAGCGGTTCGGGTAGAAGCCCGCACCCAGCCCGCCGCGCTGGCCGAACGGCATGTCGTAGCCGAGCATGTCCCAGGAGTGCACGTACGACTGCATGCCCATCAGGCCGACGTCACCCGGGTGCACACGGAAGCCCAGCCGGTTGGTGTGCCCGAGGTTGGCGCCGCCGACGTTGTTGTTGCCGCCGAAGAAGGTCCAGTGGTGCGTGCCCAGACCCCACTTGCCCTGGCGGATGGCGTAGTTGGCCGTCGAAGCGGCTTCGCTGCGGACCATCTTGGTGTCGGCCAGCAGCTTGGGCGTGAACGCGAAGCGCACCCGGAAGCGCACGTAGGTCTCGTTGAGCAGACCCGACACCGCCTTCGGAAACAGCGCCCACAGGTCCGAGCCGGTCTGCCCGCCGTAGCCCACCGAGCCCCCGTCGGCCACCGTCTCCTTGGGAATCACGATGCGCATGGCGCCCAGGCCTGGGGCCACCGGCTGGAAGTTGTCGCCGGTGTAGGTGGAAGACACCAACGTGATCGTGCCGCCGGTGTTCTGCTTGTAGAACCACTTGTGCGTGCCAGCCACCGGCACACCCTGGTGCGCGGTGGGCAGCTTCGCGGTGTTGGCCGCGCCGGTGCCGAACAACTCCGGGTCCCAGTTGTTGAGGTTCCAGGTGTCGACCGAGGCGAAGTTCTGGATGATGTAGTCACCCAGCGTCGTGCCGTCTTCGTAGCGCTGTGCAAACAGGATCGAGGCGTGGGTCTTCAGCCCGGCATCGTTCGGATAGGCCGCCGCGACCCCGGCGGTCACGCCTTCGGTATTGACCGGCGGGTTGGCCAGGTAGCCGTTGATGGTGGCGGCACTTCCCGCGGTCATCGTGATCGACAAGGTCGCCGAGCTCACGGCCTTGGTGGGCATCTGGAACTCCAGCGCCACCGAGGGGTTGATCTGCGCCTCGGCACTGGCACCGATGCGCGTGTACGACGTGCCTGCCAGCAGATGCACGCAGGCCAGGCATTCCAGCGTCGCGCTGGAACCGTCGGTGTACGTCACCTGCACACGCGGCGGCGTGGCGGTGCGGTGCGTGGCGATGCCGCGCACGGCACTCGCTCGCACGATGTAGGCATTCCACTTGCCGCGCGCGAAAGCCGCCGCGACGCCCGCGGTGATGTTGACGCTCGAGTAGGTGGACGTGCCGCTGGCAGCCGACGCGCTGAAGGTGAAGTGCGGGCTGGTGGTGCCCTGCGCCGTGCCGCTCTGGTTGATCCAGTCGCCGCCGGGGTTCGTCCACTGCCACTGCGCCGACTGTTCGACCGAGGTGTACGACGGTCCAATCGTGCCCAACAAGTAGTCGTTCTTCGGGTTCGCGACGCTCGCCCGGGCGGGCACCTCGTAGTAGGTCCCGGCCCCGGCCACGGTAACCGTGGTCGAACGCGCGTCGACGAACAGGTTCTGCGCCGTGCTGCGGTAGGCGTCCGCTTGCCCGACCGGCCCTGGCGGGGCCGGTGGGGTCGGCCCGGGCGGAGGGGGTGATGGCGGCGGCGGCGGCGGTGATGGCGGCGGCGGTGATGGCGGCGGCGGTGATGGCGGCGTAGGCGACGGCGGCGTAGGCGACGGCGGAGTCGGAGAAGGTGGAGTCGGCGACGGCGGGGTCGGCGACGGCGACGTGCCCGGCGACGGCGCTTCGGCGTCGCCGGAGCCGCAAGCCGCGGCCACGGTGGAGAAACCCAGAGAAATGAATGCAGCCCTCACCCAGCGCCTGCGCTGGATGTCGACTGCGTCGCTGGCGTCGTGGGGCAGTTTGCCGTCGTCGGTCATGATCATCCGATTTCGCGGGGCCGGTACACGTAGACGGTGTCGTTGCCGTCGGGCGAAGCCAGCGGGAAGAAGACGATCGAGCGGACCTTCTCGTCGTAGAAGAACTTCTTCCAGGTCACGCCGCGGTCGAGCTGGTTGTCAGGAGGCGCCAGCGTCTGGCCGGGCCCGAGCGGCGCGCGTTCGACGGCCCACGTAGCGCCGAGGACGCTTGGAATCGAGATCTCGTAGACCGCTGTGGTGTCCATCGTGCTGCCTGCGAAGACCCCTGCCACGATGATGCGGTTGTTCAGCGGGCACCAGCAGGCGGCCGACCAGTTGGTGCTGGCGGCCGACGCCCCCACCTTCAAGGCCTGGCTCAGCACCGCGGTGCCGCCCAGCGTCGGCTGCGCCTTCGTCACGTCCATCCACTGCACCTTCAGCTGGGCGTTCAGCGGGTACAGGAAGACCAGCAGCCCGCGCGACGGCACATAGAACTTGATGCCGCTGTCGAAGCCGTCGGACTCGCCGTTGGAGAAGCCGATGCCGGTGCCTGGCACCCAGGTCCTGGCCGCCAGGTCGAACCAGCGCACCTCGCCTTGCACGTCGGGCCCGTTGGGCGTGATGTAGATGCGGCCCTGCGGCGGCACGAACGCGGTGTACAGCGGCGCCGGCCAGTCGCCGAAGGTGGCCGTCCCCGTGCTGGGGGTGACGCGCTCCCAGCTGCGTGTGCTGGGCGCACTGGTCATGTCGGCGAAGTCGATCTTGTGCGCCGCCACCGCGCCCCCGTCGTTGGCCGCATTCACCGCCGCGGCGATGACCTGGATGAACGTGCCGTGGGCCGCCCCGCCATGCTCGGGGCCGATGATGTCGCCGCTGGCGTAGCTGTGGGGCGCCCCGGGGCGGATCTTGCCGTCGGGGGTCTGCGAGTCGTAGTAGGTGAAGTTCAACTTCACCGGGGCACTGCTGCCGGGGTTGGCGTTGCCGGTGCTGTTCAGCGTCTGCGTGTTCACGTCGGTGCCCGTGCCGAACCAGGGCGTCGGATCGCACACTCGCTTGAACGTGATGGCATTGGTGCCGTACTCGGCCACCACCACCATGTTGTTGTTGGTACCGGCGTGGCCGCCGCCGAAGAACACCTGGCAGCCCCAGGTGCCCCAGTACGGATTCTTGAACGAGGTGCTGTAGTCGTTGACGACCTTGGCCGAGTTCTCGGCGTCGTAGTACGCCGGGCAGGTGTCGCGGAAGCGGTTGGCGAGCCGGCCGTTGGCGTTGGTGAGCACGGCCAGCTGGCCGGCAGCGGGCACCCAGGCGGGCAGCGGTCCGGCTGGCGGCGCAGGCGTGGGCGCTGGTGTCGGCGCGGGCGGAGGGGCCGGGGTCGGCGCCGGTGTCGGCGCTGGCGGGGGAGCCGGCGCCGGTGTCGGCGCCGGAGGACCTGGGGGCGTGGTGGGCGCGGGCGTGGGGCCGGGCGCGGGTGGCGAAGGTGCGGGCGGCGTCGGGCCGGGCGGTGTGGGGGGCGAAGGCGCTGTGGCCGCCGGTGCCCCCGCTTCGGTTGAACCGCCGCAAGCCACAACCCATTGGCTGACGGCAACGCCGAAGAAGGCCGCGCGCATGATGCGGCGACGCGGCTCATTCACCTGGCAGGGTTCGCGCAACGTCGCGGGTGGGCACACGCCGCCAGGCGCATCTTCGTCACGGGTCATGATGGTCCTTCCCTGCGCGGGCATCATACGGAGCACCTGCGCGACGAACACCCGCCCATGTCAGGAGCCCGGGGCATTTGTGTCCACTGGTTCGTGCGATGTGACCACACCCCCATGAACAGGGGAGCACCGTGCCCACCGAGCCGCGCCGCAGGGCGGCGAGGCTCAACAAGCGCGGCAGCTCGCTGCGGGGTGACGGTCAGCGGGTGGCCTGGACCGCGGCGATCCACAACTGCGCACCCTGCGTGGGCGTGGCAGCCCAGGTGACGTTGTAGGTCCCCGCGGCGCTCACCTGCCTCACGGCCACGGCGCATTGCACCAGCGCGCCGGCCCTGAGCACCGAGTGGATGACCGTGAAGCCGTTGTTGGGCACCGCCGTCTTGTCGCCCGTGACGTCGGCATCGCCCCACCACCAAGCCACCAGCAGCGCCGGGCCGGTGGTGGTGACGCTGGCACTGGTCAGCGGCGAACCGGCCAGCGCTTCGCGCCACTTCACGTCTTGCAGGTAACCGCCGTTGCGCACCTCGACCACGCTCATCGTGGTCTCGTCGTATTGCGAGAGCTTGTTCGCGCGCGCGACGTGGCTGCTGCCGCCGGCGGTGGGCACCGATGCGGCGTACAGGGCCGTGCCCGAGTTCGGCCACAGCGAGTAGACCTGCGCCGAGCCGATCTGGATGAACGTGTTGCCTTTGTTGTCTTGCGGGGCGCTGTGGGCCAGCACGGCGCCGCGGCCGACGCATGCGAGGAGCATGCTGCCGGACTGCGCGGTGTTCATGGCTGCGCTGTACAGCGTGGGCACCGACACGTCGTGCATGCTGTAAGACAGGTCGTGCGCGCCGAGGGTCGCGGCGCCGGTCGGCGCGGGCGTCGGCGCAGGCGTGCTCGTCGGCGCCGGGGTGGGCGCAGGCGTGCTCGTTGGTGCCGGTGTCGGCGCCGGCGTCGTGGTCGGTGCCGGGGTGGGCGCGGGTGTGCTGGTCGGCGCCGGCGTGGGCGCCGGGGTGGGCGTGGGCGCCGGGGTCGGTGCGGGGGTGCTGGTCGGTGCCGGAGTCGGAGCGGGCGTGCTCGTCGGCGCCGGAGTTGGCGCGGGCGTCGGCGCAGGCGTGCTCGTCGGCGTGGGCGAGGGCGCCGGCGTCGTGGTCGGCGCCGGGGTGGCTTCGGGCCCTTCCGTCGGTGCCGGGCTGGGCGCGGGCGTGTTGGTCGGGGCGGGCGTTGAAGTCGGTGTCGGCGTCGGCGCTGCGGTCGGGGCCGCCGTGCGCCGCCGGCGGCGCCACAACCACCCTTGCGCCTCTTGCTGCTCGTCGCCCGCTGCGGTCGCGGTGTCGGCACTGGCCTCGTCTTCGCCACCGCAGGCACCCAATCCGTAGGTGGTGGCCAGCAACGAGAACGCGATGGAGATTCGGCGGCGGTTGGGCTTCATGGCTTGGCAGTGTGTTCTTGGGTCAGCTAGGCAGCGACGCTAGGCGGCATTCTCGGGACCCCCCGCCTACCCAGGTAACGCCGCCGCGCGAGTGCGTGCAGGACTTACCGCCGGTAACGGGCAACCCACCGAAACGAGGGGTGCGGTTCAGCGCGCTGCGGCCGAGGCTGTGGCCAGGTCGAAGCAGTAGCCGCTGTAGTGGCGCAGGCTGTGCGCCGGATCGTGCGGCAGCGCGAGGGGCTTGTCGGGGTTGATCCACGCCTCGCGCAGCCGGTATCCCAGCCGCGTGAGGCCGCGCGTCACCGTGGCCTGCGTCTGCACGCGATACGGGCAGAACGCCGTGCCGATGCTGTTGACGGTGAAGAAGTCGAATTCGGGATGAACCGCCGCGGTGTTGATGATGATGCGTCGCGGCTTGCGCGCATGGCCCGCGACGATCTCGCCCAGCGTCTTGGGCAGGTACTGCAGCACGCCCGAGGCAAAGAGGATGTCGAAGCCGTCGCCCTCCTCGTAGCGCGAGGTGAAGGTCAGCTGCGCCGCATCGCCGCGCTCTTGCGCCAGCTGTGCGCCGTGGGCCGCCATCGCCGGCACGTCGCACACCCGCCAGGCCAGGTCCGGAAAGGACTTGTGCGCGTCGCGGAAGGCGATGAACTTGATGCCGATCGCGCCGCCGATGTCGAACACGCTGCGCAGGCCCTCGTGCCACGAGCGCGTCAACCAGTACAACGACGGGTAGTCGTGCTGGTCGATGCGCAGCCGGTAGTCGTAGATCGCGGCCGACTCGGTGTTGTCGTAGCCGGCGCGGCCATACGAGCGCGCAGCGGCCTCGGCCGCCTCCCACGTGTCGTGCACGCCGTAGAAGAGGTTCTGGTCGCGGTTGTCGAGAAACGTCTGCAGCGCGGGGTCCATGGTCTCGGTGGGCATGCGGTGATGTCCGGGCTCGCGCGGGCTGCGGGCTCTCAGACCGTCGCCTCGGCGCGCAACTCCTCGAGCAGCGCCTTGCGGTCGACCTTGCCGTTCACGTTCAGTGGCATGGCCTGCACGATGCGCAGGTCCTTGGGCACCATCACGCCGGGCAGCATGTCCCTCAGTCGCGCGCGCATCTCGGCTACGTCGCACCGCGGGTGCGCCACGAAGCCGACGACGCCGCTGGCGCCGCCGGGTGTCGGCGGCCAGCCCACAGCCACCACCTCGTCGCTGCCGCTGGCCTGACGCATCGCCTGCTCGATCTCGCCCAGCTCGATGCGCACGCCGGCGATCTTGATCTGGTAGTCCATGCGGCCCAGGTACGGGATGGGTTGGCCCTCGGGCACGCGGCGCACTAGGTCACCGGTGCGGTAGTGCACCGCGTCGCTGCCGGGCAGTTGGATGAAGCTGTTCGCGGTGCGCTGCGGGTCCTTCCAGTAGCCAGGCGTCACCTGCGGGCCGGCGATGAGCAACTCGCCTTCGCGGCCCACGGGCACCTCGCGCAATTCGGCATCCACCACATGCAAGGCCACGCGCGGGCCGGCCGTGCCGATGGGCACCACGCCGTGCACTGCTTCGGCCGGTGAGCGGGCGCGGTCCCAGCGGTAGTAGGAGGCATCCACGGTGCACTCGGTGGGGCCGTAGACGTTGTCGATGGCCGCGTTGGGCGCGGCCTGGGCGAGCCGCGCCGCAAGCTCGGCCGACAGCGCCTCGCCGCCAAAACGGCACAACCGCAGGCCCGGAAAGCGCCCGGCACGCCAGCCGTTGCTGCGGTCCATCATGTGGCCGGTGGACGGCACGATGTCGATGACCGTCAGCGCACGCCGCTCGATGTACTTGTTCGGGTTGATCCACTCGGCCAGCGTCGGGCAGCACAAGGCGGCACCGAACGACCAGCCGACGAACAGGTCGAACATCGAGCTGTCGAAGGTGATGTCGTAGAACTGCGAGAAGCGGTCTTCGTGGCCGATGCCCAGGGCGCGATAGCGCTCCTGCGACATCGCGACGAAGCGCCGCGCATTGCGATGCAGCACGCCCACGCCCTTGGGCGTGCCCGTGCTGCCCGAGGTGAAGAAGAGGTAGGCCAGATCGTCGGCGCCCGAGGGCCGGGGCTCGAACCCCTCGCCGGCTCGTTCGACGGCGGCGAACCGATGGCGTGGCCATTGCGCGGCCAATCGATCGGCCTGCGCGCCGTCTCCAACGATGACCAGCAGTGATCGCGTGGCCGCCTCGAGCTGGGAGGTCAGCGCCGCATGGCCCGCGTCGTCGGCCACGAGGGCGTGCGCTTCGGCCAGCTCGATCATCTGCCGCGTGCGCTCGACCGGGAAGCCCGGGTTCAGAGGCACCACCGTGCCGCCGCTGCACAGCGCGCCAAGGATGCCGGCGTACATCTGCATCGAGCGGCTGGCCAGCACGCCCACGCGCGGCCTTTGCGCGCCCGAGTGCTCGACGAGCAGGCGGGCGACCCGCAAGGCGGCGCTGCGCAGCGCCTGGTAGCTCAGCGCGTCGGGCCCGACCTCGACGGCGGCCCGCCCGGGCCACGCCGCCGCGGCGGCGAGGAACACTTCGTGCAGGCCTTCGCTCGCATGGGCTGGAATCGTCATCGGGCAGGTGCTCGGGTTCGGGGGCTGGCAGCACGACAGGCGCCGCACTCGGCGGCACGCTCGGCGCGTCGAGCCTGCCTGGCTCCCGCATCGCCCGCGTGACGCGAAATTCTAGGCAGCGCACCTCGTGCGCGCAGCGCCGAAGGCTGCGGCGCGGCGTGTCATTGCTCACGTGGCACGTCGGCCCTTCGCACCCGAGGCGCGGGGCCGTGTACCCCTGCCCGCCCTTGCGGGCTCGCGTGATCAGCGTGGCGGCCCGATGTACCTCGTGCCGCAGGCCATCTGCGCGAAGAACATCACCGTCTCCTCGTCGGCACCCTTGACGCCGCCGTTGTACATGTTCAGCAGCAGGCCCATGTCGCCCATCTGCCTGAACGGCGCCAGCTTGTTGTTCGACAGCGGTGTGGCGCCCGTGTAGTCGATCGCGCCGTCGCGGTACTTCCAGCCAGTGTGGCGTGCGGCAAGGCGGCCGTCGATCCAGATCTCCATCACGCCGTCGGCGGGGCTGGTGCCGACGGTGCCGGTGGCGTTCCAGGTGTTGAGCTTCTTGCGGATCTCCACCGTGTACCACTTGTTCGGGTAGAAGCCGGCGCCCAGGCCGCCCATCTGGCCGAAGGGCATGTCATAGCCGATCATGTCCCACGAGTGCACGTAGCTCTGCACCCCCATCACGCCCACGTCACTGGGGTGGACCCGGAAGCCCAGGCGGTTGGTGTGGCCGATGTTCTTGCCGCCGACGTTGTTGTTGCCGCCGTAGAAGGTCCAGTGATGTGTACCCACGCCCCACTTGCCTTCGCGGATGGCGTAGGTGGCGGTGGCGCCGCTCTCGGTGCGGAAGGCCTTGGTGTCGGCCAGCAGCTTCTGCGTGATGCCGAAGCGGACGCGGAAGCGCACGTAGGTTTCCTCCAGCGTGCCGGCCACCGACTTGGGGAACAGCGCCCACAGGTCGGCACCGGTCTGCCCGCCATAGCCCACCGAGCCGCCATCGGCCACCGTCTCCTTCGGGATGACGATGCGCAGCGCACCGAGCCCCGGGGACACGGGCTGGAAGCCGTCGCCCGTGTAGCTGGAGGACACCAGCGAGATCGTGCTGGCGGTGTTCTGCTTGAAGAACCACTTGTGCGTGCCGGCGATCGGCACGCCCTGGTGCGCGGTGGGCAGCTTGGCCGGGTTGGCCGCGCCGGTGCCGAAGAGTTCAGGGTCCCAGTAGCTCAGGTTCCACACATCGATGGAGCTGAAGTTCTGGATGACGTAGTCGCCCAGCGTCGTGCCGTCTTCATAGCGCTGCGCGAAGAGGATCGAAGGGTCGTTCCTCAGCCCTGCATCGGCGGTGTAGTTGGCCGCCACCCCCAGCGTGACCGGTGCGTTGTTCACCGGCGGGTTGGCCAGGTAGCCGTTGATGGTGGCCAGCCCGGTGGTGTGCTGCGTGACGTTGATGGTGAGCGTGGCCGAACTCACCGCCTTGGCCGGCATCTCGAACTCGAGCGCCACGGCGACGTTGATGGCGGCGTCGGTGTTGCTGCCGATGCGCGTGTACGAGGTGCCGGGCAGCAGCTGCACGCACGCCGTGCAGGCCAATGCGGCCACGCTGCCGTCGGTGTAGGTGACCTGCACGCGCGGCGCGGCCAGCGTGGCGTGACGGTGGGTGGCCAGCGCCCGCGTGCTGCCCACCACCTTGACGATGTAGGCGTTCCAGCGGCCCCGCGCGAAGGCAGCCTGCGCGCCGGCCGTGATGGCCGTGCTGTAGCTGGCAGAGCCACTGGTCACTGCATTGGCGGCGAAGGTGAAGTGCGGGTTGGAAGTGCCCTGCGCGACGCCGTCGCGGTTGATCCAGTCGCCGCCGGCATTCGCCCACAGCCACTGCGCCGAGTGCTCGACGCTGCTGTACGAGGGCCCGATCTTGCCCAGCTCGTACGCCGCCGCGGGTGTGCCGGTGATGACCTTGGGCGGCACTTCGTAGTAGGTGCCATCGCCCGGCCGGGTGGCGGTGGACGCCCGGGCGTCGACGAACAAGGTCTTCCGGGTGCTGCGATAGGCCTCGTTGTCCACCGGCCCGGGCGCGGCGGTGGGCGCCGGGGTTGGCGCTGACGTCGGCGCCGGGGTCGGCGCCGGGGTCGGCGCCGGCGTCGGTGCAGGCGTGGGGGCCGGGGTCGGTGCGGCCGTGGGGGTCGGGGTGGGGGCGGCCGTCGGCGCCGAGGTGGGTGCGGGCGTCGGGCTGGGCGTCGGCGCTGTGGTGGGCGAGGCGGTCGGCGCAGACGTGGGCGTATTCGTCGGAGCGGGCGTCGGCGCCAGCGTCGGCGCAGGGGTGGCCGTGGGGGTCCGGGTCCAGCGACGCCGGCGCCAGCCCTCGGCAGTGGCCTGGCCTTCTTCGTCGAGGACGCCCGCCTCGTCGGCCCCGCCGCAAGCGGCAAGGCCGGAGCCCGCCCCGACGAGGGCAAAGGCGAGGGTGACACGGCGGCGATCGTTCTTCATCGGCTTGTTCGGTGTGAATGTGCGGCGCGATCAGCGCCCGCATGGCCCAGGACCGGGTGGCAAGGTGCGCAGTGGCTGGCGCCCCGCACAGGTGCTCTTCGGTCATTCTTGGCCGGCGATCAAGCCGCAGCGTTACGCACCCGGCCTCGGCCAGCGCGCCACTTACCGGCGGTGACGCTTGCTTGCACTGTGCGTCGCAGTTGTCACTGCGCCAGTCACAGGCCGGACGACTCGCGCGCGCCGATGGCCTTGCGGCCCGGGCACGCTGCGCCTCAGCGCATCAGGCGAAGGGCCGGCGCAGCCGCAGTCGCCACGGCTCGGGGCGACGCATTGGGTTGATCTCGATCACCCAAGCCACTTCGCGCCAGCCGGCACCGATGAAGGCGGCGCTCGAAGCAGCGTTCGTGAGCCACACGCGCGCCCACAGCGTGCGCATGCCGGCATCCGCCAACGCCTGCGCCGAGTGCATGATCAGCGCACGCGCCACGCCGCGGCCACGCGCCGCCGGCGTGGTGACGATCTGCATCAGCATCGCCGCGCCGACACCCAGCGGCCAGAAGCGGCCGAGGTTGTAGCGCTCGCCATGCCAGTGAAAGCACAGGCCCACGACGCGGCCGTCGTCCAGGCACCCGGCGAACGCGTGCGCACCTTGGCCTGTGTACCAAGCCTGCTCGGCCAGCAGGGCGTCAGGCAGCGAGGCCACTTCGGCCGCGTCGATCGAGCGGCAGGCGACCCGGCGCGATGCGGCTGTCGTCGGCGCACTCACGGCGTTCGCCGCGTCCCACCGGTACACGCGCCATACGGCAGCATCACCGAGCAGCCGGCGCAGGGCCCGCAGCACCATGCCGGGCATCAGCCGGATGCCGGCCGCTTCACGGGCGCGCCCCGGCCACACCGAAGCGCATCCAGCGCTTCAGCCTGGCCTTCACGCCCCAGCGTTCGGCCAGCGCGCCGAGTGCCGACGAGAAGCGCTCGCTCGCTGCGTGCAGGCGGACGATCAGCGCGCGGATCACCGTGCGCCGCACGAAGATCACGTTGGCACAGCGCAGCTCGTGGGTCGCGAACAGCCGCTTGTGCTCCGACTGACCTTCGGTGAAGTCGAAGAACCCGAAGCGACCCTCGGCGTACAGCTGTTCCACGGCCAGCCACTGCAGCACCGTGCCCACCGACAGCTTCATGCTGCCCGGGTCGTAGCCCAGGTAGGCGTAGACCAGCGCGCCGGCTTCCGCCGGGCAGTACAGGTACGACACCGGGCGGCCATGGTCGAACAGCAGCCAGCCGCGCGCCTCGTCGCGCGCGGCCGCCGCCAGCATCTGCTCGACGAACGGCGCATCGCCGGGGATGCCGGCGTCGAGCAGCCGCTCCTGGTAGGTGAGTGCCGAGACCTCGCGCGCGTGACGATGGAACTCGCGCATCTCCTCGGGCGTGCGATAGGTGCGCCAGTCGATGGTGCCGCCGCTGTGCTCCTCGAACTTGCGCACTTTGCGCGCAATGGTCTGGCGCGTCTTGGAGGAGAACTTGGCGCGGTATGCCTCCATGCCGATCGACAGGTCGATGTAGCAGTGCGGGTACTGCAGCGTCACGTAACGCAGCCAGCCGTCGCGCAGCGTCAGGCGCGGCAGGGGTGCGGCCACGGGTAGAGCGCGCAGCATGTAGCCGGCCGCACCCTGCAGGGGCGGCTCGGTGGGCGGCGTGGGGTCCTCGGCCGGCGCCAGGCGTTCGCCCAGGCGCACCGAGCGCGCGTGCAGCTTCAGCGGCACGGAGAAGGCGGTCCAGTCACCCAGCCCGAACTTGAGGCGCATGTCGCGCAGTTGCCAGCCGGAGCTCATGCGTACGCCCGGCGCCAGGTTTGCTCGGCCACCCGCACACCGGTGCGCAGCAGGCTCGATCGAAGCGGCGGCGGCTGCGGCGGCGCCGCGGCCGGTACCGGCAGGTCGGCGAAGCCGCGCACGCGAAAGGTGTCGCGATGGCGCTCGAAGAACCGGCACAGGCGCCGGAAGCGCCGCACCACGACCGGGTCCTCGCGTGTCTTGGAAGGCGTCAGGAGCTCGAAGTTGTGGAACAGCAGCACCACGCTGCGCCGGCCCTGACGCAGCGCGGCCCACAGCAAGTGCTCGATCTCCTGTGAGGAGCAGGCGCCAATCTGCGCATGGCGCAGCCGCCCGGCACCGGTGTCGTAGACGGTCATCGGCCACTCGGCGACGCCGCGCTCGAGGTGCAGGTCGTGCAGCGCAACCCCGCCGCCGACGCCGCTGCCCGGACCGAACGCGGTGGCGTTGTAGCTGGCATCGAACGGCACACCGAGAGAAGCCAACGCGTCGAGCGTGCGCGTGTCGAAGCCGAAGCTGCCGGCGCGGAAGCAGCGCGCCTGGCCGCCGCCGGCGGCGGCCAGCCGGCGCAGGCCCTCGGCGAGCAGCTGCTGCTGCTCGCCAGCGTCCCAGTCATGCAGGAACTGGCGCTTGCCGCGCACCCCCGGCACCGGGGGCTCGGGCCATTCGTCCACCCACTCGGTGTGCAGATGCAGCTGGACCTCCTGTGCACGCTCAGCCACGATGCCGACGATCTCGGCCAGGGGCTGCGCGCCGAATCGGCCACTGAACAGCGGCTCGATGAAGAACACGCCGGTCAGGCCATGGTCGCGCAACACCTCGCACTGGTAGCGCAGGCCGAACTCGCCGCGCGGCGTGGGCCCGTAGACGTAGCGGCGAAAGGCCTCGGGAAAGCGCGCATCGAGGTCGCTCCAGCCGTCGCACCAGACCTCGACATCGACGGTGAAGAAGACGTCCAACATGCCCTGACTCCGCCCCTCACCGCGGGGCGCGGTGCCACGAGGCGGCGGCATCATCATAAGCAGCGCCATCGGCCCAGGCGGGCGCCCACGCGCCGACGATGACGGACTTCACGCGCACTTTCGCCGGCCGCGCGCTTCAGGCCTGCTTCACCGCGGCGGCGCCGAACATGCGCATGCGCAGCAGCCGCGCCATCCAGCCCGCGGCGGTCTGGTCCCAGGGTGAGAAACGCGGCAGCTGGAACAGATCCGAGGTCGCTGTCGCCGTACCCGGCGCCGTGCTGAACGCGGCCTTGAACCCGATACGCCGCACCATGGCGACATGCCGTGCGTCGTAGTCCTGCAGCGGCCGGCCGTTCGGATAGGCGAACAGCTGCACCGGTGCGTCGATCAGGCCTTGCAGCTCGTCGCGGCCGTGCGTGATCTCGCGCTCGGCATCGGCGTCGTCCACCACGCGAAGGATCGGGTGCCGCACGGTGTGCGCACCGATCTCCATGCCGGCACGGTGCAACTCGCGCACCTGCGCCGCACCCATCATCAGGTTGTCGGGCAACCGACTCACCCGCAACCGGCCGCACAGCCGCGATATGAAGCCCTCGCGCTCGGCCAGCGCCATGTACTTGACTTGCGGCACCAGGGCGTCGACCACGGCGCGGCGCTCGTGTGGCGTGGCGAGCGGGCACCGGCCCAGGCCGAACTCGCCGAGGTCGGCCTCGTCACCCGGGGCGGCGCGCAGGCACTCGATGACGCTGTCGTTGAACATGCGCCCGCCGTCCAGGAAGCCGGTGGCCACGAAAAACGTCGCCGACACGCCGTGGCGGCGCAATATCGGCAGGGCCACCTGGGCGTTGTCGGCATAGCCGTCATCGAACGTAATGCTCAACGCGCCACGTGGCAGCGTGCCATCGGTCAGCCGCGACACGGCCTCGCCTGCGGGGAGGACGCGGTAGGCAGATGCCAGCAGCCGCACCAACGATTCGAAGCGCGCGGCATCCACGAGTTCGGGGAACATCGGGTCCGGCACCGGGAACACGCGGTGGAACAGCAAGATGGACAGGCGCGGCGCGGCCAGCACGTCGGCCACGCCACGCGCCACGCCTGTGACCTGCGCGAGTATCGGCAGCGCTAGGTTCACCGGGGCAACACCCCCGCGGGCGGTCGCTTCGGGCCGGCTGTCACGCGGCCCTGGCCAGGCGTGGAGCCCGGAGAGCCCTCCGGACCGCGAACGGCCCCCCGGCCATCGCCTGAAGCCGCCGCTGCCGCCGCCTTCTTGCGCACCAGCACCTCGCACAGGATGACGAAGGAGAAGATGTAGTACGGCAGGTCGAGGTAGGCCAGGCTGAGGAAGGCGCCGCCGACCAGGTAGCCGATCATGCTTACCTGCGACATGCGCATCAGCGTGGGCATCCACGAGGCGAACTCGGCATCCTGGGCGCCGCGCCTGGCCAGCCGGCCGGCGGTGATCCACACCGTGGCCAGCAGCGCGAGGAACAGCCCCAGCCCGACGAAGCCGTGCTCGCCGAGCATCTGGAAGTAGATGCTGTGGGCCACGTACACACGGCCGGTGAACTGCTCGTAGACACCGTCGGTCGGGGCATAGCGGTCGAAGACGTGAGGATGGTCGGCCTGGAAGCCGGCGCCCACGAACGGCCGGTCGACCGCCGCATTCCACAGCGTGGTCCAGGTCCAGATGCGCGACATCGCGGAGCCGTCCTCGCCGTACGTCTTGATGGTCTCCATGCGGTTGGTCCAGCTGTCGGGCATGAAGACGATCGCCACGCCCACCAGCAGGGCCAGGCCCAGGCTCACCCGCACCGGGTACTTGCTCTTCAGGCCGAGGATGAACGCCATGGCCACCAATGCCAGCAGCGCCCCCCGTGACTGGCTGCCGAGAATGGAGAAGGCGCAGGTGATCATCATGAACACCAGCGTGGCGCGCACCCAGCGCCGCGGCTCCGTCTCGCGCAGGAAGTACATCAGGGGCAGCAACATGATCAGCGCCACGGCCAACGCGTTGTTCTCTTCGAGCATGCCGCCCGGCGGCCCCCAGACGCGGCCCCCGCCGCCCGTGGTGATCGTGTAGATGCCCCCCTTGACACCGAAGAAGGCCACCGACAGCACCACCACCCACACCAGCCAGCGAAGCTCGCTTGAATTGCGCACCAGCATCCAGGTGACGAACAGCATGACCTGGATCTTCATGACGAAGATCCAGCGCTCGCGCACCTGCTCTTCGGGCGCAAGCGCGAAGAAACAAGTGACGGTCATCCACACCAGCAGCGCGATCTGCAGCTTGGTGATGCCGTTCCACGGTAGCGCCTGGCGCTTGCTCGTGAGCGCCAGCGCCACCACCGTGGCCAGGGCCGCCAGGTAGGCAAACGGCAGCGAGCGCGCGAAGCCGTAAGTCATCTTGTGCGGGTTCATCAAGCCCAGCCAGGCCCACAGGTAGGCGCCCAGCACCGGATGCTTGAACACCAGGATCAGCAAGGCGCCCACGAGGGCCGAGAGGACGATGTCGCGCATGAGGGTCGCCGAAGCAGTGCGGCGCTAGAGCGCGTGGCTCACGATGTAGCGGTACTTGCCCGAGCGCTCGGGTGCGATGGCTGCCACCGTCTCCACCTGCACCTCGACCTCGGCACCGAGGCGGCGCCGGAAGCCCTGCACGATGGTGGTGGGCACCATCGCGGCATCGTAGCGCTGGTCGGGCACGATCTGCACACGCGTCAGCGTGCGCGTCTCCTGCGTCACCTTGAATCCCTCGATGCCGGGCAGGTCGCGCAGGATGTAGATCAGCGCCAGGCCGTGCATCACGGTGCCGTCGGCCGCCATCACGAAGTCGGTGGTGCGCCCCTGCAGCTCGCTCAGCAGCGGCAGGCCGCGGCCGCACGGACAGCGCCGCGTGTCCAGCACGCCGACGTCGCCGGTGCGGTAGCGCACGAACGGGAATTCCGCGGTCGCCAGTTCGGTAACCACCAGCTCGCCCGGCTGTCCGGGCGGTACGGGCTGCCCTTCGGGGTTGACCACCTCGACCACGATGTCCTCGGCGCTGAGGTGCATGCCGCCGGCCGGGCACTCGTGGGCGATGAAGCCGGCGTCGCGGCCGCCGTAGCCATTGGCCACGCGGCAGCCGAACACGCGCGCGATGAGTTCGCGCTGCTCGTCGTAGAGGCGCTCGCTGGTGACGAAGGCCACTTTCACGCCCAGCGTGTCCAGGCGCACGCCACGCCCCTCGGCATGGCGCGCGATGTAGCTCAGTGCAGATGGATAGCCGAACAGCATCGTCGGGCGCACGCGCCGCAACCAGGCCACGAACTCGTCCAGCCGCGCCTCGGACATCTCGAAGGCCGGCAGCAAGGTGCTGCGGAACAGCGCGTCGCGCAGCGCCTTCACGCGGTCTTGCGCGCCGTGCTCGATGGGCGAGCCCCAGACCACGGCCTCGCGGTCGCCGATGTCCACGCCCCACCAGCGCGTGGCGCGCCACTTGGCGGCCACGTCGTGGCTCTTGCGCGCCTTGCCGATGTAGAAGACCAGTGGCTGCCCTGAAGAGCCCCCGGTGTTGTACCGGGTGAGCGGGCCGTGGCCCTCGGCCTGCATGCGCTCGGCGTGCGCGCGGATGTCGGCCTTGGTCAGCAGCGGCAGGCGCGGCAGGTCGGCGGCCGAGCGCACCGCACGAGGGTCGAAGCCCAGCCGCGCGAACAGCTCCCGGTAGTACGGCACGCGTGCACCGATCTGCACCAGGAACTCGCGCAGCCTTGTGCCCTGCTCGGCGGCGATCTCGTCGGCGCCGGCCCACTGGCTGCGCTCCAGACGGCGCAGCACGGCCACGCTGTCGTGGCCCTTGAGCCGTTCGTGCAACGGGAACAGCACCCCGGCGGCCAGCCGCGTGTACAGCCCCGGCCCCGCGCCCGGGGTGCCGCCTTCGGCGCTGGCTCGGGCCGTCGGGCTCATGCCGCCACCAGCCTGCGAACGTGGGGCGGCAGCGCATCCCGGTAGGCCGCAAACCACTGCTCGCGAACCTGCGGCCAGGCGTAGCGACCGACCTCGCGCACGCCGGCCGAACGCAGCCGCCAGGCCAGCGCGGGGTCTTCGAGCACGCGCAGCGCGGCAGCGGCCATCGCTGCGTCGTCGCCCACCGGCACCATCAGCGCTGTCACGCCGTCCTGCACCAGATCGGGAATGCCGCCGGCGGAAGTGGTCACCACCGGCACGCCGCACGCCAGCGACTCGAGGATGGAGATCGGCATGTTGTCCGCGGTGCTCGGGTTGAGCACGACGTCGGCTTCGGCGTACAGCTCGCCGATGCGCTCGTTGTCGATGCGGCCGCTGAAGCGCACGGCCTCGGTCAGGCCCAGCTGCTGGACGAGCTCGCACAACTCATCGAGCAGCGGCCCGCTGCCGGCCACGGTGAGGCGCGCCCGCGGCTGCCGCCGGCGGATGATGGCGAAGGCGCGCAGTGCCGTCGGAATGTCGTAGATCGGCTCGAGGTTGCGGGTGACGATGACATGCGGGTCGGCACCCGCCGCCCGCGGGGGGCGCGGCTGGAAGCGCTGCAGATCGATGATGTTGGGAATGACCTGGGCAGCCAGGCCGTGCTTGGCGAAGACACGCTGCAGGAAGGGGCTGGGCGTCACGCGCTTGGCCACGCGGCGCAGCGACCACAGCACCCAGCCGGGAGCACGGGCCAGGAACTCCTCGGCCTGCCCGCCGCGATAGTTGACGATCACCGGCACGCCGCGCAGCCGGCCGACCAGCAGCGCCGGGCCGGCGAACAGGTGCCAAGCCCAGCCGGAGTTGGCGAAGACATGCACCACATCGGCCTGACCAATCGTGCGCCACAGGCTCGTCAGGTAGGGGGACAGGCGGAAGGCCGCGCGCAGCATGGGCACCCGGCCTGTCCACGCCGGCCGGTACGGCGGGTTGGTGCGCACCAGCGCCACGCGGGCGCCATCGGCACGCAGCAGCCTCACCAGTTGTTCGCACTGGTTGGCCATGCCGCCGGAGGGAGGCGGCAACGGGCCCACCACGCAAATGCGCGGCCAGCCTCTGCGGCCGCGCGGCAGCTCCGGGCGGCGCGGCCGCGGCGCCAGCCAGGGCGCCAGGGTCAGCAGCAAGACAGCGGCGGTCCCCGCCACCAGCGCCGACAGCACGCGTGCGCGCACACCCCGCAAATCATCGCGCATACCGACGTTGGCATCGGTGGCCAGCACGCGGACCTCGGGCAGGCGGCCAGACACCAGGCCGCCGACGCCTTCTCCCATGCGCGACCAGCCGCTGAACAGCTTGACCAACGGCGCGTCGTCGACGCTGGAGACGTTGTTGCCGAACGGCAGGTACCACTGGTCCTTGCCGCGCGCGAAGTACTCCCAGGCGCGCTCCTCGATCTCATAGCCCGGCCGCGCCCCGGGCACCAGGCGGCGCAACTCCAGGCCGCGGCCCACCCCTCCGCGGCCCTCGGCCAGCGCACGGCGCAGCGCCAGCGCCGACAACGGTTCGCTGCCGCCCTGCGCGACGAAGTAGAAGTTGTCGAAGATGTCGATCAGCTGCCAGCGCTGCGACTGGCTGTTCCAGAGTTCGACCCAGATGTGGCCGTGCCCCCCGAAGCCATCGAAGCTGAAGGCCCAGGGCCGCACCGTCAGCCCGGCCGAGTTGGCCATCGCCAGGAACACGCGCACGAAGTCGCCGCAATAGCCCTCGCCACGCTGCACGATGCGCTGGTAGGTGTGCCACAGGTCGCCCTGAATGGCGCCTCCGGTGAGCCGGGGCGCGCTGGCCAGCAGGTGGTGGCCAATGGCCTGGGCGCGCTCCCAGTCGTCGGGCAGCCGGGGCAGGTCGAGCTTGCGCACCGCCGCGGCCAGACGCGGGTCGGCCGCCGAGGTCTCGAAGCGAAAGCCCGCAGGCCGCTGTGGCGGGCGCCAGTCTTCGGCCTCGGACCAGTCAGGGCCCAGCAGCAGCGCATTGCGCACGCGCACCTGCTCCGTGCCGCTGAGCAGGAACGGCCACATCAACACCAGGGCCAGACCAAGCAGGGCCAGCCCGAGCGAACGCATGGGCGGTCGGAACGCTCTCCCTGGTGGCGGTTCGGTGGCGCTGGTCACCAGCACAGTCCGGCCACCCGCTCTGGCGGCAACACGCCGGCGGGTACGCGCACGAGGTCGATGATCTGCTGGCCGGGCCGAAGCCGCGCCGCCAGCGCCTCGATCACCGGCCGGCTGCTGCTGCCCAGCACGATGAGGTCGCTGCCGGCGACCACGGCGTCCAGTTCGGCGTGCAGCATCTGCCCGATGTGCGGCAGGTGCTGCTCGATGAAGCTCTTGTTGGCGCCGAGCAACTGCGCCAGATGCACTTCGGGGTCGTAGATGCGCAGCTCGTAGCCCTTGCCGATGAGGCGCTCGGCCAGCGTGACCAGCGGGCTCTCGCGCAGGTCGTCGGTGCCGGTCTTGAAGCTCAACCCGACAAAGCCGACCTTGCGGCGGCCCGGCGGGCAGGCCGCGACCACCTTGTCGAAGGCGAGTTCGAGGTGCTCTTCGTTGCTCTTCAGGATGGCGCCGAGCATCGGCAGCTCGACATCGCGCGTCTTGGCCAGGTAGTTGGTGGCGCGCAGGTCCTTGGGCAGGCAGCTGCCGCCGAAGGCGAAGCCCGGCTTCAGGTAGGCGCGGCTGATGTTCAGCTGCGTGTCCTGGCACACCAGGTCCATCACCTCGAACGGGTCGACGCCCAGTGCCCCGCACAGCCGCGCCGTCTCGTTGGCGAAGGTGATCTTCAGCGCGTGGAAGTTGTTGCAGCAGTACTTCATCATCTCGGCAGAGCGCACCGAGGTCTCGAGGTACTTGCAAGGCAGGTGCCCGAACAGCGCGCGCAGCTTGTCGTGCGCCGGCGCTGCGTTGGCGCCCACCACCGTGAACGGCGGCTTGTCGTAGTCCTTGATCGAGCTGCCCTCGCGCAGGAACTCGGGCTGGAAGCACAGGTGGAAGTCCACGCCGTCCTTCTTGCCCGACTCGCGCTCGACGATGGGGCGCAGCACACCCTCCACCGTGCCCGGCACCAGCGTGCTGCGGAAGACGACGACGTGCGGCTCGCGCTTGCCGGCCAGCGCCTTGCCCATCTGCGCGGCCAGCCGCAGGATCGCCCCCTGGTCCTGGCTGCCGTTGGGCGCGCTGGGGGTGCCCACGCAGACCAGGCTGATCTCGCTGCCGAGCACGGCCTCGGCCGCATCGGTAGTGACACTGACACGGCCGCTGGCGGCCACCTGCCGCATCAACTCGACCATGCCTTCCTCGACCACCGGCGTCTTGCCCTCGGTGATCAGGCGCAGCTTGGTGGCGTCGATGTCCACGCCGATGACGTGGTGACCGTCGCGCGCCAGGCAGGCGAGCGACACGGCGCCGACGTAGCCGAGACCGAAGATGCTGATCTTCATGCGGGGGTGCTGACCTTGGTGGAGTGCGCCTGCGCAAAGTGGCGCACGCAACGTTCGATGATGCCGTCCAGCCGCTGCATCGAGCGCGGCCAGGCATGGTGGCTGAGCATCCGTTCACGGCCGGCCTTGGCGAGACGGTCGTGTTCGTTGCGGTTGCCGGCAATGCGCAGGATGGCGGCGGCCGTCTGCTCGGGCGTGTCGGCCACCAGGAAGTGCCGCTCGGCTTCGGCATCCACACCGCCCGCGGCGGCGCTGCTGGTGACCACCGGCACGCCCATCGCCATCGCCTCGAGGATCTTGTTCTGCGTGCCGCGTGCGATGGCCAGCGGCGCGACCATCACCGCCGAGTTGCGGATGTACGGCCGCACGTCCACCACGCTGCCGGTGACGGTGATGCCGGGCATCGTGCCCAGCGCCAGGATCTTCGGGCTCGGGTCGGCGCCGACGATCACGAGCTTCATGGTGCCGCGC
>JAEUPD010000140.1 GCA_016788525.1 Rubrivivax sp.
CGCCGGGCCTCGCGTCCCGCGCGGCGCTGCGCTTCGGGCCGGACCTCTGCTCGCCACGACCTCCATGCGCGGGCACGGCACAACGAACCCAACGGCCCCAAATCCAGGCCGACCTGCCCACCCCGGCTCAGCCGCCGCGCAGGTGCCGCGCCAGCGCGTGAAATGCCGGCAGCGACGTCGGGTCGAAGTGCACGTTCGCCGCCAACGGGTGCGAGCCGAACCGCGCGATCACCATCTCGGCGGCGGGGTCGATGTAGATCGCCTGCCCGTGCACGCCGCGCGCGGCGTAGGCGCCATGCTCGTTGTTCGTCAGCCACCACATGTTGCGGTAGGCGCCGCCGGGCAGCGTGGGCGGGCCGCCGGTCTTGAAGGCTTCGGTGCTGCCGTGATGGCGGATGTCGTGCACCACCGCCTCGGGCACCACCTGCCGGCCGGCCAGCGCCCCGCCGCAGCGCAGCGCCTCGCCAAAGCGCGCCATGTCGCGCAGGCAGGGGTTGAGCCCGCCGCCGGCGAACTCGGTGCCCTCGGCGTCGACCAGCATCGCCGCGTCCTGCTCGCAGGCCAGCGGCTGCCACAGGCGCTCGCTCAGGTGCTCGCCGAAGGCCTGGCCGGTGACGCGGCGGATGATCCAGCCGAGCACGTCGGTGTTCACCGTCTTGTAGTGGAAGCCTGCGCCGTGCGGCCCCTCCTGGCGCAGCTTGACGAGATAGCGGTAGAAGCTCGTCGCGCCGTCGTAGCCCGGCGGCCGCGGGAACAGGCCGCCGGCGCGGGCGTGCTCCCAGATGTGCGCGGCCGGGTCGGCGTAGTCTTCGCTGTAGGCCACGCCGATGCGCATGTCCATCACGTCGCGCACGCTCGCTTCGGCCCAGGCGCCGCCGGAGCCGGCGCCCAGCTCGGGCAGGTAGTGCGGCACGCGCCGCGTCTGGTCGAGCACACCTTCGTGCACCAGCCACTGCGCCAGCAGGCCGGTGTAGCTCTTGGTCACCGACATCGACATGTGCAGCTGGTGCGGCTTCATCACGCCCAGGTAGCGCTCGTAGACCCGGCGCCCGCGGTGCAGCACGCAGATGGCGTCGGTGTAGTTGGCGTGCAGCGACTCGGCCCAGGTCATGCGCGTGCCCGGGGCGGCGTTCAGCGGGGTGAATGCGAGGTCGTCGATCTCGCTGTGCAGCCGCTCGATGTGCGTGGCCGTCGGCAGCGCGCCGGGCGGCCCCTCGCCGCGCCAGATGCCGGTGGTGGGCAGCAGCTGGCGCATGTTCGCGAACGACCAGCGCGTGCGCGGGAAGGCGAAGTGGCTGTTGTCGTCCTTGCACACCAGCCGCTCGGCCGGCGGCGGCGCACCCTGCATCCAGCCGAGGGCGTGCGGGTCGGTGTCGGCGGCAGCGGGAAACGCGGGCTTGGCGGCAGCAGGATCAGTGGACATGGCCGGCGAGGCTCGTCGCAAGCCGGCCGGGCGGCGATCCGGAAAAACCCGGGCGACTGCGACACGCGCCCGGCCGCGTGCGCCTACGATCGCGCGGCACGCCGCTTCCCGGCGCCACGGACCGGGCACCTCCTCCATGAATCGATCTGCCGACCTCGTTGCCGAACTCAAGCGCGACAACGCGCAGTTCCTGTGGCACCCGATGGCCCACCCCAAGGCGATGAAGGCCGAGGGTGGCCACCCGGACATCATCGCCCGCGGCGAGGGCTGCTGGGTGTGGGACATCGACGGCCACAAGCTGCTCGACGGTGTGGCCGGCCTGTGGAGCAGCAACCTCGGCCACAGCTGCAAGCCCGTGCGCGACGCCATCGTCGCGCAGCTGGACGAGCTGCCCTTCTTCAACACCTTCGCCGGCACCACGCACCCGCGTGCCATCGAGCTGAGCCGCGCGGTGGTGGAGCTGATGCGCGAAGACGGCGTGGCCGCCGTGATGTTCAGCAACGGCGGCTCCGACGCGGTGGAAGGCGCACTGAAGATCGCGCGCCAGTTCCACAAGCTGCGCGACCAGGGCGAGCGCACCAAGTTCATCTCGATGCGGCAGGGCTACCACGGCGTGCACTTCGGCGGCGCCAGCGTCAACGGCAACCCGCGCTTCCGGCGCGCCTACGAGCCGCTGCTGCCCGGCTGCTTCCAGATCGACACGCCCTGGCTGTACCGCAACGCCTTCGGCTGCGACGACGAGACGCGCCTGGCCGAACTGGTGGCCGCGCAGCTCGAGCGCGAGATCGTCTTCCAGGGCCCGGACACGGTGGCCGCGTTCATCGCCGAGCCGATCCAGGGTGCCGGCGGCGTGATCGTGCCGCCGGCCAACTTCTGGCCGCTGGTGCGTGAGGTGTGCAGCCGCCACGGCGTGCTGCTCATCGCCGACGAGGTGGTCACCGGCTTCGGCCGCGGCGGCGCGATGTTCGGCACGCGGCTGTGGAACGTGAAGGCCGACCTGTGGTGCCTGGCCAAGGGCATCAGCAGCGGCTATGTGCCGCTGGGCGCCACGGCAATCTCGCAAGCCATCGCCGACGCCTTCGATGCCGATGCCTCCGGCGCCGGCCAGCTGATGCACGGCTACACCTACAGCGCGCACCCGGTGGCTGCCGCCGCGGCCCTGGCGACGTTGAAGGTCCTGGTCGAGCAAGACATTCCCGGCCGCGTGGCCCGCATCGCACCGCTGTTGCAGGACCGGCTGCGCCGGCTCGAGCGCCGCGTGCCCTTTGTCGGCAACGTGCGCGGCAAAGGGCTGATGCTGTGCGTGGAGATGGTGGCCGACCCCGCCACGAAAGCGCCGCTGGCCAAGACCAGCGACCTGCCTGCACGCGTGGCGCGCGCCTGTTACCGGCGCGGGCTGATGGTGCGCGTGTCCGGCGCCAACATGATCCTCTCGCCGCCGCTGGTCATCAGCGAGGCCGAGCTCGACTTCCTGTGCAGCACGCTGGAAGCGGCTTGCGACGAGGTGGCCGCGGCATGAACGCCCCGGCGGCCTCGCCCACCATCCTGCTGGCCGGCACGGCCGACACCAAGAGCGACGAGATCGCCTTCCTGCAGCAGCGGCTGCGCTCGCTGGGTGCGCAGCCGCTGACGATGGACGTGGGCGTGCTGGCCGCCGGCCACGCGCCGGTGGACATCGCCAACACCGAGGTGGCGCGGGCCGCGGGCACGACGCTCCAGGCCGTCATCGCCAGCGGCGACGAGAACACCGCCATGACGCTGATGGCGCAAGGCGCCGCTGCGCTGGCCGCGCAGCTGCATGCCCAGGGCCGCATCGACGGCCTGCTGGCGCTGGGCGGCAGCATGGGTACCGACCTCGCGTTCGACGTCGCCGCGGCGCTGCCGCTGGGCGTGCCCAAGGTGGTGGTCTCGACCATCGCCTACTCGCACCTCATCCCGCCCGAGCGCATCACGCCCGACCTCATCATGGTGCTGTGGGCCGGTGGCCTCTTCGGCCTGAACAGCCTGTGCAAGAGCGCGCTGTCGCAGGCTGCCGGCGCCGCGGTGGGCGCGGCGCAGGCCGCCGAGCCGCCGCGCATGGGCGGCACGCAGCGCCCGCGGGTGGGCATGACGTCGCTGGGCAAGAGCTGCCTAGCCTACATGGTGCGGCTCAAGCCCGCGCTGGAAGCGCGCGGTTACGAGGTGGCGGTGTTTCACACCACCGGCATGGGCGGGCGCGCGTTCGAGGCGCTGGCGCGCGCCGGGCGCTTTTGCGCGGTGATGGACTTCAGCCTGCAGGAGCTGGCCAACCACCTCGGCGGCTCGGTGGTCACTTCGGGGCCCGACCGGCTTACCGGCGCCGGCGCCAGCGGCACACCGCAGCTGGTGGCGCCGGGCGCTGTGGACATGGTGGACTTCCCGGCATGGCAGCCGGTGCCCGCGCTGCTGCAAGGGCGCGCCGTGCACGTGCACAACCGGCTCATCGCCAGCGCCACCAGCGCGCCGCCGCTGCGCCGGCAGATCGCTCGAGAGATCGGCGCGCGGCTGGCCGCAGCAAAAGGGCCGGTGACGCTGCTGTTGCCCACGCGCGGCATCGAACAATGGGACCAGCCCGGCGAGCCGCTGCACGACCCCGAGGGGCTCGCGGCCTTCCTTGGTGCGATGCGCAGCGCGATGCGGGGCGCGGTTGGCGGCCGCACGGCGCTGGTCGAACTGGATGCGCACATCAACGACGAGGCGTTCTGCACCGCCGCGCTGGCGCAGTTCGACCGCTGGGTGGCAGAGGGCGTGGTGCCGCCCGGGCGACCGTGATCGCGCACACCCCGCACGGCCCGCGCTCCCCACATCGCCCACCCTCCCCCCGCGCCGCCATGCCTGCGCAAGCCCTCGTGCTCGACTTCGGCGGCGTCATCAGCCGCACGCTGTTCGAGACACACGATCTGACAGAGCGGGCGCTGGGCCTGGCGCCCGGGACACTCACCTGGCGCGGACCCTTCGACCCCGCCGGCGATGCGCTGTGGCAGCGCATGCAGGCCGGCCAGATCAGCGAACGCGACTACTGGCATGCGCGCACGCGCGAGGTGGGGCGCCTGGTCGGCGAGGACTGGTCACGCATGGAGCAGTTCGTGGTGCGCGCGCGCGGCGCCGATCCGGCCGCGGTCATCCGACCCGAGGCCATCGAGGCCATTGAAGCGGCGGCGCGCGCCGGCCGCCGGCTGGCCATCCTCAGCAACGAGCTTGACTTGTTCTACGGCGCGGACTTTCGCCGCAAGCTGCCGCTGCTGGCGCGCTTCGAGCTCATCGTTGACGCCACCTACACCGGCGTGCTCAAGCCCGATGCGCGCGCCTACGCCGCCGTGAGCAAGGGCCTCGGCGTCGAGGCCGGCGATTGCGTGTTCGTCGACGACCAGCCGCGCAACGTGGCCGGGGCGCAACGCGTGGGCATGCAGGCGGTGCACTTCGACGTGCGCACTCCGGGCGAGTCGTTTGCGCTGGCGCTGCGCCTGCTGGGCGTGGCGCGCTGACACCGGCCCGTGCGCCGGCACCCCCCGAGGCGCACCGCGGCGCGAGCGTGCGATGCCGGCCCGGCCCATGGGCTCGGCCTGTCGGACAGCAGCCGCATCAGGCCAAGGGATGATCCGCCTGGCGCGCGGACCGGGCATGATTGCCGGCCGGACTGCGCGACACCGCGGTCTGCGACCGCAATCCGCCGCATCGATGGACGACGTTTCCCTGGACCTCGGCGACGACGCCGTGCTGCCGCCGCCGCGGCACTGCGCCATGTTCGACACGGTGCTCGGCCCATGCGGCATCGCCTGGCGAGGCGAGGCGGTGACGCTGCTGCTGCTGCCCACCGTCGACCGCGAGGCCACGTTCGAGCAGCTCACCTGGCAAAGCGGCAGCGAGGTCGCGCCGCCGCCGTGGCCCGGCTTCGTCACCAGCGCGATGGGCGAGGTGCAGGCCCTGCTGCGCGGCGAGCCGGCCGACCTGCGCGGCGTGCCGCTGGACTGGGCCGGCATCGGCCAGTTCGAGCGCAAGGTGTACGAGGCGGCGCGGCGCGTCCTGCCCGGCCACGTGTGCACCTACGAAGAGCTGGCGCAGGCCATGAACGCCCCCGGCTCGGCGCGCGCAGTCGACCTGGCGCTGGCACGCAACCCGTGGCCCTTGCTGGTGCCCTGCCATCGCGTGGTGGCCGGCGGCGGCCGGCTGGGCAGCTTCTCTTCCGCCGGGGGGCTGGGGTTGAAGAGGCGGCTCATCGAACACGAAGCGGCCATCTTCAGGGGCTCGCCTCGCGCGCCAGCGCCTGACGCGCCGGCCGGCAGCCCTGGCGCAGCAGGCAGCGGCACGTGAGTACCGCACCCTCGCCAGCCTCGGCGTCGCCGGCAACTCTGCCACTCTCGGCACGCGAGGTCACCACGCCCACCACGCCCACCACGCCCACCACGCCCGCCACCCCCGCCACCCCCGCCACACCGGCCTGCCCGGTGAGTGTCGTGGTGCCGGTGCTCAACGAGGCCCTGGGTGTGCGCCAATGCCTGCAGGCCCTGGCACCGCTGCGCGCTGCGGGTGCCGAGATCATCGTCGTCGACGGGGGCAGCCACGACGGCACCGCGGCGTTGTGCGAGCGCCGCGCCGATCGTGTGCTGCAAGGCCCGCGCGGCCGGGCGCGGCAGATGAATGCCGGCGCGGCGCGGGCGCGGGGCGACGTGTTGCTGTTCCTGCACGCCGACACGCGCCTGCCCGATGCCGCGTTGACGCAAGTGGTCGACGCGCTCGGCCCGGGCGGCCGCGCCTGGGGCCGCTTCGACGTGCAGATCGAAGGCCGCAGCCGCTGGCTGCCGGTGGTGGCGGCGTTGATGAACCTGCGCTCGCGCCTCACCGGCATCGCCACCGGCGACCAGGCGATCTTCATGCACCGCAGTGCCTTCGCCGCCGTGGGCGGCTTTCCAGAGCAGCCGCTGATGGAAGACGTGGAGATGTCGCGGCGGCTCAAGCGCATCGGCGCCCCGGCCTGCCTGCGCGCGCGCGTGGTCACCTCCGGCCGCCGCTGGGACCAGCGCGGTGCGCTGGCCACCATCGTGCTGATGTGGCGGCTGCGCCTGCTGTACTGGCTGGGTGCCAGCCCCGAGCGGCTGGCGCGCGCCTACCGCTGAAGCGGTGGACCACGCGGCGGTCGCGCTGGTGGTGATGGCCAAGGCCCCGGTGCCGGGGCTGGCCAAGACCCGGCTCGTGCCGGCGCTGGGGGCCGAAGGCGCGGCGCGGCTGGCGGCTCGCTTTCTCGCGCACACGCTGCAAGAGGCGCTGGCGGCCGGCTGCGGCCCGGTAGCGCTCAGCTGCGCGCCCGATGCCCGCCACCCGGCCTTCTCGGCCTGGGCCGCCGACCCGCGGCTGACGCTGGAAGACCAGGCCACCGGCGACCTCGGCGAACGCATGGCCACGGCCTTCGAGAACGCCTTCGCGCGCGCGCCGGCGGTGCTGCTGTTCGGCACCGATGCGCCGGCGCTCGACGCGGCGCTGCTCGTGCGCGCCGCCGCCGCGCTGGAGCGGCACGACGCGGTGTTCGCGCCCACGCTGGACGGCGGCTACGTGCTCGCGGGCCTGGCCCGCCGCCACCGGCCGCGGGCCTGGGACGCACTCTTTCGCGACATGCCCTGGAGCACGGCCGATGTCATGCAGCGCACCCGTCAGCGGCTGGCCGGCCTGGGCGTGCAAGGGCTGGAGCTGCCACCGCTGGCCGACGTGGACGAACCGGCCGACCTGGTGCACGTGCCGCCCGGGTGGGTGTAAGAACGTCGCGCCGCGGCACGACGCATCGAATGGGCCGCCTCTCGCGTAGAGTGCGAGCCGCACCGACCGGAGGATGCCCGTGACCGACCGACGCCACCTGCCGCGCAGGCATGCGCTCGCTTTCTTCCTTGCGTCGGCCACCGGCGTCCTCCTCGGCGCGCCAGCGCCGGCCGCCGCCCAGCCCGCGCCCGCCACCTGGGAGCAGGTGCTCGAACGCGCGCGCGGCCAGACCGTGTACTTCAACGCCTGGGCCGGCGACGAGCGGACCAACGACTTCATCACCTGGGCGGGCCAGGAGCTGAAGGCGCGCCACGGCATCAACGTCGTGCACGTGCGGCTGAAGGACACCGCCGAGGCGGTGGCGCGCGTGGTGGCCGAGAAGACCGCCGGCCGCTCCGAAGGCGGCAGCGTCGACCTGGTGTGGATCAACGGCCCCAACTTCCTGGCCATGAAGCAGCAGGGCCTGCTGTACGGGCCGGTGGCGGCGCGGCTGCCGAACTACCGCTACGTCGACACCACGAACAAGCGCTCCAACGTCATCGACTTCACCACGCCGGTGGAAGGCTTCGCGGTGCCCTGGCGCATGGCGCAGATCGTGTTCGTCTACGACGGCGCGCGGCTCAAGCAGCCGGCCGCCGTGCCCGGCAGCGCCGCCGAACTGCTGGCGTGGGCCGAACGCCACCCCGGGCGCCTGACACACCCCAACGTCGGCAACTTCCTCGGCGCCACCTTCCTCAAGCAGGCGCTGGTCGACCTGCTGCCCGACGCCGCGCCGCTGCAGCAGCCGGCCACCGACGAGAGCTTCGGCCGCGTCACCGCGCCGCTGTGGGCCTGGTACGACCGGCTGCGCCCGCACCTGTGGCGCCAGGGCCGCCAGTTCCCCGAAAACGGTTCGGCACAGCGCCAGCTGCTCAACGACGGCGAGATCGACATCACGATCTCGTTCAACCCGGCCGAGGCCGCGGTGTCTTCGCGTGCCGGCCTGCTGCCGGCCAGCGTGCGCACCTTCACATTCACCAAGGGCACCATCGGCAACACCAGCTTCGTGGCCGTCCCGTTCAACGCCAAGGCGCGTGAAGGCGCGATGGTGCTGGCCAACTTCCTGCTGGAGCCGGCCACGCAGGCCCGTGCGCAGGACATCCAGAGCATCGGCGCCATCAACGTGCTCGACGGCGGCAAGCTCAGCGCCGCGCAGCGTGCGTTGTTCGACCAGCTTACCGACAGCCCGGCGCTGCCCACCGCGGCGCAGCTGGGCCGGCCGCAGCTGGAGCCGCACGCGAGCTGGATGACCCGCCTCACCGCCGAATGGCAGCGGCGCACGAGCCGTTAGCCCTGCCCGCCCCGCCGGCCGCACCGGGGCGGCCGGCGCTGCTGCGCTGGGCGCCCACGTTGACGCTGGCCGCCTTCGCCTTGCCGATCGCCGCCGGGCTGGCGGGCACGGCGCTGCCGGCCTTCGGCTGGCTGCCCTCGATCGGCGGCCACGATCTCGGCCTCGATGCGTGGCGGCGTCTCGTCACCCAACCGGGGTTCGGCACGAGCCTGGCGACCACCCTGTTCACTGGCTGGGCCGCCACGCTGCTGGCGGTGTGGGCGGCGCTGGGCTGGAGCCTGCTCGTGCACCACCGCCCCTGGGCGCAGCGGCTGGCGCGCGGCGTCGCACCGCTGCTGGCCACGCCGCACTCGGCCATCGCCATCGGCCTGGCGTTTGTCGTCGCGCCTTCGGGCTGGCTGCTGCGCTGGGTGTCGCCCGGGCTCACCGGATGGGAGCTGCCGCCCGACGTGAGCACGGTGGGGCACGCCAGCGGCTGGCCGCTGATCGCCGGGCTGCTGCTCAAGGAAGTGCCGTACCTGATGCTGATGACGCTCTCGGCGCTGAACCAGGTAGAAGCGCGCGGCCAGCTGGCTGCGGCGCGGGCGCTCGGCTACGGGCCGGCCGCGGCCGCGCTGAAGGTGGTGCTGCCGCAGATCTACCCGCAGCTCAGGCTGCCCATCTACGCCGTGCTGGCCTTCTCGCTCACGGTGGTGGACGTGGCGCTGGTGCTCGGCCCCGACCACCCGCCTACGCTGGCGGTGCTGGCGGTGCGCTGGTTCAGCGACCCCGACGTGGGTCTGTACTTCCCGGCGGCGGCAGCGGCGATGCTGCTGCTCGCGGTGGTGGCCACCAGCATCGCGCTGTGGCACGGTGCCGAGCGGCTCGTCGGCCGCTGGGGCAGCGCCTGGCTGCAGCGTGGCGAGCGACGCAGCCGGCTGGCCACGCTGGGGGCCGCTGCCGGCCGCTGCGTGCCGTGGCTGATGGCGCTGGCCGCGTTGTCGCTGGCCGGCATGGCGCTGTGGTCGCTGGCCGCGCAGTGGCGCTACCCCGACGCGCTGCCCACCACCTGGACGCTGGCGCATTGGCAACGGCAGGCGCAGGCGCTGCGCGGGCCGCTGGCGGCCACGCTGTCCATCGCTGGCGTGTCCACGCTGATCGCGCTCGTGCTGAGCGTGGCCTGCCTGGAGAACGAGGCGCACGGCCGCGGCGGCCGGGCGCGCGCCCGCGGCGGTGCGCAAGCGCGCCTGTACTGGCCGCTGTACCTGCCGCTGCTGGTGCCGCAGGTGGCGTTCCTGTTCGGCGCCCAGGTGCTGCTGGTGCGCGCCGGGCTGGACACCACCTGGGCCGCGGTGGTGTGGGCGCACCTGATCTTCGTGCTGCCGTACCTCTTCCTCTCGCTGGCCGACCCCTGGCGCGCCTACGACGAGCGCTACACGCGCAGCGCGCTCAGCCTGGGGGCTTCGCGCTGGCGCGTGTTCTGGCGCGTGAAGCTGCCCATCCTGCTCAGGCCGGTGGCGGTGGCCGCGGCGGTGGCCTGCGCGGTCAGCGTGGGCCTGTACCTGCCCACGCTGTTTGCCGGCGCCGGCCGCGTGGCCACCCTCACCACCGAGGCGGTGACGCTGGCCGCCGGCGCCGACCGCCGCGTCATCGGCGTGTGGGCGGTGCTGCAGGCACTGCTGCCGCTGGCCGCCTACGCGCTGGCGCTGGCGCTGCCGCGCCTCGTGCAGCCGCACCGCCGGAGCTGGGCATGACGGCCCCCGCCGCGGCGCTGCGCCTGCAAGCCGTGCACCTGGCCGTGGCCGGGCAGGTGCTGATCGAGCGGCTGGATGCGGTGGTCGAGCCCGGGCAATGCCTGGTGGTGATGGGCGCCAGCGGCAGCGGCAAGTCCAGCCTGCTGGCGTGGCTGGCCGGCACGCTGGACGGCGCCTTCACGGCCCGCGGCTGCGCCTTCATCGGCGCGAGCGAGCTCACCGCGCTGGCGCCGGAGCACCGGCGGCTGGGGCTGCTGTTCCAGGACGACCTGCTGTTCCCGCACCTCACCGCCGGCGGCAACCTCGCCTTCGCGCTGCCGGCCACCGTGCGCGGCCGCGCCGAGCGCGCGCGCCGCGTGCAGGCGGCGCTGGCCGAAGCGGGCCTGGCGGGCTTCGAGCATCGCGATCCGGCCACGTTGTCGGGCGGCCAGCGCGCGCGCGTCGCGCTGCTGCGCACGCTGCTGGCCGAGCCGCGCGCGCTGCTGCTCGACGAGCCCTTCGGCAAGCTCGACGCGCACCTGCGCGACGCCTTTCGCCGCAACGTCTTCGACCATGCGCGCCAGCGCGCGCTGCCGATGGTGCTGGTCACACACGACGCCGCCGATGCCGACGCGGCCGTGCAGGCCTGTGGCGGGCACGTGGTGCGCCTCGCCCCGCCGCAGCCCGAGGCCGGGCAGCCCCTGGCAACGCTGCCGTTGCCTGGAGGGGCGCCACCGGGCCCGGCGCACTCGCATGGCTGAGCGCGCCGCTGCGCTGCTGCAGGCGCTGAGCGCGGCCCTCGCAAGTGCGGCGCCGGCACCCGGGCGGCAAGGCGCGCCCCTGAAGCTGGAACGACTGCCGGACAAGGGCCTCGCGCACGACCACGTGCGGCTGGTCGGCCGCGGCCTGCTGGCGCGCGTGCCCAAGCAGAGCCAGATGGGGCTGGCCGCGATTGCCAATCTGGCCTACCAGTCGGCATGCTTTGAACGCGCCGCCGCCAGCGGCCACGCGCCGCGCCTGCACGGCCGCCTGGCCCCGGCGGCTGCCGGCTCGCCGCTCGAACGTGGCGCGTTGCTCGTCGAGGAGATCGAAGGCCGCCCCGCCGCATTGCCCGAGGACCTGCCGGCGCTGGTGGAGGCGCTGGCGGCCATCCATCGCCTGCCACTGCCTCCAGCCGGTGCGCGCGCGCCGCTGCAGGACGAGCCGGACGCGCTGGCGTCGCTGGCGCGCGAGATCGATGGGCAGGCCGTGCATCTCGATGCCGCCGCGCTGGCGCCTGGCGTGCGCGATGCCATCGAGCGGGTGCGGCGGCGCTGGCAGCGCGTGCTCGTCGCGCCGGCCCGGCCGCCGCGCCGGCTGATCACCTTCGACGCGCATCCGGGCAACTTCCTCGTCACCGCGGCCGGCCGCGCGGTGATCGTCGATCTCGAGAAGGCGCGCTACAGCCACCCGCCGCTGGACTTGGCGCACGCCACCCTTTACACCTCCACCACCTGGGACCTGCACAGCCGCGCCGAGCTGAGCCCGGCGCAGGTCATCGACGCCTGCGAGCGCTGGCTGCGCGCGATGGCCGAGCCCGGCGTCGCCCACGACCCCTGGCGGGAGTGGCTCGTGCCGCTGCGCGAGGCGATGTGGCTGTGGGCGGTGACTTGGTGCGCGAAGTGGCGCGTGCTCTCGGGCCAGGCAGCGCGCACCGTCGCCGCTGGCGAGGACTGGTCGGCCGAACGCAGCGACGCCGCACTCGTGGCGCATGTGCGCGGCCGGGTCGACGAGTACCTGTCGCCACGCGGCACGGCCTTCGTCATCGACGAGTGCGAGGCGTTGCGGGCGCACTTCGGGGCGGTGACGGCGTAGCGCGGCGGTTAGGCCCGGATCCGGCGTTTGAACCAACTTGCTTCGTCGTCGCTCGAGCGACGGCGCGGGTTGAATCGGAGAGGGGCCATTGGCCCGGTGGGTGATGCTGGCAGCGAGGCGCGGCCCGCATGCCGCAGGTCTCGCGACGGCTGTGGCGTGCACAGACCCGGGTGCCCTGCCCTGCCGCGCCCGAGAGCGAGGCCCGGCGTCCGCGCCAGGCT
>JAEUPD010000141.1 GCA_016788525.1 Rubrivivax sp.
TGAAGGCCACGGTCGTGGCGCACGGCAAGCACGACAAGGTGCGCATCTTCAAGCTGCGCCGGCGCAAGCACTACCAGAAGCACGGCGGGCATCGCCAGCAATACACCGAGCTGGCCATCAGCTCGATCAACGCCTGAAGGACCACGAGCCATGGCACAGAAAAAGGGCGGCGGCTCCACCCGCAACGGCCGCGACTCGCAGCCGAAGATGCTCGGCGTGAAGGTGTTCGGCGGCCAGCAGGTCAGCGCCGGCTCGATCCTGGTGCGCCAGCGGGGCACCCGTTTCCACCCGGGCACCAACGTCGGCATCGGCAAGGACCACACGCTGTTCGCACTGGTCGACGGCGCCGTGAGGTACGAAACCAAGGGCGCGCTCAGCCGCCAGACCGTGAGCGTGAAGCCGGTCTGAGCGGGTACTTCGCCCAGGTCGCGAAGCCCCGCACTGCCGGGGCTTCGTTGTTTCAGGGCCTGGTCAGGCCGTCCCCGCCGCGTACCATCCTTCGAGCCAGCCCATGAAATTCGTCGACGAAGCCCTGATCGATGTCGCTGCCGGCCACGGCGGCGCCGGTTGCGTGAGCTTTCGACGCGAGAAGTTCATCCCCTTCGGCGGCCCCAATGGGGGCGACGGTGGGCGCGGCGGCAGCGTGTGGGTCGTGGCCGACCGCAACATCAACACGCTGATCGACTACCGCTTTGCGCGCCGCCACGAGGCCCGAAATGGGGAGCCGGGCCGCGGCTCGGACCAGTTCGGCGCCGCCGGCCCTGATATCGAGCTGCGCATGCCCGTGGGGACGATCGTCTCCGATGCAGCAAGTGACGAGCGCCTGGTCGAGCTCCTCGAGCACGACCAGCGCGCCTTGCTGGCCAAGGGCGGCGACGGCGGCTTCGGCAACCTGCACTTCAAGAGCAGCACCAACCGCGCGCCGCGCCAGAAGACGCCAGGCTGGCCGGGTGAGGCCCGCAAGCTCAAGCTCGAGCTGCGCGTGCTGGCCGATGTCGGCCTGCTGGGCATGCCCAACGCCGGCAAGAGCACCCTCATCGCGGCGATCTCGAACGCCCGCCCCAAGATCGCCGACTACCCTTTCACCACATTGCACCCGCACCTGGGCGTGGTACGCGTGGGGCCCGAGCGCAGCTTCGTGGTGGCCGACATCCCGGGCCTCATCGAAGGGGCCAGCGAGGGCGCGGGCCTCGGGCACCAGTTCCTGCGCCACCTGCAGCGCACGCGGCTGCTGCTGCACGTGGTGGACGCCGCGCCGTTCGACGAGGGGGTCGATCCTGTGCGGCAGGTGCGCGCCATCGTCGCCGAGCTGAAGAAGTACGACGCCGACCTTGCCGCCAAGCCGCGCTGGCTGGTGTTCAACAAGCTGGACGCCGTGCCGGCCGAAGAGCGCGAGCGCCGTATCAAGGAGTACGTGCGGCGGCTGCGCTTCAAGGGCCCGGTCTTTGCGGTGTCGGCGCTGGCCCGCGAAGGGCTGCCGGCGCTGATCGAGGCGGTCCACGCCGAAGTGGCACGGCAGCGCCGCGACGCGCCGCCGCACGACCTGCGCTTCGAGCCGGCGCCCGAGATCACCGCCCGACCCGAAGCCCAGCCATGAACGGGGTTGTCGCCACGGCCCGGCGCATCGTCGTCAAGGTCGGCTCCAGCCTCGTCACCAACGAGGGGCGCGGTGTCGACGCCGAGGCCATCGGCAACTGGTCGCGCCAACTGGCCGCGCTGGCCGGCCGCGGGCGCGAGGTGGTGATGGTCTCCAGCGGTGCCGTCGCCGAAGGGATGAAGCGCCTGGGCTGGGCGGCCCGGCCGAAGGAGCTGCACGAACAGCAGGCCGCGGCAGCAGTCGGGCAGATGGGGCTCGTGCAGATGTACGAGAGCAGCCTGGCGCGCCACGGGCTGCAAAGCGCGCAGGTGCTTCTCACGCACGCCGACCTGGCCGACCGCGAGCGCTACCTGAACGCCCGCTCGACGCTGCTTACCCTGCTGGCGCTGAAGGTGGTGCCGGTCATCAACGAGAACGACACCGTCGTCAACGACGAGATCAAGTTCGGCGACAACGACACGCTCGGCGCACTGGTGGCCAACCTCGTCGACGCCGACGCCTACGTGATCCTCACTGACCAGCGTGGCCTGTACTCGGCCGACCCGCGCCGTGACCCGGCCGCCCGCCTGGTCGAGGAGGCCGCCGCTGGCGACCCGTCCCTGGAAGCGATGGCCGGTGGCGCCGGTTCGGGCATCGGCCGCGGTGGCATGTTGACCAAGGTGCTCGCGGCCCGGCGCGCTGCGGGCAGTGGCACCAGCACCGTCATCGCGTGGGGCCGCGAGACCGACGTGCTGCTGCGTCTGGCCGCCGGCGAGCGCATCGGCACCCAGCTCACCGCGGCCACCGCGAAGCTCGCCGCGCGCAAGCAGTGGATGCTCGACCACCTGCAGCTGCGCGGCTCGGTGACGGTGGACTCGGGTGCGACGGCCAAGCTGCGCGACGAAGGCAAGAGCCTGCTGCCCATCGGCATCACCGAGGTGCAGGGTGAGTTCGCGCGCGGCGACGTGATCGCCGTGCGCAGCCCCGAAGGTGTGGAGATCGCCCGCGGCCTGGCCAACTACTCGTCGGCGGAGGCGCGACTCGTGGCGCGCCGGCCCTCATCGCAGATCGAGGCGCTTCTGGGCTATGCCAACGAACCGGAGATGATCCACCGCACGAACCTCGTGCTGGTGTAGGCACTGGGCGGCGCTGGTGCGGGCGCTCAGTCGCTCTGCGGGCCGGCGTCCAGTGGCGGCCGGGCTGGCTCCGGCGCGCCATGCCCCGGCTCGAGACGCTGCGTACGCAAGCCGGTGCGCAGGTAGCGGTTGTGGTGGTTGGCGCGCGGCAAATAACGCGCCAGTTCGGTCAGCGCCATCTCGTAGACGCCGCGCTTGAACTCGATGACCACGTCAAGCGGCACCCAGTACTCGTTCCAGCGCCACGCGTCGAATTCGGGGTGGTCTGTGGCGCGCAGGTTCATGTCGCTGTCGCGGCCCACCAGTCGCAACAGGAACCAGATCTGCTTCTGGCCCTTGTAGTGACCACGGGCGTCGCGCCGGATGTACTGCTCGGGCACCTCGTAGCGCAACCAGTCGCGCGTGCGCGCCACGATCTGCACATGCTCGGGGCGAAGACCCACCTCCTCATGCAGTTCACGGAACATCGCCTGCTCGGGCGACTCGCCGTGCTTGATACCCCCTTGGGGGAACTGCCAGGAATGAGTTCTGAGCCGCTTGCCCCAGAAGACCTGATTGCGAGCGTTCAGGAGGACGATGCCGACGTTCGGCCTGAAGCCGTCCCGGTCGAGCATAATCGGGCCCCAAATTTCTTGACTAATTTCATTATTGCATCGGGCTGCCGCTGTCCGCGAACCCTCGCTAACCCGCACGACGCATGAGCCCCGCGGCTCGGGGGTCGTCGCGAGGCACCGTCGGGCGGCACTGGGGGCCAGCCCGATGCGCGCGGCGCCGCAGTGCATGGCGCGAAGCACCCGCCGCGATCACTCACCGCTCGTCGGCGTGCGGGCCGTAGCCGGCCCCGGCCTCACTTCCATCAGCGCGCCCAGCGGCTGCATCTCCCAGGCCGCCGCGGGCCGCGGCAGTCCCAACACGCGATGAAAGCCACTCAGACCTTCGTTTCGACGCTGAAGGAAGCCCCCGCCGATGCCGAGATCGCCAGCCACAAGCTGATGGTCCGCGCCGGCATGATCAAGCGGCTGGGCGCCGGCATCTACAACTACATGCCGCTGGGCCTGCGGGTCATCCGCAAGGTCGAGTCGATCATCCGCGAGGAGATGAACCGCGCCGGGGCGATCGAGCTCCTGATGCCGGTGGTGCAGCCGGCCGAGCTGTGGATGGAGACCGGCCGCTTTCAGCAGATGGGCCCCGAGCTGCTGCGCGTGAAGGACCGACACGAGCGCGACTTCGTCATCCAGCCCACCAGCGAAGAAGTCATTACCGACATCGCGCGCCAGGAGCTCAAGAGCTACAAGCAGTTGCCGCGGAACTTCTATCACATCCAGACGAAGTTCCGCGACGAGCGTCGGCCGCGCTTCGGCTTGATGCGCGGCCGCGAGTTCACGATGAAGGACGCGTACTCATTCGATCGGGACGTCGCCTCGGGCCTGAAGAGCTACCAGGCGATGTTCGAGGCCTACTGCGCCATCTTCGACCGCATGGGCCTGACGTATCGCGCGGTGGCGGCCGACTCCGGCGCGATCGGTGGCGACGCGTCGCAGGAGTTCCAGGTCATCGCCGACACCGGCGAGGATGCCATCGTCTACTGCCCGGCGAGCGACTACGCGGCCAACATCGAGTTGGCCGAAGCGGTGCCGCTTGTGGCCGAGCGCGCTGCGGCCAACCGCGCGCTCGCCAAGACGCCCACGCCCGGCAAGGCCACCTGCGAAGACGTGGCCGATCTGCTGGCCATCCCGCTGGCCACGACGGTGAAGTCGCTGGTGCTGGCCACCGACGAGCTCGACGACAAGGGCGAAGTGGCACGCACCACGGCGTGGCTGCTGCTCGTGCGTGGCGACCACAGCCTGAACGAAGTCAAGGCCGGCAAGATTCCTGGCCTCAAGGGCGGCTTTCGCTTCGCCACCGTGGCCGAGATCGAGGCGCACTTCGGCTGCAAGCCCGGCTACCTCGGCCCCATCGGCACCCGTCAGCCGCTGAAGGTGGTGGCCGACCGCACGGTGGCCCGCATGCACGACTTCGTGTGCGGCGCCAACGCCGAGGGCTACCACTACACCGGAGTGAACTGGGGCCGCGACCTGCCCGAGCCCGATGTGGTGGCCGATATCCGCAACGTCGTGCCCGGCGATCCCTCGCCCGACGGCAAGGGCGTGCTCGCCATCCAGCGTGGCATCGAGGTCGGCCACGTCTTCCTGCTCGGCACCAAGTACAGCGCGGCGATGAACGCCAACTACCTGGACGAAACCGGCAAGCCCCAGCCGATGGTGATGGGTTGCTACGGCATCGGCGTGACGCGGCTCCTGGGTGCGGCCATCGAGCAAGGTCATGACGAGCGCGGCATCGTCTGGCCCGATGCGCTGGCGCCGTTCACGGTGGTGGTGTGCCCGATCGGCTACGACCGAACGCCCGAGGTGAAGGTGACCGCCGAGCGGCTGCACGACGAGCTCGCGGCGCAGGGCGTCGACGTCGTGCTCGACGACCGCGGCGAGCGGCCCGGCGCGATGTTCGCCGACTGGGAGCTCATTGGCGTGCCGCAGCGCATCGTCGTCAGCGAGCGTGGCCTGAAGGCCGGTACCGTCGAGGTGCAAGGCCGGCGCGATGCTGCGGCGCAGGCGGTGCCGCTGGCCGAGGCGGTGTCCTGCGTGAAGGGGCGCCTGAAGGCATGACGGGCGGGGCGGCCAGCCGGCGCCGCTGGCTGCTGGGTGCCGCAGGGACGGGTGCGCTCCGCGCGCTCGGCGGGGTGGTGACGATGGGCACGTTGGTGCTGCACCCGCCGCCGGTGTGGGCCGGCGCGCAGCTCGAGGAGCCCCTGGCCGACGCGGTGCGCACGGCCCTGGCCGCAGCAATCGCCGAAGACGCGCCGCCGCGTCCCAGCTTCGACGACATCGAGCAGCGCCTGGCCTATCTCCGCTGGCTCGGTGCTGCCAGCGAGCGGCTCAAGCGGCGCAAGGCCGACCACCACACCCGCGTCGAGTTCCTCGAGGCGCTGTGGTACGAAAGCAAACGCGCAGCGCTCGAACCAGCGCTCGTGCTCGGCCTGGTGCAGGTGGAGAGCGGCTTTCGCAAGTACGCCATCAGCGTGGCCGGCGCCCGCGGCTACATGCAGGTCATGCCATTCTGGGCGCGGCTCATCGGCAACGGCGACGTGTCGCGCCTGTTCCATCTGCAGACCAACCTGCGCTTCGGATGCGTGATCCTGCGCCACTACCTGCAGATGGAGCGTGGCGACCTGTTCATGGCGCTGGGCCGCTACAACGGCAGCCGTGGGCGGCCGGAGTATCCGAACGCCGTGTTCGCCTCGCGGCGCCAGTGGGACTTCAAGGCCGCCTGAACTGAAAGCCACCGGCCGGCCGCCGCGTGGCGACGTTCAGGCCCGCAAGCCGGCCCAGACCTTGGGCTGCGCTCCCGCGATACCGACCAGCTGCAGCACGCGCTCAACGCCCTCGGCCACCAGCTCGTCGATGCTCGCCGGGTGGTGATAGAACGCCGGCAGCGGCGGGTAGACGATCGCGCCCATCTCCGTGACGGCCGTCATGTTGCGCAAGTGGGCCAGGTTCAACGGCGTCTCGCGCACCAGCATCACCAGCCGTCGCCGTTCCTTCAGCGCAACGTCCGCGGCGCGTGTCAGTAGGTTGTCCGACAGGCCGTGCGCGACTGCCGCCAGCGTGCGCATCGAGCAGGGGGCGATCACCATGGCCTGGGTATCGAAGCTGCCGCTGGCGATGCAGGCGCCGACATCTCCCGGCGCATGCGCCACGCTGGCCAGCTGCTCGACAGCGGCGCGGTCCAGGCCGGTTTCGTGGTGCAGGTTCAGCACACCGGCCGGCGTGATCACCAGGTGCGTCTCGACGCCCAGCGCGCGCGCCCGCTCCAGCAGCCTGACGCCGTAGATCGCCCCGGTGGCGCCGGTGATGCCGACGGTCAGCCGCGGCATGCCGGTTCTCGCTTCGATCTGCTCAGCCTTGAGCCAGCAGCTGCTGCAACTCGCCCGACTGGTACATCTCCATCATGATGTCCGAGCCGCCGACGAACTCGCCGTTGACGTAAAGCTGCGGGATCGTGGGCCAGTTGGCGTAATCCTTGATGCCCTGGCGTACGCCTTCATCCTCGAGCACGTTGAAGGTGGCCAGGTCGTCCACGCCGCAGGCCTTCAGCACCTGCACCGCGCGGCCGGAAAAGCCGCACATCGGGAACTGGGCGGTGCCCTTCATGAAGAGCATGACCCGATGGCCCTTGACCATCTGGTCGATTCGTTGCTGCACGTCGCTCATGGGCGGCCTCTTGGACTGGATGCGTGAGTCAAAGGCGGCAGTATGCGGCAACGCTGCCGACCCGCGCCCGCAAGGGGCCTCGGGCGCAGGCGCCGGCTAGGGGCACAAGGCCGTGGGCGGCGCTGCAGGCTCCGCCCCGCCCCGCCCTGCGGCGCCCAGAGCGCCAGCCTAGAAGCTGTAGCGCACGCCCAGCTGCAGCACGGGCGCCAGCCGCAGGTCGCGCACGGCTGAATCGAAGTTCTGGTTGCCGAGCACGGCGCGCCCCAGGCCGCTCAGGCTGCCGTGGCGGCCAGCCACGACGCCAAGGTCGGCGCTCAGCGAAATGCTGCGCCACAGCGTTGCGCTGCTATAGCCCAGCCCGAGGTACGGCAGCGTCGTAGGCGTCTCCGCCGCAGCGCCCACGAACCCGCCATCGAGTACCGTGACCTCCAGGCGCGGGCCGGCCAGGGCCGACAGCATGGGCACGCCGCTCTGTGCGCCCAGCAGCACGCCGCTGGTGGCGCGCAAGCTCCCGAAGCCCGGCGTGGCGATCACGTAGTCGCCCAGCAGCGAGGCCCCTTGCAGGCTGCGCGAGGCCGCGCCGGACTCGGACAGGCGGGTCAGGCTCACCGGCGACAGCGCCGCGGTCTGCAGCGTGATGCGCGCCTGCAGCTGGGGCCACAGCCAGCCGCTGGCCGAAGCGACCAGACCCTGGTTGGCAAAGGCCCCTTGCGCGCAGGCGGCGAGCGCGGCAGCCAGCACACGGCGACGCAGGGGGATCGCCGCGGCTGCAGCCTGGCGCTTGCAAGACAACGTCCTCATAGGGCACACCCCCCGATCTCGACTTTGCGCCCATCATGCGCCTGCCCAGGCGGGCCCGCATACCCCCGGATGCGGCAAGTGCGGAAACAGTTGGCAGCGAGCCACGAAGCCGCTGGTCGGTCCGCTCGCGCAGGCTGCTAGGCGCCGGTAGCGGTACCCGGTCGGCGACCACCGGTGCAGCGCGGCACCCCGGCCAGGTCGGGCCGGGTCTGCACGGCCTCGAAGCCGGCCTGCCCCAGCAGCGCGCGCACCGCCTCGGCCTGGTCGAACCCGTGCTCGAGCAGCAACCAGGCCCCGGCTGCCATGTGCGCCGGCGAGCCGGCGATGATGTGGCGCAGGTCCAGCAGCCCGTCGGCCCCGGCCACCAGTGCCGACCCCGGTTCGTGCCGCAACGCCACCAGGTGCGTGTCGTCGCTGGCCACGTAGGGTGGGTTCGAGACGACGATGTCGAATGCCTCCCCGCGCAGCGGCTGCCACCAGTCGCCCGACACCCAGCGCACCGGCAGCGCCAAGCGGCGGGCGTTGGCTTCGGCCACTGCCAGGGCGTCTGCGCTGCGGTCGCTGGCGGTGACCTCCCACCCGGGCCGCCGGCGCTTGAGTGCAAGCGCGATCGCGCCGCTGCCGGTGCCGAGGTCAACCACCCGTCGGTGCGGCGCGGCGGCGCCAGCCTCCAAGGCCCAGTCGACCAGGCCTTCGGTTTCGGGCCGGGGCACCAGCACGCGCGGGTCCACCTGCAGCATGAGGCCATGGAACTCGCGTTCCCCCACGAGGTAGGCCAAGGGCACGCCGTCGGCGCGCCGCGCCAGCGCTTCGTCAAGCGCATGGAGCAGCGGCGGCGCCAGCACCTCGTCGTCGTGTGCAAGCACCCAGGTGCGCTGCCGGCCAAGGTGGTGGGCCACCAGCTGCTGCGCGTCCAGCCGCGCGATGCCCAGCCCACGCGCGCGCTGCAGCCACTGGCCTATGGCGACGGGCGTGTTTTCAGCAGGGCGCACGGCGGTCCCCGGGCTGCCTTCAGCGCCCGCCCGCTTCGAGCTGCTGCAACTGCTCGGCGGCACGTGCCGCGGCCAGCGCCACGGTCACGTCGCCGAGGTCGCCGTCCATGATCTGACCGAGCTTGTACAGCGTCAGGTTGATGCGATGGTCCGTCAGCCGACCCTGGGGAAAGTTGTAGGTGCGGATGCGGTCGCTGCGGTCGCCACTGCCCACCAGGCTCTTGCGGGTGGCGGCTTCCTTGGCGGCGCGCTCGTTGCGTTCCTTGTCGCGCAGGCGGGCCACCAGCACTGCCATCGCCTTGGCCTTGTTGCGGTGCTGGCTGCGGTCGTCCTGGCACTCGGCGACGATTCCGGTGGGGATGTGCGTGATGCGGATGGCGCTGTCGGTCTTGTTCACGTGCTGGCCGCCGGCGCCGCTGGCGCGAAAGGTGTCGATGCGCAGCTCGGCCGGGTTGAGCTGCACCTCCTCGGCGTCGTCGGGTTCGGGCATCACGGCCACGGTGCAGGCGCTGGTGTGGATGCGGCCCTGGCTCTCGGTGACGGGCACGCGCTGCACGCGGTGGCCACCGGACTCGAAGCGCAAGGTGCCGTAGGCCCGCTCGCCCTCGATGCGCAGTACGAGTTCCTTGTAGCCGCCCAGCTCGGCGGGGCTTTCCGACATCACCTCGGTGCGCAAACCCGCCCGCTCGCAGAAGCGCAGGTACATGCGCGCCAGGTCGCCGGCGAACAAGGCCGATTCGTCGCCGCCGGTGCCGGCACGGATCTCGAGGAACGCGTTGCGCTCGTCGTCGGGGTCCCTGGGCAGCAGGGCCGTCTGCAGCTCGCTCTCCAGGCGGGCCAGGTCGGCCTGCGCCGAGCCGATCTCCTCGGCGGCCATCTCGGCCAGCTCGGGGTCGGTGTCCTGGGCCTGCTGCATTTCGCGCGCCTCGGCGAGGTCGGCCTCGCGCTGGCGGTAGCGGCGCCAGCGCTCGACGACGCCTTGCACCTCGGACTGCTCACGAGACAGCGAGCGCCAGCGCTTGATGTCCGCAGCGACCGCCGGGTCGGCCAGCGTGGCGTCCAGTTCGGCCAGGCGCAGGGTCAGTCGCTCGAACTGTTCTCGAAGCTGCGGGCTCACGGCGTTCGGCGTCCGCCCGGGTCTGCGCCGTTGCCGGGGGCGGCGCCGCCGCGCGGGGTGGCCCGTGCGGTGCCCGGGCTGCCGGCGCCGGAAGCTCCGCGCAGGAACATCCGGGCCACGGCGTCGGCCACGCGCTCGCGTTCGGCGCCCTCGCTGCCGTGCAGCTCGGCCAGCGCGCCATGCAGCATCTTGTTGGTCAGCCCGCGGGCCAGCGCCTGCAGCACCTGCTCCAGCGGCTCGCCGCGCGCCAGCAGCTTGCGGGCGCGCGCCACTTCGGCGGCGCTCCAGTCATCGGCCTGGCGGTTCAGCGCCTGGATCAAGGGCACCGCCGCACGCTGGTCGAGCCAGTGCGCGAAACTCTTGACTCCAGCGTCGATGATCGCCTCGGCCTGCTCGACCGCCGCCTGGCGCTTCTCGCCGGCGGTCTGAACGCGCTCGGACAGGTCGTCGACGGTGTAGAGGTAGACGTCGCCCAGCCGCGCCACTTCGGGCTCGATGTCTCGCGGTACGGCCAGGTCGACCATGAACATCGGGCGCCGCCGGCGCGCCTTGATCGCGCGCTCCACCGCGCCCAGGCCGATGATCGGCAGCGTGCTCGCGGTGCATGAGACGACCGCGTCGAACTCGTGCAGCCGCGAGGGCAGGTCGGCCAGGCGCAGCGCCTGCGCGCCGAAGCGTGCGGCCAGCTTCTCGCCGCGTTCCAGCGTGCGGTTGGCCACCGCCATACCGCGCGGCTGGCGGGCGGCGAAATGCGTGGCCACCAGCTCGATCATCTCGCCGGCGCCGACGAACAGCACGTGAATCTCGCGCAGGTCCTCGAACAACTCGGCGGCCAGGCGCACCGACGCGGCAGCCATGCTGATCGAGTGCGCGCCGATCTCGGTGGACGTGCGCACCTCCTTGGCCACCGAAAAGCTGCGCTGGAACAGCTGGTGCAGCGTGGTGCCCAGCGTGCCTGCCTCGTCGGCCAGGCGCACCGCCTGCTTCATCTGGCCGAGGATCTGCGGCTCTCCGAGCACCATCGAATCGAGCCCGCTGGCCACGCGGAAGGCGTGGCGCGCGGCGTCGTGGTTGTGCATCACGTAGGCGTGCTGGCGCAGATGATCGGGGCTGACGCGCCCCTGCCGGGCCAGCCATTCGAGCGCCGGCTCCAGCAGCGGCGGCGCTGCGTTGGCCGGCAGCGGCTCGGCGCCCACGGCCAGGTACAGCTCGGTGCGGTTGCAGGTGCTGACGATGGCCGCCTCGGGGTCGACGCGCTGCAGGCGCTCGTTGAGCCCGCGCAGCGCCGGGGCCAGGTCTTCGGGGGCGAACGCCAGCCGGCCGCGCAGGTCGAGCGGGGCGGTCTGGTGGTTCAATCCGAAGGTCAGCACGCTCACGGCGGGGATTGTAGATTTCGCCCCTGTGGCGAGCGGCCGAGACCAGGCTGCGAGCCGCCCCGGGGCGGCACCCGCAGCGCGCGCGGTGCGCTTGCGCTGGGTGCCGACCGCTTGCCGACCACCCGATGCCGCCCGCACGGCACTGCTGCCCATGGGACCCCTGGCCTTCGTCAACCACCTCGTCAACCTGTTCGTGCCGGCGCTGGCGCTGGCCGCGGTGGCTGCGGCGCTGGCCAAGCTCGTGTGGCGCGCGGAGCTCGGCGCACGGCGTTGGTGGCACCTCGCCTGGCCGGCTGCGCTGGCCAATGCCGCGATCACTGCCGGTGGCCTCGCATGGACCGGCCGCGACGGCAAGATGGGCACCTACGGCGCGATGGTGGCGGCCACCGCGCTTGTTCTGTGGTGGCGAGGTTTCGGGCCAGGCCGGCGCTAAAACCGCGCGGCGTGGCCGGCCGGCCTCAGGCGGTGGCCGTGGCCGGCATCTCCCTCAGCCGTGGCGCGCCGCGCAGCGAGTGCGGCAGCGCCTCGGTGATGTGCACATCAAGCATGCGGCCGACAAGGCGCGCACCGAGCGGACCGCCGTCGAAATTGACGATGCGGTTGCACTCGGTGCGGCCCATCAGCTCGGCGGCGTTCTTCTTCGACGCCCCTTCGACGAGGATGCGTTGGACCGTGCCGACGCGGCTGGCGCTGATGTGCCGCACGTTGCGCTCGAGCAGGGCCTGCAGCTGCTGCAGCCGCGCAAGCTTCAGGGCCTGCGGCGTGTCGTCGTGCAGCGAGGCGGCCGGCGTGCCCGGGCGGCGGCTGAAGACGAAGCTGAACGAGCTGTCGTAGCCGACTTCCTCCACCAGCCGAAGCAGCCGCTGGAAGTCTTCTTCGGTCTCGCCGGGGAAGCCGACGATGAAGTCGCTGGACAGGCTGATGCCCGGCCGCACCGCGCGCAGCCGGCGCACGATGCTCTTGTATTCCATCGCCGTGTAGCCGCGCTTCATGGCCATCAGGATGCGGTCGCTGCCATGCTGCACCGGCAGGTGCAGGTGGCTCACGAGCTTGGGCAGGCGGCCGTGGGCCTCGATCAGCCGCGGCGTGAACTCGTTGGGGTGGCTGGTGGTGTAGCGGATGCGTTCGATGCCCGGGACATCGTGCACCACCTCCAGCAGCAGCGCGAAGTCGGCGAGCTCGCGGCCGTCGGCGGCCATTGCTCCGCGGTAGGCGTTGACGTTCTGCCCGAGCAGCGTCACCTCCTTGACGCCCTGCTCGGCCAGGCTCGCCACCTCGGCCAGCACGTCGTCGAGGCGGCGGCTGACCTCCTCGCCTCGCGTGTAGGGCACCACGCAGTACGAGCAGTACTTCGAGCAGCCTTCCATGATCGACACGAAGGCGCTGGCCCCTTCCACGCGCGCGGGCGGCAGGTGGTCGAACTTCTCGACCTCGGGGAAGCTGATGTCGACCTGCGCGCGCCGCTCGGCGCGGCGCGCCTCGATCATCTGGGGCAGCCGGTGCAGCGTCTGCGGGCCGAACACCAGGTCGACATACGGCGCGCGCTCGATGATCGCCTGGCCCTCCTGGCTGGCCACGCAGCCGCCCACGCCGATCAGCACGCCCTTGCTCTTCAGGTGCTTCACGCGCCCGAGGTCGCTGAACACCTTCTCCTGCGCCTTTTCGCGCACCGAGCAGGTGTTGAAGAGGACGAGGTCTGCTTCGTCGACATTGGCCGTCTGCTCGTAGCCTTCGGCGGCACGCAGCACGTCGGCCATCTTGTCCGAGTCGTACTCGTTCATCTGGCAGCCGAAGGTGCGGATGAACACCTTGCGCGCGCGGGCGGGCGCCGCGCGCTGGGGGTCCTCGGTGCTCATCGGGCGGCCCTTCGCGCTGCGCGCTGCGTGATGAGCGCTTGGGAGCGGCCCGGCGCGCTCATGGCCGCGTCCAGACCTGGGCCAGCGGGTCGAAACTCCAGGCGGCGGCCTGCTCGCGGGTGGTGGGCCACGGGACGCGTGCGCGCTCGGCGGGGGTCAGCACCCAGACCTCGGAGAGCAGCCCGGTGAGGTCGACGGTGTAGTGCACCACCACCCGCCGACCGGCCAGCGCACCGGTGAGCGCGAGCATGTTGTTCTCGTCGCGGATGCGCGCGCCCGGTGCCAGCCGGGCCGGGCGGCCGTTGAGCAGCACCTCGGGTGGCTGAGCCACCACGACCTCGCCGCGCAGTGCGCTGGCGGGGAAGTTCCGTTGCACCGGCTGGGCCGACACCGCGGCACCAAGAAGGACGGCCGCACAGAACAGCGCGCTGGCGCGGGCCAGCCGGCGGCGCGCGTCGCCTGAGGGAGTGTCACAGCGGGGCATGGTGTGGATCCAGGGGCTGTGGACCGGCGAGGCACCCCGCCGGCGGTGAAACGAAGAAGGCCCGGGCCGACGACGGAATCGGCGGCCCGGGCCTTGGCATGTTGGTGGCGCTTCAGGGACTTGAACCCCGGACCTGCGGATTATGATTCCGTCGCTCTAACCAACTGAGCTAAAGCGCCAAGAGCGCAAGATTATATCGGCGTCGGGTCGCGAGCCGGGCCGTGCAGC
>JAEUPD010000194.1 GCA_016788525.1 Rubrivivax sp.
GCGGATGTACGGCCGCACGTCCACCACGCTGCCGGTGACGGTGATGCCGGGCATCGTGCCCAGCGCCAGGATCTTCGGGCTCGGGTCGGCGCCGACGATCACGAGCTTCATGGTGCCGCGCTCGCGGCGCAGGATCGGCCAGACCTCCTTGCAGAAGCGCAGCATGCACTCCTGGTTGGGGTAGTAGTCCATGCGGCCGATGAAGCTGACGGTGTCGGTGTCGTAGGCACCACCGGTCCTGGGGTCGGGGCAGAAGAAGTCGGCGTCCACGCCGTTGGGGAACCAGTCGGTCGCCGCGCCCGTGCCGTAGTCCTCCAGCGTCTGCCATTCGGCGCGCGTGGTGGCGGTGCACAGGTCGAACCGGCGCGCCAGGCGCTTCTCGGCCCACAGCATCTTGTGGCCCTCGAAGGTATAGCCCAGCGACAGCGGGAAGGGCTTGTAGTTCGCATACTCGAGCCACTTCTGCGAGTCCATGTCGCCGAAGTCGAGGATCTTGGGCGTGTCGTCCACATGTTCGACGTACTGCGCCACCGACGAGCAGTGCACGAAGATGAGGTCGTAGTGCTGGCGCCTGAGCAGCTTGCGCACGCGGGCGGCGAGCTCGCCGCTGTAGAAGTAGCCCATCGACGATGGCGTCACGAGCGGCAGCCGCGCGATCATGCGCAGGTACTGCACCGGCTCGCTGACGTGGCCCATGTAGTACGCGCCGCAGTGCGGCTTGATGCCGTGGCCTTCCATCGCCTCGGCCGAGGAGCGTGCGAGCGAGCACACCGTCACCTGGTGGCCGGTGGCCTGCAGGTGGCGGATCATGTTGAACGGCCGGATCTTGCCGCCCCGCTTGGGTGGGTACGGGAAGCGGTGGCAGAGGTACAGGATGTTCATCAGGCGGGCACCGCGTCGCGCGCCGGCCGGGCAGTGCCGGCAGCGCGCGCCGCGGCGAGTTGTCCGAGTTCATCGGCCACGTCGGCGCTGGCACGGCCGTCGAGGTAGACGCGGCTCCAGATCTCGAGGTTCAACAGCGCCAGCAACGCATCCGTGCCGTCGGCGCGGTTGGCTTCGTGGTCGGCCAGCAGCGCCGAGACGGCCTCGGGGTGGAACAGGCCGCGCTGGCGCACCACCGCCGGGGAGAGCAACTCCCGCACGACGGCCAGCAGTTCCTTCTTCAGCCAGGCCCCCATGGGTGTGCCGAAGCCGCGCTTGGCGCGGTGCAGGATGTCGTCGGGGAGCTGCGGCGAGAGCGCGCGCTTCATCAGATGCTTGAGCTGGCCGCCCTTCACCTTCAACGGCCCGGGTATGCGCGCGGCCATCTCCACCAGCTCGTGGTCCAGCAGCGGCACGCGGCACTCCAGACTCACGGCCATGCTCATCTTGTCGGTCAGCAGCAGCAGGTCGTCGGGCAGCTGGGTCTCGGCATCGACGGCGAACATGCGGTTCAGCTCGTCATCGCGACCCGCGGCGGAGAACGCCGCCGCCAGCCGGTCATCGGCGCCAGGGCGCGGCGCAGCCAGCATCAGCTGGGCCACGCCTTCGCGCGACACCACCTGCAGGTAGCTGCGGTAGCGTGCGTCGGCCTGCATCTCCGCGCTGGCAATGAAGCCCTTGGCGAGCCGGGCCATGTTCAGCCATTTGTTGTGACGATCGGCCGGCAGGCGCGCCGCGGTGGCGCTGGCCACCCGCCGCGCCCAGGCGGGCAGCGCGTTGAACTTGTCGGCGTAGTGGGCTCCCAGGTAGCGGCGGTAGCCGCCGAACAACTCGTCGCCGCCGACGCCCGAGAGGATGACCTTCACGTCGCGGCGGGCGAACTCGCTCACCAGGTAGGTGGTGATGAAGGCCGAGTCGGCGATGGGCTCGTCCAGGTGCCACACCAGCCGGGGCAGCAGGCCCACGACATCGGGCTTGACGACGATCTCGTGATGCTCGGTGCCGAACAGCTGGGCCACGCGGCGCGCGTAGGGCAACTCGTTGTACAGCTGCTCGGCCGCACCGCCCTCGAAGCCGATGGCATAGGTGCGGATCGGCTGGCCGCCGCTGTGCGCGGCCATCGCCGCCACCACGGCGCTGGAGTCCACGCCGCCGGAGAGGAAGGCGCCGATCGGCACGTCGCTGACCATCTGCATGTGCACCGCACGGTCGATGCCGGCGCGGATGCGATCCACCCACTCGGACTCGGTCGCGCCGCGGTCCACCGCGTGCGGCAGCCGCCACCAGCGCCACTCGCGCACCTGGCCGCGCTCCACGGCCAGCAGCGTGGCCGGCGGCAGCTTGCGGATGCCCTTGAAGATCGACAGCGGCGCGGGCACGTAGCCCAGGTGCAGGTAGTCGGCCAACGCATCGCGGTTCAGTTCGGCACGCACCCCCGGCAGCCCGAGCAAGGCCTTGGCCTCGGTGGCGAAGGCCACGCGCCGGCTGTCCTGCAGCACATACAGCGGCTTGACGCCCAGCCGGTCGCGGCCGATCAGCAGGCGCTGCCGCCGCGCGTCCCACAGCGCGAAGTCGAACATGCCGTTGAGGTGCTCGACCACCGCGTCGCCCCACTGCGCATAGCCGTGCAGCAGCGTCTCGCTGTCGGAGTGCGTCTTGAAGCGGTGGCCGAGGCTCTGCAGCTGGGCGCGCAGCTCGCGGTAGTTGTAGATCTCGCCGTTGCAGACAATGGTCAGCGTGCCGTCGGCATTGCTGATCGGCTGGTGGCCACCGGCCAGGTCGATGATCGACAGCCGGCGCATGGCGATGCCGCAGGCGCCGTCGATGTGCTGGCCCTCGTCGTCGGGGCCGCGGTGGGCCGTGGCGTCGCCCATGGCGGTGAGCCAGCGCGGCTCGACCGGCGCGCCGTCGAGGTGGATGAGGCCGTGGATGCCGCACATGCGGTGGTTGCTCCGGAGTCGTGCTCGGGTGCGGGCGGGGTGCCCTAGGCGGCCAGCGCTGCCGGCACCGCCCGGCCGCGACCGACAAGCGCCTGCCGGTACACCTCGGCATACCGGGCCACGCTGTGAGTCCAGGTGCGCTCCACTTCGACGAAGCGGCGCGCCTGCTGGCGGATGCGCGGCCACTCGGCCTCGCGCGCCAGCACGTCGGTGATCGCGGCGGCCAGCGCACCTGCGTCGCCCGGCGGGCACAGGAAGCCGGTGTCGCCGTGGCGGATGAGTTCGCGGTGCCCACCAACGTTGCTGGCCACGAAGATGCGGCCCTGCGCCATGGCCTCCAGTGGCTTCAGCGGCGTGACCAGCTCGGTCAGGCGGATCGGCAGGCGCGGGTAGGCCAGCACATCGATCAGCTCGTAGTAGCGCTGCACTTCGGCATGCGGCACGCGGCCGGTGAAGATAACCTTGTCGCCCAGCCCGCGCGCGGCCACCTGGGCTTTCAGCGCCGCCTCCTGCGGGCCGCCACCCACCAGCAGCAGGCGCAGCGCGGGCCGCGCAGGCAGCAGCGCGGCAAACGCATCGACCAGCAGGTGCAGGCCTTCGTAGCCGTAGAACGAGCCGGCGAAACCGAGCACCGTGCAGCGCTCCAGGCCGAGCCGGGCACGCAGCGCCGGGTCGGCCGGCACGCCGAAGCGGAAGTCGGCCACATCCACGGCGTTGGGGATGACGGTGACCTTGTCGCTGCCGATGCCACGCGAAGAGATGTCGCCGCGCAGCCCTTCGCAGATGGTGGTGATGCGGTCGGCGCGATGCAGCGCGAAGCTCTCCAGCGCACGCGACAGCCGGTAGCGCAGGCTGCCCTCGGTGGTGGTGCCGTGGTCGACCGCCGCGTCCTCCCAGGAGGCACGCATCTCGTAGATCACCGGCAGCCTGAGCGCCGCGTCGGCGCTCAGCCGTGCCCACAGCGCCGGCAGCACGTTCAGCACCGGCGAGTGGGCATGGATCAGATCGGGCTTCTCGGCGCGCACGACTTCGGCGATGCGGCCCGCGGTCAGGCGCATCTGCGCCAGCAATCCGGCGCCCTGCACGCTGGGTGTGCGGTGCAGCTTCAGACCCTCCACCACCTCTTCGCGGGCCGGCCCCGGGCCCTGCTTGGGCGTGGTGAGCTGCACCGTCTCCCAGCCGCGCCGGCGCTGCTCTCGCAGGATGGCCAGCGTGCGGAAGGTGTAGCCGCTGTGCAGCGGGATCGAATGATCCAGCACATGCAGGATACGCATCGGGGTGGGTCCTTCCGCCTCAGGCCGGCACGGCGGCGGCGGCCGCGGCGGTGGGCCGTGCCGCCGCTGGCATCACCCGCCCTTCGATGCCCTGGCGCAGGAAGGCCTCGAACATCAGCAGGGTCCAAAGCGGGGCGCTGTAGTCGCGGCTGCCGTTCTGATGCGCCTCGACGAGATGCCGCAGGTAGCCCTCGTTGAACCATCCGGTGGACAGCAGCCGTTCACCGAGCACCGACTCGCGAACCCGCTGTTTCAATGGCCCGCGGAACCAGCGCGCCAGCGGCACGGCGAAACCCATCTTGGGCCGGTACAGGATGTCCTGCGATAGCTGGGGCTCCATCGCCTTCTTGAGCAGGAACTTGCCCTCGTTGCCGCGCACCTTCAGGTTGGAGGGCAGCGTGGCCAGCCACTCCACCAGCGGGTGGTCCATCAGCGGCTCGCGCACTTCCAGCGAGTGCGCCATGCTGGCCCGGTCGACCTTGGTGTTGATGTCGCCGACGAGATAGGTCTTGAGGTCGAGGTACTGGATGAGCGCCAGCGGGTCGTCGGTACGCGCCTTGGCCGCGTGGTGGTCGAACACCGCTCGCGCGTCGTAGCCGCCGAGCTGGCGCTTGAGCGCGTCGCTGAACAGCAGCGCGCGCATCGGGCCGCGCAGGATGCCCACCGAGTGGAAGTAGGCCTCCACCGAGGTGCGCGCCAGGCCTTCGAAGGTGGTCTTGGCACGGAACACGCGCGGCGCCCAGTCGGCCTTGGGGTACAGGCGACCCAGCGTACCGAACAGTGGCCGGCGCAGGCCGTACGGCAACGAAGCCCGCATGCGCTCTTCCATCAGGTGCATGCGGTAGCGGCGGTAGCCGCCGAAGGTCTCGTCGCCGCCGTCGCCCGACAGCGCCACCGTCACGCGCTGGCGCGCCAGCTGGCAGACCCGGTAGGTGGGGATGGCCGAGCTGTCGGCGTAGGGCTCGTCGTACAGGTGCGCCAGCGTGTCGATGAGGTCGAAGTCATCGCTCTTCACCGTCTCGACATGGTGGTCGGTGCGGTAGCGCTCGGCGACGATCTGCGCGAACTGCGACTCGTTGAACTGCGGGTCGTCGAAGGCGATCGAGCAGGTGCGAACGGGCGAGGCCGACAGCCCCGCCATCGTCGCCACCACGGCGCTCGAGTCGACCCCGCCGGACAGGAAGGCCCCCAGCGGCACCTCGGAGATCATGCGCAGCTTCACCGACTCGGCCAGCCGCCGCCGCAGCTCCTCGCAGGCCTCGCCCACGCCGATCGTGCTGCCCAGCGAGAAGTCGACGTCCCAGTACTCGCGCTGCTCGGGCTCGCGCTGGCCGCGCCGCCAGGTCAGCATGTGGCCGGGCGCGAGCTTCTTCGCCTGCTTGAAGATGGTGCGCGGCTCGGCCACATAGCCCAGCGCGAAGTACTCCTCGATGGCCAGCGGGTCCACCTCGCGCCTGAGGCCACCGTGCACGAGCACCGACTTGAGCTCGCTGCCGAAGGCCAGCATGCCGTCGTCGAGCAGCGCGTAGAAAAAGGGCTTCACGCCCAGCCGGTCGCGCGCCATGAACAGGGTCTGCCGGTTGCGGTCCCACAGCGCGAAAGCGAACATGCCGCGCAGGCGCTTGACGCAGTCCTCGCCCCAGGCCTCCCAGGCGTGCACGATGCATTCGGTGTCGCTGCGGGTCTTGAACACGTGGCCCAGCGCCTGGAGCTCGGGCATCAACTCCTGGAAGTTGTAGATCTCGCCGTTGAACACGATGACCACGCTGCGGTCTTCGTTGAACAGCGGCTGCTGACCGGTGGCGACGTCGATGATCGACAGCCGCCGGTGCCCGAATCCCAGCCCCGGCTCGATGTGCAGGCTGCCTTCATCGGGACCGCGGTGGTGCTGCGCATCGTTCATGCGCTGCAGCACGGCGTGGGCGATCGGACGCTGTCCGCGGGTATCGAAGATGCCGGTGATTCCGCACATGGCCTGGAGGTGGGGTTCAGCCGCGATGCAGGCGATCGGCACAGCCGGCGCCTGGGGGCGCGGGCACTGAGCGGCAGCTTCGGAAGATCGTATGCGAGCCCCTTCGTTAACGGCTCCGACAAGCTGCCGCAAACCCCGGGCGGTGCCTACGAACCTTCGCCGAACATGACATCTCGCACGGCGCGGGACGAGCGAGCCACGCGGGCCGGCGCCGGGCGCCGCCTGCAGGCACCGCCCAACACGGGCGCGCACGCTTCAGGCGGTCAAGTGCCTTGCCGGTCGCAACGATAGACCGCGGTGTAGCCCTCGATCATCGACTTCAGGCTGAATCGAGCGCAGACGCGCTCGCGGCCGAGCTGGCCGAGCGCCCGCGCGGCATCAGGCCGCTGGCACCACTCCACCAGGGTCGCCGCCAACGCGTCGACATCGCCTGCCGGCACCAGCGCGCCGGTGCTGCCGCTGACGACGAGTTCGGGGTTGCCCCCCACTGACGTGGCCAGCACCGGCAGGCCGGTGGCCATGGCCTCGAGAACGGTGTTCGAGATGCCCTCGGCATGCGAGGGCAGCACGAAGGCATCGAATGCGCGCATCAGTTCGGGCACGTCGTGGCGTTCGCCCGGCAGCCACGCGAGGTCGGCCACGCCGCCTTCGTGCAGGATGTTCCGGGCCTGTTCGCGCAAGGGGCCCTCGCCGACCATCACGAGCCGCAACCGCGAGCGCAGCGCAGGCGCCTGCCGCAACGCGCGCACGAAGGCGTGGGCGAGGTCGGGCTGCGCCTTCACGGTCATCATGCGGCCCACGGTGCCGGCCACCCACAGCCTGGGTTCGTTGAACGGGCTGCCGGCCACGGGCTCGCGCTGGGACACCGCAGCGTTGACGGTGTCGCTGATCGCAGGCTGGACGGGCCTGAACCGCAGCGTATCCACGCCGTTGTAGACCTGCGTGATGCGACGCCCGTCGATGCCGACGCGCGCGGTGAGGTAGCCCGCGAGGTCGCGCGACAGCGCCACGTACCGATGCACGAACGGCGCATACGCGCGGCGCATCCACTGGTGTCGGCGGCTCGTGCCGTCGATGTCTTCGGCATCCCGCCCGTGTTCCCCATGCACGCGCAGGGGCACGCCGGCCCAGGCGGCGGCCGGCTGCATCTCCAGCGCGGCCAGGTTGCGCGTGTGCACCACGGCGGGCCGGGAACGCCGCAGCAGCCTGACCAGGGGCGGATAGAGGCGCAGCCCATGACCCGGAGGTTTGTGCAGGCTGACGAACTCCACGTCGCGCCGGCGCACGCGCGACGCGAACGCCTCGGCCACCTCGGTGATCGCCACGACCATGTGCCGCGCCGTCGCCCGGGGCATGTGGTTGATGAGATTGACCAGGCCATTCTCGAGGCCACCGGTATCGAACCGGTAGACGATGTGGCACACCAGGGGCGGCGGTGCTGCCGGCGCGCGCGCCCGCAACTGGGCTTGCGCGGCACGCACGGCCTGCAAGGTGGCACCTGGTGTTGCCGCCGCGCCCGGCGCAAGCGCGTCCGCCGCGCCGCCGGGCCTGCCGGGCCCACCCGGGCTGCCGCGCGCCGCGCCCCCGTCGAACGGCCTGTCCATCGCGGCGATGGGTGCGGTTCAGCGCCGCGTCACAACCGCCAGATGCGGTAGCCGGCGGCGCCCAGCGCCTGCTGGTCGAAGGTGGCCTTGACGTCGATGAAGGCGCCCCCCTTGACCAGCTTGTTGCCGATCTCGGCCGCCGACAGCGCCTTGTACTCGCGATGCGCAACGGCGGCGACGATGGCATCGGCCCTTGGCAGGTCCTTCCACGGCACCAGCCGCACGCCGTACTCGTGCATCGCCTCCTCGGGATCGGCCATCGGGTCGGTGACGAATACGTCGACGCCGTAGCTCTCGAGCTCGCGGATGATGTCGATGACCTTGCTGTTGCGCAGGTCGCCGCAGTCCTCCTTGAAGGTGAGGCCCAGCACGTTGACGCGCGCGCCTTTGATGAAGCTGCCGCAGGCGATGAGGTTCTTGATCGTCTGCTCGGCGACGAACTTGCCCATGCCGTCGTTGATGCGCCGGCCCGCCAGGATGACCTGCGGGTGGAAGCCCAGCATCTCGGCCTTGTGCGTGAGGTAGTACGGGTCCACGCCGATGCAATGCCCGCCCACCAGGCCGGGCTTGAACTTGAGGAAGTTCCACTTCGTGCCGGCGGCCTCCAGCACCTCGGTGGTGTCGATGCCGATCTTGTCGAAGATGATGGCCAGCTCGTTCATCAGCGCGATGTTCAGGTCGCGCTGCGTGTTCTCGATCACCTTGGCCGCCTCGGCGGCCTTGATGCTGCTGGCGCGGTGGACGCCGGGGACGATGATCTTCTCGTAGACCCGGGCCACCTTGTCCAGCGTCTCGGGCGTGTCGCCGCTGACGATCTTGAGGATCTTGGTCAGCGTGTGCTCCCGGTCGCCGGGGTTGATGCGCTCGGGGCTGTAGCCGACGAAGAAGTCCTTCTTCCACGTCATCTTGCTCTCGCGCTCGAGCACCGGGATGCACACCTCCTCGGTGGCGCCGGGGTAGACGGTGGATTCGTAGACGACGATGGCGCCCTTCTTCATGTGGCGCCCGGCGCTCACGCTGGCGCCGATGAGCGGCTTGAAGTCGGGGATGTGCGCCTCGTCCACCGGCGTGGGCACGGCCACGATGATGACGTCGGCTTCGGCCAGCATGGCGCCGTCGCTGGTGTACACGGCATGCTTGGCGGCGGCCATCTCGCTGTCGGGCAGCTCGCGCGAGGGGTCGGTGCCGCGCTGGCAGGCGGCCACCTTGTGCTCGGCGATGTCGAAGCCGATGGTGCGCGCCTGCTTGCCGAATTCCACGACCAGCGGCAGGCCGACGTAGCCGAGGCCGATGACAGCGATGGTTTGCATGGGAAGGTCCTGTTGTTCGAAGGTCAAGGAAGAAGGGGAGTCCCGACGCCAGGGCACATCGCGGCGCGGCTTCAGCGCCCGCGCGCCGCGGCACCACCGGCCGCCTGCGCGGCCGGGCCGGGGGCCGACCCGGCGGCCTGGATGCGTGCGCCAAGTTCGGGCAGATGCTCCCGAACGAAACCGGCCAGCCGCTCGCGGCCGCGCGCGTCATCGCCCGCCGGCGTGTAGAACATCAGCACGGCGGTGTCGTCGCCGCGGCCGAGCAGCCGCTGCCAGCCCAGCCACAGCATGGCCTGGGCGTCACCGGCGACGAAGCGGCCGTTGACGTGGTAGACGCGCCAGGCCAGCAGCCGCTGATTCGGTGTCAGCTTCGGGTCGGCCGGGGCGCGCAGCAACGTCGCGCGCAGCTCGACCACATCGCCGCCGACGTCCACGTGCTCGGCCGGTCGGGCCAGCGGCAGCCAGGCCAGTGAGCCCTCTTCGACCAGCACGTTGGTCGAGGTGATCATCTTGCGGTCATAGCCCTGGTCGCGGTACAGGCCCGCCCAGACTCCGACGACATCGTCCGCGCCACCGTCACGCGAGCGGTACTGCGCAGCGACCACCGCCGCAGCATTGCGATACGCAGGCGCCCAGGTGGTGAACGGCTCGGCCAGCACCTGCCAGCCACCCCACTGCGCGGGCAGGGGTGCCGTGGCCAGTGGCCCGGCACGCACACCGGCCAGTTGGTGATGAACCTGCTGGGTAGCAAAGAACGCTGCCGCCAGGCCCAGCGCCGCCAGCCAGGGCCCGCCGGCCCGCCGCGCGGGGGCCGGCGCGCCGACCCCGGCCCCTGCGGCAGGTGGCGCATCGACAAAGCGCGAGCCGACCATGAACATCAGCAGGATCACCACGCCGAAGAACACCCAGCCATACACCAGATGGTCGGCGCTGGCCGCCAGCTTGTTGTCCGACAGGTGCCCGAGCATCACGATCAGATAGGCGCGCAGCCAGTTGGCAACCACCGGCACCGCCACCGCGAAGGCCATGAAGGCCAGCCGCCGCTGCGTGGAGTGGAAGTTGAGGTAGGCGAACAACGTGCCCACCATCAACGAGGCGATGAGGTAGCGCACGCCGCTGCAGGCTGCCACCACCGACCAGTTGCCCGAGGGGATGACGAACTGCAGGCCCTCGCGGTACACGGGGATGCCGGTAAAGCGAAGCGCGGCGACGGTGAAGTCGGCGGTGCGTTCCATCATCGGCTCGATCAGGAACTCGCCCACCGGCACCGCGAAGAACAGGAACGCCAGCGGGAATGCCACGATGCGCGCCAGCCGCGTGCCCAGCACGGCGGGAACGGCGAACACGATCATCGCGACCAGCGCCGCCTGCGCAGCGGCGTGCACGCCGGCCAGTTGCGCCAGCTGCCACGCGCCGCAGGCCGCAACCACCGCCAACAGCCAGGGCATCGAGGGGGCGACCGGGGCCGCCTGCAACTGCGCCCGCCGGCGCCATGCCAGCCACAGCGAGATCGGCGGCACCAGGAACGCATGGGCGAACGTGTCCGAGCGCGACCAGATGGCCACCATCGCCTGCGCGGTCTCGCGGAACTGCCACAGCAGCACCGCCAGCGCCAGGGCGAGCGGCAGCGCCTTCACCCACGCCGCGGCCGCGCGGTCGTCCGGCAGGGGCTTGGCGGCAGTCATCTCCATCGCAGCGCCCGGCGCCACGCCGCCTCAACCCAGCGAACGGACCACGTACGGCCCGAGCCAGTTGGCAAAGCCCAGCGGCAGCTTGCGCCAGGTCTCGATCATCAGCTTGTACTTCGCGTTGGCCGGGTTGTTCTGCGGCACGGCGTCGCGCTTGTACAGGCGGTACTCGTAGCTCAGCGGCTGCGGCTCGAAGCCCCAGTTCTTCTTGAACGCGTAGGGGCCCGTGCCCTGCTTGCTGCGGCCGTAGTCGAACAGCGTGAGGCCGCGGCCGCAGGCACGGCGCATCAGCTCCCAGTACTTGAAATCGTTGGCCGCCAGTTCGCGCGCCGCGAAGTCGTCGCCGGCGTAGTAGGGCAGCACCTCGTTGCGGAAGTAGAACGTGAGCACGCTGGACAGCGGTTGCCCCTGCTTGCCCGTGACGGTGAGCACCTCGCAATCGGCGCCGAACTCGCGGCGCAGGGCCTCGAAGTAGCGCCTGGGCAGCGCCGGCGTGCCGTGGCGGTGCACGTTGTCGGCATACAGTGCGAAGAAGCGCTCGACACCAGGGTCGACTTCGCTCTTCAGTTCGTTCTTGATGCCCTTGCGCACCATCGCGCGCTGCTTGCGAGGGATGGCCAGCAGATTGGCTTCCTCGTCGGGCAGGATGGCCTTGCGGAAGGTGACGTACAGGTCCTGCGCCGGCCAGTCGGCGTGGCGCTTGCTCAGGTGGCGCAGCTCGAGATGCTGCACGCCGAGTTCGCGCGCGATGCGTTCGGCCTCGGTCTCGAGCGCCAGCGCCGTGGCTTCGTCGTCGGCGACCACGCCGCCGTAGACGGCGAACGGCAGGCTCGTCAGCGCGTTGCCGAACAGCAAGCTCTTCACATGCGCCAGCGGCAGCACGCCGCGGATGCGGTTGTCGTGGCTGGCCAGCAGATAGTGCGTGCGATGACCGAACACCTGCTCGAGGATGCGCTGCCAGCCGCTTCGATGGAAGAACGTGGCGCCAGGGCTGGCCATGACGTACTCGTCCCAGGCGGCGGCGAGGCGGGCGTCACCCGCATGCAGGCGTTCAATCGTCGGCACGATGTACGAGGAAGTGGCGAAGGGGCGGTCGGGGCCGGGGCGGGGTTGCTCAGGCCGGCACTGCAGCGACCGTGGCCGACTGCGCTGATCCGGCGCCAGCCCCGCGAGGCAGGAAGATGGCATCCATGCGCCCCCAGCGGAAGTCGCCAAGCAGCCGCTGCAGCTTGGCCTCCATGCGCGACAGGTTCACGTAGTGCCGAAAGCGCGTCTTGGCATCGATGCCCGGCACGCGAGGTTGCCCCGGGTCGATCTCCCAGGGGTGGAAGTAGAACACCGCCGCCTCGCGATCGACCCGGTTGACGCGCGAGATCAACCAGCGGCTGGCCGCATAGGGCAGCAGCCGGAAGTAGCCTCCGCCGCTGGAAGGCAGGTTGCGGTTCATCATGCGCACGGTGGTGACCGGCACCTCGAGCAGGCCGCAGGCCAGCCGATGAGCGAAGCGCGGCGCGTCGGGCATGCCGTAGTGGTCGTGGGCGATGGGGTAGATGCTGCTGCTGTAGCGGTAGCCGGCCCGGGCCAGCACGTCGAACGCCCACAGGTTGCCCTTGCCGATGGAGAAGCTGGGCGCGCGGTAGCCGAGCACGGGCCGGCCCGCCAGGTCTTCGAGGATGCGCTTGGCCCGCGTCACGTCTTCGGTGAAGGTCGCTTCGTCCAGGTCGCTGGCACGCTCGTGGCCGTAGCCGTGGCTGGCCAGCTCATGCCCCTCGGCCACGATGCGCGTCACGACGTGCGGGTAGCGCTCGGCGACCCAGCCGAGCGTGAAGAACGTGGCCTTGATGTCTAGCGACGCCAGCTGGTCGAGGATGCGGTGAACATTGCGCTCGACCCGGCACTCGCGGCTGCCCCACTCATCGCGGCGGATGTAGGGCGCGAGGGCCGAGACCTGGAAGTAGTCCTCGACGTCGATCGTCAAGGCGTTGGTGATCGAAGGGGCGAGCATGAAGGCGGGCGGGCTGGGCGCCCGGCGTGTGAGGCGCCCATGGTTTTACCGTCTCCCGGCGTGGCCCTCGCGCCGGCCACGCCCCGGTGCGTGAGGCATGGCACGAGGGCGAACGTCACTTTTTCCGGGGTTCGGGCTTCTCCGCCTTCTCGCCCTTCTCGCCCTTGTCGGAGCGCTCCGGTCGCTCGATCTTCTCGACCTTTTCGACCTTCTCGACCTTCTCGATTTTCTCGACCTTGTCTGCGCCATCGGCACGGCCGGCTGCCGGGCGCGCGGCCAGCGCATCGACCAGCTTCTGCATCAGCGCCAGCGTCTGCAGGTTGGTGCGCTCCAGGCGCAGCAGGCTGCGCTCGAGGCGCTGCAGCTGATCGCCACGCTGCTCGGCGGTGAGTTGGGCGAGCTGTCGCGACATGTCCTCGGCCTTCTCCGGCGCGAGGTTGAGGTTGGTGAGGTCGAGGTCGAGCACGGCGCCGGCCAGGCCGCCGGGCATCACCGGCTCGCCGGAGGGCGTGACGGCCACCGACGCGGCGGGCTTGCGCTGCGGCACGTCGTTCTCGGCGTTGACTTCGCGCACCACCTCGTTCAGGTCGGCCACCGTGAGGTGTGCGCGCTCGGCCAGGAAGCCGGCCAGCAGCAACCGGTCGGCCAGGCCGTTGATGCGCCGAGGGATGCCCCCGGAGGCCTTGTGCATCTCGTCGAACAGCGCGGGCTCGAAGGTCGGCTTGCCCGTACCGCCGGCGCACTTGATGCGGTGCTCCATGTACAGGCGCGTCTCTTCCTTGTCCAGCGGGCCGATGTGGCAGGTGGCCGCCACGCGCTGGCGGAACTGCTCCATCTCGGGCCGCTGCAAGATCTCGCGGAACTCGGGCTGGCCGACGAGGAAGCTCTGCAGCAGCGCCTGGTTGCCGAACTGGAAGTTGCTGAGCATGCGCAGTTCCTCCACCGCCCGAGGGGTGAGGTTCTGCGCCTCGTCGACGATGAGCAGGCAGCGCTTGCCCTTGCTCGTCTGGCTGATGAGGAACGCCTCCAGCGTGATCAGCAGCTCGCTCTTGGGAACATCCTTGACGCGAAAGCCGAAGGCAGCACCGACCATGCGCAGCGTATCTTCCGCGCCAAGCTGGGTGGTGACGAGGTGGCCGGTGATGATGTTGCTGCCCTGCAGGCCCTCGATCAGCGAACGCAGCACCATCGTCTTGCCGGCACCGATCTCGCCGGTGATGACGATGAAGCCCTCGTTGCGCGACACGCCGTACTCGAGGTAGGCCTTGGCGCGACGGTGCTGCTTGCTCGCGAAGTAGAACGCGGGGTCGGGGTTGAGCTGGAATGGCTTGACATTCAGCCCGTAGAACGCTTCGTACATGGTCAGAACCGCAGGCTGAGGGAGGCGGTGATGCCGACTTCACGGTAGCTGTCGCTGGTGCCGTTGAGCACGCTGTAGCCGGCGCGCAGGGTGCCCGCCGTGCGCGGCCCCAACTGGGTGGTGAGCCCGCCCGACAACGCCTTCAGGTCCGAGCGCAGCAAGCTCACCGTGTCCTTGCTCATGGCGCGCGAGCCCGTGAGGTTGATCGAGGTCTGGGGCGTCAGCCGCCAACCCGCCGACGCAGCATAGCCGGACTGCGCGGTGTTGTCATTGCGCGCCGCCGGGTTGACGCCACCGGTATCGGCCCGCTCGGAGTCCAGCCTGTAGGCGTTGGCGCTCAACGTGAGTCGCGGGCCGGTCCAGGTCCACAACAGGTCCTGGCGCCGCTGGGCGGCGACGCCGCCATTGCCGAACAGCCCGCCGCTGATCACTTCATTGCGGTTGCGCCCTTGCAGCTGGATCAGCGCGAGCACGAACTGGTCGCGCTGCACGGGGTCGGGAACCTGCGCCGCGAATTGCGCGAAGTACAGCTCGTACAGCGTGATCGCCTGGCCCTGCGACAGCACATCGGAGCCGATGTTGATGTCGCGCTGGCTGGTGAGGCGAAAGCTGCTGCGCGACAGCCGGTGCTCGACGACCACCCGATAGGCGTCACCAAAGTAGCGCCGCTCGCCCTGGACCGCCACGGAGGTGCGGGCCGAAGGGGTCCACTGCGCGCTGGCGCCGTAGTTGTCGTAACTCTGGCGCAGCGCGCCGACCACGTCGGTGCGTTCCTTGCCGGCAGTCACGGCAAAGCGCCAGTCGATGTCCGGCGCCAGGGTCAGCTCGGCCGATGCACGGTCGGTGATGGTGGGCGTGGCGGCACTGGAGAACTTGACGCGCTGGCGCGACCCGAGCAGCGACCACCCCAGCATCGAGCGGCCACGCGGCGAGCGCACACGGAGCAACCCCTGCTGCACGCGCGAATCGCTGACCGCGTCGTCGCCGCCGTTGGTTTCGGTGGCCGTGGCCCGCGCCTCGACCTCGGCCACACCGGCCAGATTGCCGATCAGGTAGGGCGACACGGATACGGTAGTCACCTCGGCGCGATTGCGGCTGCTGAGCACACTGACCGGGCCGCCGATCGCGGAAATCAGCTGCTGCGTGATGCTGGCGCGCGCATCGACGAAGCCGACTCCTTCGATCGCCTCGAGTACGTAGTTCGCGCTCAGGCTGTTGAGGTAATTGGTTTCTTCGCGGTCGTCGACGCCTTGCCGCGCCGTGAGCGTGCCGCTGTAGATGAGTGAACCCTGCACGCGGCCGCCCCGATTGACCAGCGTGACGCCGGGCGTGGCGCGGCCGACGATTTCGGTGCCGGAGCCGGCCGGTCGGTCGCGAATGAAGATGACTTCGCTCTCCAGCAGCAGGCTGGTCGCCAGGCCGTTGGTCCGCTGGGCGGGCGCGCCGCTTGCCTCCGGGGCCGGCGCCGGCTGGGCCCCTGCCGTGCCACCGGCGAGCAACAGCGCAACGGCCAGCGCAACGGCGCCGCGGCGGCGGCAAGGCCGGCAGCAGGCGACTTGCGCAGTGGGCACGGGCACGCCGCTCAGACTTTCATCCTGTCGCCGCCGGAGCGCACCGGGTCTGCGCCGCGCACCGGGGGCGCCGCGACCTCGACCGGCACCGGCGCCGCGGCGGTGCTGACGCCGCCGCCGCCGTCGCCATAGGCGTATCCGTAGCCATAACCGTAGCCATAGCCATAACCGTAGCCGTAGCCGCTGCCGCTTTCGACGCGCACCATGTTGAGCAGCATCATCTTCACCGGGCAGGCCTCGATGGTGGCCAGGGCCTGCTGCACGGTGGACTGCAAGGTGCCTTCCGCGCGCACGACGACGACGATCTGTCCCATGTGCGTGGCCAGCACGCGCGACTCGGTGGTCAGCAGCAGCGGCGGTGAGTCGAAGATGATGATGCGGTCGGGGTAGCGCGTCGCCATGTCGTCCAGCATGCGCACCATGGCGTCGCTGGCCAGCAGCTCGGTGGCCCGCGGGTGGGGCGAGCCGCTGGGCAGCAGCGTCAGCTTGTCGACGTTGGTGCGCAGCAGGACATCGGCCATCTGGGCCTTGCCTTCGAGCAGCTCCAGCAGCCCGGCACCCGGCGGCAGCCCCAGCACGCGCAGCACCGACGGCCGCGCGACGTCGGCGTCGACGAGCATCACCGTACGGTCGAGTTCGGCCGCGATGCTCATCGCCAGGTTGATGGCGGTGAAGCTCTTGCCTTCGCCGGCCAGGGCGCTGGTCACCATGATGAGGTTGGCGTGCTTGATCGACGCCGCGCCCTTGCCCATGACGTTGGCGATGAGCGGCCGCTTGATGACGCGGTACTGGTCGGCCATGCGCGTGCGCGGCGCGTTGGGCGTGACGATGCCCGACGCGGCGATGGCCACCAGATCGAGGTCGACCTTGCGCGAGGCGGGCTGCACCTCATGGCGGCGCGACTCGGCCAGGCTGGCCGCCAGCGCCGTGGACGAGGCCGGGCTGAGCGACGCAGCGGGCGGTGCCGCGGCAACCGCCGCGCTTGCTGCCGACGCCGGGACGCTGTGACCGGCCGCAGGCATCGGCGCCGCGGGACGCGTTGCGCCCGCCGCACCTCGCGCGCCGGCACCGCCCGCGGCAGCCCCCCCTTGCGGCCGGGCCGCGGGCGGGGGTGCGGGGGGCGCGTCGACCTCGGGCACTTCGATGCCCGCCTGCCGCAGCTGCTCCAGCCGCTTGGCCGCTTGCTCGATCAGGCTGCTCATCGCTCAGGCCCCGTAGCGGTTCATGATGATCATGGCGATCAGGCCGGCCACGAAGATGCCCACCAGCCCGCCCGAGGCGGTGACGAAGCGGAACATCGAAGCGCGCTCGCGGCGCCGGTCGGCGTCGGTGACCAGTGCCGACACCACGCCCAGCAAAGGCAGGCCGGTACGCAACCGGAGTTCGTCACCCAGGCTGAAGGTCGGCCGCAACTGCACCGCGCCGAAGGCAAACCCGAACGCCAGCCCGATGGAGGCCAGCAGCACGCCCGGCAGCAGCAGCAGCCGGTTGGGAGACACCGGTCGCGGCGCGACCCGGGGCGGATCGATGAGCTTGAACTCGGCCACGCCGGTGGCCACGTCGAGCTCGCCGGACATCACCGCCGACTGGCGCCGCGCCACCAAGTCCTCATAGTTCTTCTTGATGATCGCGTAGTCGCGGTTCAGCTGCGCGGCCTCGGCCTCGATCTGCGGTGCGGTCTTCAACTGCTGGCGCACCTGCGCCATGCGGCCGGCGTACTCATCCACCCGCGCCTGCATGGCGGCCACCTGCACTTCGGCCGTGGCCAGCATGCGGCTCATCTCCTGGACTGCCAGGCTCTCGCCCGGCGCAGTCGCAGTGCGGGGGGCGGCAGCGGCAGCCTGGGCCGCGGCCACCGCGGCGGCCTGGGCCTTGCGCTGCAACTCGGCCACCTCGCGCTTCTTCTGTTCCTCCAGCTCGGCGATCAGCCGGCGGGCGTTGACCACGTCGGGGTGCTGATCGGTGTAGCGCTGCAGCAAGCCGTCGAGGTTGCGGCGCTGGTCCTGGATGCGGGCATCGATCTCCGGCGTGGGAAAGTTGCCCGACACGCCAGCGGCAGGCACGGTGCCCGGCGCGGGCGCCAGGTTGGGCAGCGTAGCCGTGCTCGGCGCCTGGCCGCGCGCCTCGGCCAGCTGCCGCCGCGCGGCATCGCGCGAGCGCTCGGCCTCGCGCAACTGCAGGCGCGCGGCTTCCAGCTGCTGGCTGATCTCCGCCAGACGGCTGGCAGCATCCTTGCCATCGGCACCCTGGCGGTCGATGTTGCGCAGGCGGAACTCCTTGAGCTTGGTCTCGGCCTCCTCGAGCCGGGCTTCGTAGATCTTGATCTGCTCGGCGAGGAAGGACTTGGCCGAGTCGGTGTCCTTGCGACTCGCGCCCATGCCCGACTCGACGAAGATCGACACCATCGACTGGATGACGCGCTTGGCCTTCTCGGGCTCGGGGTCGCGGTACAGCATCACGTACAGGTTGGCGCCACCCGCGGTGCGCATCTGGATGCCCTTTTGCAGCCGTTCGATCAGTGCCTCCTGGTCGGCCTTGGACTGGTTCTTCAGGTCCAGGTCGGCCATGCGGACCAGCTTCTCCAGGTTGGGCCGGCTGATCAGCGTGCGGCTGAGCATCGAGATCTGCTGCTCGACGTTGGGCTGCACCGCCAGGCCACTCATCAGCGGCTTGAGGATCGTGTCGGTGTCGACGTAGATGCGGGCCGAGGCCTCGAACTGGTCGGGAATGCGCCAGACCACGACCACGCCGATCACCGCCACCACCCAGGCGACGATGAGCGCCGGCCAGCGGAACTTCCACATTCCGCGCAGGGTGTTGATGACTTGATTGACGAGGTCTTGCATGGTGGGCAGGGGTCGGGCCGACGGCAGCGGGACAACCGGACTCCCGGCGTCGGACCCGCGACGAGGAGTCAGGCCGGCGCCCGAAAGGCGCCGCGCCGGGTTCTCAGAAGAAGCTTTGCGGGATGATCAGGATGTCGCCCGGCCTCATCTCCACGTTGGCCGTCACGTCGCCACGGCGCACGAGATCCTTGAGCCGCACCGAGTACTGCTTGTTGCCCTCGGAGCTGCGCACGATGGTGGCGCCATTCCCATCGGCGAAATCGGTCAGACCGCCGACCGCGATCATCACGTCGAGCACGGTCATCTTCTGCCGATAGGCCAGGAATTGCGGTCGCGTGGCCTCGCCGACCACCCGGATCTGCTCGGCGAACGGGCCGACGAAGGTGGTGACGATGACCGTCACCACCGGGTCCCGCACGAATTTGGCCAGCTGCTTCTCGATGTCGCGCGCGACGGTGGTCGACGTCTTGCCCTGGGCCACCAGCTCGTCGACCAGCGGCGCGGAGATCTTGCCGTCGGGCCGCACCGGCACCGACAGCGACAGCTCGGGATTGCGCCAGACAATGATGTTCAGCGTGTCGCCCGCCCCGATGACGTAGCTGTAGTCGGCCGCCGCGGCCACCGCCGGCGCGGGAGGGTGCCCCCCAAGGCTGCCGCAGGCCGACATCAGCATCGCCGCTGTCGCCGCGGCCAGGCCGCACAACAGCGAACGGGCGCGATGCGCCATCGTGGGGTGATCATGCTTGGTCAAGGCAACCTCCTCAGGCCGAAGACATCTGTGCTGGCGATCGCGCGACGCGCACGCCGCGGCACCGGGCACACGCCGGCCGCCCCGGAACCCGAGCGCAGACACCGCCTCCACACACTCATTGTGCGGTGCGGCGCGACCTTACAGCGATGATGGCATGGGGACAAGCCGACTCGTGGGGCGGCCCGTCCGGGCCCGGTGGGTCCGGCGCGCAGATTTCACGCGCCCTTTCCGCGCCGATGAGTACAGCGTGACAAAAGGCAAGGGCGGCCGCAGCCGCCCTTGAAGTCAACGCAAGCCGGGACTCAGCCCTTGCGGCGTCGCGTCGTGCCGGCTACCCCCAGCAGGCCCAGGCCCAGCAGCCCGAGGCTGGCCGGCTCCGGGATCATGCTCAGGTCGAGGCTGGACTGCACGTTGCCCCAGCGCGAGTAGTTGGAGTGGTCGAACATCGCCACCAGGGTGGCCGAGTAGGTGCCGTTGAGAGCCACCGACTGCGAGCCGCCCGGGCTGTTGAAGCCGTTGTGGCTGAAGATCAGGCTGTCCTCGCCGAAGGCGGCATTGTTGTCGTCCACGTAGCCGGCCCAGGACGCCGTGACACCCATGCCGCTGCCGTTGGAGCTGCCGCCGCCAAACGTCGCGAAGCGGATCGCATCGCCACCGGCGGCCAGGTCGGTCTGTGTCACCTTGATCGTCAGCTTGCCGTCGGTGCGATCGCCGTAGGCAATGGCGCTCAGGTGCATGTCGAACGGATCGATGTTCGCCGAACCGATTCCGATGGCCAGCGACCAGCCGTAGAAGGAGCCGGAGTAGGAAACCACTCCGGCGTCGGTGGCGTCGTCCAGGCCGCTGCCGTCGGCCACGGTCAGCGTGTTGGTTCCGTTGCTGATCTGGATCAGCAGCGCCGCCTGCGATGCCATCGGCAGCAGGGTTATCGCGGCAGCAGCGGCGATCGGGGCGAGCAGCTTGTTCAAACTCACGGCGTTTCTCCAGGTCAGGGCTTGCGGGTATTGGATGCCGGGACATTAGCAACCGCGATGCCAGCCTTTTGGAACAAGCACTTGCGAACGACGCGTGAACAAATTGCAACCGGCCTGTCAGCGCGATCGACAGCGACTTACATCACGGCGCAACGGGCCACCCACGAACGCGGGGTCGAACCACAGCGCGCCCGCCAAGACCCCCCTCCTACAATTCGCTCACGCCAAGCACTCATGCATCCGCCCGGAGCACCGCCGCCATGAACGACCAGACAACACCGGCCACCACGCCTGAAGGCCAGACTGGCCGTCGGCGCTTTCAGCTCGATCGACGCGCCTTGCTTCGGGCTGGTGCCGGTGCATCGCCGGTGCTTCTGACGCTGGCCAGCAACCCGGTCGCAGCGGCCAACAGCTGCGTGGTGGCCTCTTCGTTCGTCTCGGTCGCCACTTTCAAGAGCCGCAACCCCACGGTCAACTCGATCAACTGCGCAACCCGCCGGGTCGAGGAGTGGCGCGACGCCTGCAACGCGAACCCGTCGCTCGCGTGCGTGGTCCCGGCGGTCAAGGACGTGTTCGGGCCGACACCGTCGACCTACAACACGCGCACGATGCGCAGCCTGCTTTGCGACTCCGGCGGCGTCCAGACCAACTCTGAACTTGGCGTTCTGCAGCACCTGATCGCGCTGCACCTGAGCATCACCCAGGGCTTCATGCGCATGCCCTCGGGCAACGTCAGCCAAGCCTACCTGAGCGGCGTGTGGCTCAACTTCAAGGCCAACGGGAACCAGTTCAAGGTCCCCTCGACCGCCATCGTGTGGAACTCGCAGCAACTGGTGACCTGGCTGCGCTATCAGCTGAACTACTCGATGGCGCTTTGACCGCGCGTGCGGCCGAGGTCTGCCTCGCCCTGCACACACGCACCGGCATGGTGACCACGGTCAGGTACACGGCGCCGCAGGCGCTGCGTATGCGCCACTGGGAGGGTGAGGACTCGGCGGTCGTCCGCGACCCCGGCACCGGCGCCACGCATCTCATCGCCCACGAGGCGATGGCAGTGCTCGAAGCCGTCATGGCGCGCGCGCGCGGAGCCGGCCTGCGCGAGATTGCGCACGACATGGGGTCCGAATCGCCCCACGACACCGAACTCGAGGCAGGCGTTCAACGCATCATCGACGGTTTGCTGCAAGCCGGTCTGCTGCACCGAGTCGATGTCCAAGGCGTTGCTGGCGGAGAAGCCCGCCCATGAGGTTCGAACCGCGCTGAGGCGCTTCCGTGCCGGCGGCGGCCTGCGCTTGCGCATGGGGCCGTATGTTGCGCGGATCGGCTCGCCGCTGCCCGAGGTTGCCGACGCGGTGATGGAGCTCTATCGGCACCACGAAGTGGTCGAAGACTCCGGTTTCGTCGACTTCGACGTCGCCGTGCGGCGGCCCCGTTCGCTGCGGGCGCTCTGGCGACCCCAGGTGGTGTTCGAACTCGACGGCGAGGAACCGTTCAATCCACTGCCCGGCGACCAGGGCTTTCCGCTGCTGGAGTGGGGGCTCAACTGGTGCGTGTACGGGCATTGCCACCAGTACCTTACGCTGCACGCCGCAGTCCTGGAACGTGGGGGCCGGGCACTGCTGCTGCCGGCACCCTCCGGTTCCGGCAAGAGCACCCTGTGTGCCGCCCTGGCGTTCCGCGGCTGGAGGCTGTTGTCCGACGAGCTTGCGCTCATTGACCCGGTGGCCGGTGAGCTCCTGCCGCTGCCTCGCCCGGTAAGCCTCAAGAACGCGTCGATCGATGTCATCCGGCGCTTTGCACCGGAGGTCAGGTTCGGGTCCATGGTCAAAGAGACCGCCAAGGGGGTCGTCGCCCACTTCGCCCCGGCCGAATCCGCCGTGCAAGCAAGCGACAAGCGGGCGGCGCCCGGCTGGGTGGTGTTCCCGCGATACGCCGCCGGAGCCCCCGCGCGCCTGCAGCGCCTCGAGCGGGCGCGCGCGTTCGTGCAGCTGGTCGAGAACGCATTCAACTATGACGTCCATGGCTCGGCCGGCTTTGATTTGCTGGGCTCCGTGGTCGACCGCAGTGACTGCTACACGTTCGAATACAGCAGCCTTGACGAGGCGATCGTGGCCTTCGAGCGCTTGGCTGGAAGCCCGCATGGTTGACGGCCTCGACCTCGTGATCGAGGCATTGACTCGGGATTGCGGGCATTTCCGCCGATGGCGGGCGCCGCGCTGGTCGAGGCTGCTGCAACAGGCACGCGGTACCGGGCTGCTCGGCAGGGTGGGCGAGCGGCTGCGCCGGCTCTGGCTGGCCGAGGGCCTCACGCCACCATGGCCCGAAGCCTTCGCGGCGCATGTGGCGTCGGCCGATCGCGTCATCGATGCACAGCGCGCCGAGGTGGAACGCGAGCTCGGGCATGTCGCTCGCGCCTTGGAAGGCCTGGGGGCCCCGGTCATCGCCCTGAAGGGCGCGGCCTATGTCGCGGCCGCACTGCCGCCCGGCCAGGCGCGCGTCTTCTCCGACGTCGACATTCTTGTGCCGAAGCACGCGCTGGCCGAAGCCGAATCGCGCCTGATGCTCCACGGCTGGCTCGGAAGCCACCACAACGCCTACGACCAGCGCTACTACCGCGAGTGGATGCACGAGCTGCCGCCGATGCAGCACGCACGCCGCGGCACGACGCTGGACGTGCACCACAACATCCTGCCCGAAACGGCGCGCCTGAAGCCGCAGGGGCATCTGCTCGTCGCCTCCGCCGTGCCGGCGCCGGCCCATCCGGGCTGGCACGTGCTGTCGCCCACGGACATGGTCCTGCACAGCATGACCCATCTGTTCATGAACGAGGAGACGAGCCACGCGCTGCGTGACCTGTCGGACCTCGACCTTCTGCTGCGCCACTTCGGACGCGAAGACGCCTTCTGGACGGCCCTGCTCGAGCGCGCGGCCGCGCTTGATCTGCGCAGGCCGCTGTTCTACGGGTTGACACAGACCGCGCGCGTGCTGGGCACGCCGGTCCCGCCCGATGTCACCCGCCACGCCAGCGCGGGTGGCCCTGCGCTGCCGGTACGACCCGTCATGCAGGGCCTGTGGCGCCGCGTGCTTCGCAGCGCCCACCCCAGCGCCCAGCTCCCGGGGGCAGGCGCGGCCCGATTCGCGCTGTACGTGCGCGGGCATTGGCTGCGCATGCCCCCCGGGTTGCTCGCGCGGCACCTCACCGTCAAGGCCCTGCGGCTGCATGAGCGCCAGCCTGGCGGTCCGGCCAGTCCCCCGACCAACGGATGAATGGACCCGGCGCTGTTACACCGTCAGCGTCCGTTCCGCACGACGGCCGCCGGACCCTTCGTGCAGCAAGTCACCGAAGCACAGATGGCGGGCGAGTTCCCCTTATCGCGGGGGTTGCTGCCCCGGCGGGCGACTTCTTAAATTGCCCGCACCGGTACCTCTGTCGCACTCAGTCACAGGGACCACATCTCCACACCATGGCCTGGCGGTAGTCGAACAAGTCTCCGGTTCTTGCCGCTCCAGCCGATAAGCCCGTCTCCATGATCAGGATCTTCAACCACTACGTACACCGGGCTTCGCTGCGCAGCATGTCTTTCGACCTGGCTGTGGCGCTGATGCTTGCCCTGGGTGCGGTGACGTATCAGATCGGTGGCTTGGACCAGGCAGTGCCATTGGCCGGCGGGCAGCTGGTCTCCTTTGCGGCGGCGCTGTTCGTCATCAATACCGCTTCGGGCCTGTACGAACCCCAGAACTCGCTGTCGCTGTCGCGCTCTTGCGCCCGCGCGGTGTTCGTCTTGCTCGTCGTGCTGCCTGTGGCGTACGCCATCTTCGGCCTGCTCCCGGCAGCGTTCAGCAGCCGTGAGGCCGTCCAGTTCTCGGTCATGGCCGGCGTTTCAGCCCTGGTGCTGCGCCGTGTGTATGTGTCGCAGCGTTCGGCGGTGCCGCGCGGGCGCACCCGCATCCTCATCTTCGGCGCCGGCCCGGCAGCCCTGGTGGTGGGCAACACGCTTCGATCGGCCGACCCCAACGCAGTCATCGTCGGCTACATGCCTGGCCCCAACGAGAGCGAGGCCGCGGTACCGGCTTCCGAGTTGCTCACCAGCCGCGGCTCACTGACCGAGACGGCTGTCAGCCTGGGCGTGGACGAGATCGTGGTCGCGCTGACCGAGCGCCGCGCCGGCAGCATGCCGCTGCGGCAGTTGCTCGACTGCAAGCTGGCCGGCGTGAAGGTCTACGACCTCAACACCCACTTCGAGAAGACGCTGGGCCAGATCCGTGTCGACTACCTGAACGCCAGCTGGCTGATCTTCGGCGACGGCTTCAACCAGGGTGCGCTGCGCACCTTCATCAAGCGTGTCTTCGACATCGTGTGTGCGACATTGCTGTTCGTCGCCGCCGCGCCGGTCATGGCCATCACGGCGCTGCTGATCAAGCTGGAAAGCGTCGGGCCGGTGTTCTATCGCCAGGAACGCGTCGGCCTCAACGGCCGCACGTTCCAGGTCATCAAGTTCCGCAGCATGCGCACCGACGCCGAGAAGGATGGCAAGCCGCGCTGGGCCGCCGCCAACGACGACCGCATCACCCGCGTCGGCCACATCATCCGCCGCCTACGCATCGACGAGCTTCCGCAGATCTTCAACGTGCTCAAGGGCGACATGAGCCTCGTCGGCCCCCGGCCCGAGCGGCCCTACTTCGTTGAGCAGCTGACGCAGAAGATCCCCTTCTATGCCGTGCGCCACAGCGTCAAACCCGGCGTCACGGGCTGGGCCCAGGTGCGCTACGCCTATGGCGCCACGGTCGAGGACTCGCAGGAAAAGCTGCAGTTCGACCTGTACTACGTGAAGAACCACACCCTGTTCCTCGATTTCGTTGTCCTGCTCGAGACGGTGGGCGTGGTGCTCACTGGCAAGGGCGCGCGCTGAGGGCAGCGCCCGGCCCGCGCGGCCGACGACGGCACGGCAGCCGGCCGGCCGAACCGCACCCCGCATCAATGGCGTGACTTCGGCCGCATCCGGGCCGGCGGCTGCGCGCGCCAGGGCGGACGACCCGGGCCGCGACCAACACAATCGCGGGCGCGCCCCTTCCACGGGCCCCTGACCTGAGCCTGCCGCGTTGGACGACCTTGCGGTGGCCGGCCACGCATTCAGCGCAGCCGCCCACCTGATCTTCCTGGCCTTTCTGGCCTGGACGGGCCGCATGCCCCGCGGCTCGCCGCTTTGCGCCGCGCTGTTCGTCGGCGCGCTGGGTGCCAGCGGCCTGTGGGCGGCCTCTGAAGCCCTGGCCTTCGGCACCCGCGACACCGGCTGGCTGGCCGCCGCCGCGCTGCTCGACCTGGCCCGCTACGGGCTGTGGCTGGCCTTCCTCTACACCCTGATCGGGGCAATGCGCGACGGCGCGGCCCCACGGGTCACGCGCACGCTGCGCTGGATCATCGTCATCGCGCTGGTCGTGGCCACGGCATTGCAGGGCCTTCGCGCCGCGCTGGGCATGCTCGACCAGCCCACGTCTCAGCTCGTGCTGATGGTGGTCCTCGCATTGCCGCTGCTCGGGCTGCTGCTGCTGGAGCAGCTTTTCCGCAACCTCGGCGAAGACCCACGCTGGCACGCCAAGCCGGTGTGCCTGGGCCTGGCGATCGTGTTCGTGTTCGACATCTACATGACGTCGCAGGCCTTCCTCTTCGGTCGCGCCGATGGTGACACGCTTGGCGCCCGCGGGGTGGTGCACACGCTGGCCATCCCGTTCCTGCTGGTGGCGTCGCGTCGACGGGCCGACTGGATCACCCAGCTGCAGCTCTCGAGAACCGCGGTGTTCCACTCGGCGACGCTGGTGCTTGCGGGGCTGTACCTGCTGTTCGTCTCGAGCCTGGGCTACTACCTGCGCTTCTTCGGCGGCACGTGGGGCCGGGCCCTGCAGATCAGCCTGTTGTTCGCCGGCCTGGCCGCGCTGGTGGCGTTCGCGATCTCGGGGTCGCTGCGCGCCTGGCTGCGGGTCGTCGTGGCCAAGCACTTCTTCAGCTACCGCTTCGACTACCGCGAGCAATGGCTGCGCTTCACCGCCATGCTGTCCACCCGCGGTGCACCACATGAAGTCGGGCGACTCGTCGTGCGTGGGTTGGCCGATCTCGTCGAATGCCCCGGCGGCAGCCTGTGGACCCGCAGCGAGCCCGAAGGCCCCTTCCAGCAGGTGGCGCGCTGGAATGCCGCGCCCGTGCAGGCCCAAGAGAGTGCTGGCAGCGCCTTCGTCGCGTTCCTGCGGCGCACGGGCTGGGTCATCGACCTCGACCAGCTGCTGACCTCTCCCCATCTGTACGAGGAACTCCCGCTGCCGCAGTGGCTCGGCGGGCCGGCCCGGCCCTGGCTGGTGGTGCCCTTGCTGGTGGGCGACGAACTGCAAGGCTTCGTGCTGCTGGCCCACCCCCGCACGCGGGTGGATGTGAACTGGGAAGTGCTCGACCTGCTGAAGACCGCCGGTCGCCAGGCCGCCGGATACCTGGCCCAGATGCAGGCGACAGAGGCCTTGCTGGAGGCTCGCAAGTTCGAAGCCTTCAACCGCATGTCGGCCTTCGTCGTGCACGATCTCAAGAACATCGTGACCCAGCTGTCGCTGATGCTGAAGAATGCCGAAAGGCTGCGCGACAACCGCGAGTTCCAGCAGGACATGCTGCTGACCGTGGAAAGCTCGCTCGCGAAGATGCGGCGTCTGATGCTGCAATTGCGAGAGGGTTCGCCGGCCCCCGGTGGCGGTGGCGGCGTCGAGTTGCTGCCCATCGTGGACAGCCTGCAGGCCCTGGCCAGGGCACGCGGGCGCGAACTCGAGGTGCTGCAGCGGGAGCGTCTGGCCACGCGGGGCCACGAGGACCGCATCGAGCGCGTGCTCGGCCACCTCGTGCACAACGCGCTGGACGCCACCGCGATGCCCGGCCGCGTCTGGATTTCCGTGTACCGGGAGAGCGGGCAGGTGTGCATCGAGGTGGGCGACACCGGGGTGGGAATGAGCGAGGAGTTCGTGCAGACGCAGCTGTTCAAGCCGTTCGCCAGTACCAAGGGCATGGGCATGGGCGTGGGCAGCTACGAGAGCGCGCAGTACGTGCGTGAGCTGGGCGGCACCATTCAGGTGGCCAGCCAGGAGTCCGAAGGCACGGTGATCACCGTGCGCCTGCCACTGTTCGAGTCGCAGCACGACTCCGACCTGATGACCCCTGACCTGTGATGACCCCCTCCACCGCCGGCGTCGAGACGGTCGTGACGCGCCCGCTCCCCGCCACCGAAGGCGACGCAGCACGCGCCACGCCCCTGCTGATCGTCGAGGACGACCTTGCGCTGCAGCGCCAGATCCGCTGGTCGCTCGACCGCTTCGAAGCCGTCACCGCGGCCGACCGCGAGTCGGCCCTGCAGCAATTCCGGCGGCACAGCCCGGCGGTGGTCACGATGGACCTCGGGCTGCCCCCAGACCCCGATTCGGTCTCCGAAGGCTTCCGGCTGCTCCAGCAGCTGCTGGACATCGACCCCAACGTGAAGGTCATCGTGCTGACCGGGCAGAACGCCCAGGCACATGCGCTGCGTGCGGTGGCCCAGGGCGCCTACGACTTTCTGGCCAAGCCCTTCGAGCCTGACGTCCTCAAGCTGACCATCGAGCGCGCCCTTCGGCTTGCCGAGCTGCAGGCCGAGAACCGGCGGCTGCAGTCGGCGCAGGCCGGGCCCGGGCTGGACGCCCTGGGTGGCCTGATCACCCGCGACACCCAGTTGCTGCGCGTGGCCCGCACCGTCGAGCGCGTGGCCTCCAGCAACGTCACGGTGATGCTGCTGGGCGAATCCGGCACCGGCAAGGAGGTGCTGGCCCAGGGCCTGCACGCCGCCAGCAAGCGCCCCGGCCGCTTCGTCGCCATCAACTGCGCGGCGATCCCCGAGAACCTGCTGGAAAGCGAGCTCTTCGGCTACGAAAAGGGCGCCTTCACGGGTGCGTCGAAGACCACCCCGGGGAAGATCGAGACAGCGCACAACGGCACGCTGATGCTCGACGAGATCGGTGACCTGCCGGCTTCGCTGCAGGCCAAGCTGCTGCGCTTCCTCGAGTCGAGGACGATCGAGCGCCTGGGCGGCCGCAGCGAGATCGCGGTCGACGTGCGCGTGGTGTGCGCCACCCACCAGGACTTGAAGAACCAGATCCGCGACGGCCGCTTCCGGGAGGACCTGTACTACCGCCTGGCGGAGATCGTCGTGGAGATCCCGCCGCTGCGACAGCGCGCCGGCGACGCCGTGCTGCTCGCGCATGCCTTCCTGCGCCGCTTTGCGCAGGAGCAACGTCGGCCGGCCATGATGCTGTCGGAGGACGCCATCCACGCCATCGAACAGCATGCCTGGCCCGGCAACGTGCGCGAACTGCTCAACTGCATCAAGCGCGCGGCCATCATGGCCGACGGCGAGCGCCTGACAGCCGACGACCTCGGCCTGCCTGGCATGGCCCCGGGCGACGAAGCTGCCGGCCCACCTTCCGACCTCAACCTTCGGGCCATCCGCGACGCCGCCGAACGCGGTGCCGTGGTCACTGCGCTCGCGCGCAGCAACGGCAACGTCGGCCGCGCCGCCGAGCTGCTGGGCGTGAGCCGCCCGACGATCTACGACCTGATGAAGCGGTTGGGTATCAAGCCGTGACACCTGGCCGCCGATCGGGGCGGCCCCTAGCGTGCTGCCTCGCACGCACCGGCTCGACGGATGATGCTCGGTGACCGGCCCTGCCGGGACAATTCGCGGCCCGGATGGACCCCAACCCGCACCGCCGTGAACGGGTGTCGCGCCATCCCGGGCTGCGTCGGCCCGCCACAAGCGGCCCCAAGCCGACGGCCACTCGGAGGACACCAGCATGAATCCACGTCACAGCCGTCTCGCCCTGGCCGCCCTGGTCGTTGCCGCCGCGATGCTCGGCGGCTGCCGCGGCGAATCGGAAGACAAGCTGCTGCAGTCGGCGCAGTCGTTCATGGCGAAGAAGGAGTACAAGTCCGCCACGATCCAGCTCAAGACGCTGCTGCAGAAGAACGGCAACTCGCCAGCCGGCCGCTACCTGCTGGGCAAAGCCTTGCTGGAGTCGGGCGACCCCGCAGGCGCGCTGGTGGAACTGCAGCGTGCGCGCGAACTCGGCCATGCCGAGGACCAGGTGAGCCCGGACCTGGCCCGCACGATGCTGCTGGCCGGCGAGCATGCCAAGGTGATCTCGCAATTCGGCGCTGCCGTGCTCGCCACGCCCGCGGCACAGGCCGACCTGGCCACCAGCGTGGCCATCGCCCACGCAGTGGCCGGGCAGGCGGCCCCCGCCAAGGAGTCCCTGGCTCGCGCACTGAAGGCCAGCCCGCAGTTCGCGCCCGCGCTCATCCTTCAGGCCCGCATGAAAGCCGGCGAGAACGACGTCGACGGCGCGCTGCGCCTGCTTGACGACGTGCTCGCCCGCGAGCCCGGCAACGAACGCGCCGGCACGCTCAAGGGTGAACTGCTCTGGCGCGGCAAGCGCGACGAGGCTGCCGCCCTCGAGGCGCTGCGCAAGGTGGTGGCCGCGGCACCATCTGCGGCCACGGCGCACGTGGCGATCATCGGCATCCATGCCGAGCACGGCCGTCTGGCCGAGACCAAGGCCCAGTTCGAGGCGCTGCGCAAAGCCGCCCCGCACCACCCCGACACGCTGTACCTGGAAGGCCACATGGCGCTGCAGGATGGCGATGCGCAAAAGGCGCGCGACATCGCCACACGCATGCTCAAGGCCATGCCCGACCACCCGCGCATCCAGGCGCTGGCCGGCGCCGCCGACTTCCGCCTGCGCTCGTACAACCAGGCCGAGAGCAACCTCACCAAGGCGCTGCGGGCGATGCCGCAGCACCTGGGCACGCGCCAGCTGCTCGCCCAGACCTACCTGCGCACCCAGCAGCCGGCCAAGGCCCTCGAGGTGCTGGCGCCGGCCCTGGAAGGCAAGCAGGTCGACGGCCCCACCTACGCGCTGGCCGGCGAGGCCCTCATGCTGTCTGGCGACCCCAAACGCGCCGACCAGATGTTCCAGGCCGCCGCCAAGGCCTCACCGAGCGACCCTCGCGTGCGGACCACGCTCGCCCTGGCCCGGTACGCACGCGGCGAGACCCAACCGGCGATGGACGCGCTCGAGACCATCGCCGCCGAGGACACCGCCGGCACCCGCGCCGACCTGGCGCTGATCTCGGCACGCCTGCGCGCCAGCGACCTGCCGGGCGCGCTGCGCGCGGTGGAAGCGCTGCAGAAGAAGATGCCTGACAAGGCCCTGCCCGACCTGCTGCGCGGCCGCGTGCTGCTGGCGAAGAAGGACGAGGTCGGCGCCGCGGCGGCCCTCGAAGCAGCGCTGAAGAAAGAGCCGAAGTTCGTGCCCGCCGCAGCCGCACTGGCCGCCCTCGACGTGAACGCGGGCCGCAATGACGCAGCGCGCAAGCGGCTGCAGGACCTGGTCGCCCAGGACCCCAACAACGTTGCGTCCCGCATGGCGCTGGCGGAGATCGTGGCCCGTACTGGCGGCACCAGCACCGAGGTGGCGCAGATCTACGCCGCGGCGGTGAAGGCAGCGCCCGCGCAGCCGAGCCCGCGCCTGGTCTACATCGAGCAACTGCTTCGCGTGGGCGACCCGCAAGCCGCGGTCATCGCCGCGCAGGACGGCGTAGCCGCCGTGCCGGGAAATGCTGACATGCATTCGGCGCTGGGCCGCGCGCAACTGGCCGCCGGCGACGCGCGTCAAGCCATCGCCACCTTCAGCCAACTGGCCACGAAGTACCCCGGCGAGGCGATCCACCAGCTGCGCCTGGCCGAGGCGCATGTCCAGAACAAGGACCTGCCCTCGGCGCGCGGCGCCCTGCGCAAGGCGCTCGAACTGGAGCCCGAGTCGTTCGCGGCAAAGCGCGGGCTCGCCGCGCTGGCGCTGCAGCAGGAGCGCCCCGATGAGGCCCGGGCGATCGCGCGCGATCTGCAGCGAGGCAGGCCCACCGACATCAGCGGCTTCCAGCTCGAAGGCGACGTCGAACGGCACCAGCGCAACTGGCCGGCCGCGGTGGCGGCGTACCGCAAGGCCTTCGCACTGTCGCGCAGCACCGACCTGGCGATCCGGCTGCACCAGGCGATGTTTGCCGGCGGCATGCGCGCCGACGCCGAGAAGCTGGCGCTCGACTGGCAGAAAGAGAACCCGAAGGACTTCGGCTTCAACTACTACCTGGGTGACCTGGCGATGGCGCGCGCCGACTTCGCCGCCGGCGAGAAGCACTACCGCGCCGTGCTGGATAGCCAGCCGCGCAACGCGCTGGCGCTGAACAACGTGGCGTGGCTGATGGCCAAGCAGGGCAAGTCGGGCGCCGTGCCGCTGGCCGAGCAGGCCAACCAGATCCTGCCCAATCGGCCACAGATCATGGACACGCTGGCCACCACGCTGGCCGCCGAGGGCCAGCTCAAGCGCGCCCTCGAGGTGCAGAAGCAGGCGGTGCAGATCGATCGGCACGACCCGCACCTGAAGCTCAATCTGGCCCGCCTGCACCTGAAAGCCGGCGACAAACCGCCGGCGCGGGCGGAACTGGAGGACCTCGCCCGGCTGGGCGACCGCTTCAAGGCGCAGGCCGAAGTCACCGAGCTGCTCAAGCTGACGCGTTGATGATCTGCGCCGGGCGCCGGCAACTGCTCCTGTGCGGGCTGGGCCAGGGGTTCGGCGCGCGGCTCATGTCGGCCGGCGCCGGCAGGCTCTGTGTGCCGCGAGCCGCCACCGGCTTCGGGCTCGCCGCGGGCTACTCAGCTGCCACCCTCGGCCAGACCCGGCCGGCAGACTCTGCCGGCCCTGACCTGCGCCCGCTTGTGGCGGGCGTGAGACCGTCGGTCGTGCCGGTGGGCACTTACGGCGCGACGGCGAGCCCGCGCTTCGGGTTTCGGGGCAGCGGCTTCGTCGTCGCCGACGGGTCGATCATCGCCACCAACGCCCACGTGCTGCCCGCGCCGGCGGAGACGGGGGCGGGGCAGGGCACCCGCCTGGCCGTGCTGGCGCAGACTGCGGCGCCCGGCCGGGAGGCCGGCGACCTGCGCTTTGCGACCCTGCTCGCCCAGGACAAGGCACTCGACCTGGCGCTTCTGCGCATCGACGGGCCGCCGCTGCCGGCGCTGGCGTTGTCCACGTCGGACCAGGCGGCAGAAGGGCAGTCGATCGCGCTGATGGGCTTCCCGATCGGGGGCGCGCTGGGCTTTGCCCCGGTCACGCACCGCGGCATCGTGGCCTCGGTCACCACGGTGGCGCTGCCTGCGCCCACCGCCGCCCAGCTCGACCCACGCGCCCTGGCCCGGCTGCGCACGGGCAACCTTCAGACGCTGCAGCTGGACGCCACCGCCTACCCCGGCAACAGCGGCGGGCCGGTGTTCGATGCCGCCACCGGCGAGGTCATCGGCATCGTCAACATGGTGCTGGTGCGTGGCAGCCGCGAGACGGCCCTGTCGGCGCCCACCGGAATCACCTACGCCATCCCGGTGCGCTACCTCCGCTCGCTGCTCGAAGAGGCAGGTGCCGCCCGGCGCTGACCCGGGCGCCCCGGCCTCCGCTTCCCTCAGACCTTGTAGTACTCGCGGTACCAGGCCACGAAGCGACCGATGCCGGTGCGGATGTCGGTGGCCGGCACGAAGCCGACCCACTCCCGCAGCGAATCGACATCGGCGTAGGTCGCCGGCACGTCGCCGTCCTGCAGCGGCAGCAGGTTCTTCTCGGCCTTCATGCCCAGGGCCTCTTCGATGCAGCCGATGAAGTCCATCAGCGGCACCGGGTTGTGGTTGCCGATGTTGAACACGCGGAACGGGACATTGCTGGTGCCCGGGTCGGGCGCCTCGGCGCGGTAGGCGGGGTTCGGCGCTGCAGTCCTGTCGAGCACGCGGATCACGCCTTCGACGATGTCGTCGACGTAGGTGAAGTCGCGCTGCATGCGGCCGTGGTTGAAGACGTCGATCGGCCGCCCCTCAAGGATGGCCTTGGTGAACAGGAACAGCGCCATGTCCGGCCGCCCCCAGGGCCCGTAGACCGTGAAGAAGCGCAGCCCCGTGGTCGGCAGGCCGAACAGGTGGCTGTAGGTATGCGCCATCAGCTCGTTGGCCTTCTTGGTGGCCGCGTACATGCTCACCGGGTGGTCGACGCTGTCGTGCTCGGAGAACGGCATGCGCGTGTTGCCGCCGTAGACGCTGGACGAGGAGGCATACACGAGGTGCCCGACCTTGGCATGGCGGCAACCCTCGAGGATGTTCATAAAACCCACCACGTTGCTGTCGATGTAGGCGTGGGGGTTCTTCAGCGAGTAGCGCACCCCGGCCTGGGCGGCCAGGTGGATGACGCGGTCGAATTTCTCGGCCGCGAACAGCGCCTCCATGCCGTTGCGGTCGGCGACGTCGAGCTTGGCGAAGCGGAAGCGCGCGTGCGGCTGCAGCCGCGCCAGGCGGTCGAGCTTGAGCTGGACGTCGTAGTAGTCGTTGAGGTTGTCCAGGCCGACAACCTCGTCGCCCCGGGCCAGAAGACGCAGCGACGCGGTGCTGCCGATGAAGCCGGCAGCGCCGGTCACGAGTACTTTCATGGCTGAAGATTCTGGCATCGACCTTCGGGTGAACCCTCATGAATGCGGGGCGAGGCGCGTGAAACGGCACGAGACGGGCGCATTTCCGGTCTTTGGAAGTCGGCCTGTGGCCTAATGTTGAAAGTGGATGTCACCGCCAGGCTGATCATGAACTTCATCACGACCCCCCCCGCCCCCATTCAAGCCGAACAAATGCACCGCCTGCGTTCGGGTCCGGCAGTTCTGTCGGGCACGCTTTGCCGTGCGCTGGGTGCCGGCATTGCCGCGTTGGCGGTGGCGGCGGCATGCGTGGTGCCCTTGGAAGCCGCCCAGGCGGCGTACGTCCTCGCCCCGCAGTACCCGGGCACCTTCGCCGCCGGCAACGGCGCGGCCGCCGAGTTCCACCGCATCGGCAACGACTGGCAGGGCAGCGCCGTGCTCTGGGACGAGCCCAACCGTCGCTTCGGCGCCGGCGTGCCCATCTCCACGTTTTCCTGGGGCACGGGCCTGTGGGGCCAGGTCGACTGGGCCGCCGTGCATGCGGCGGCGGCCGGCACGCCCAGCGCCGCCAGCGGCGCCTTGCTGCAAAGCTACTCGGGGGTGCTGGACACCATCAACCACGGCAACTCGCGCTACAACGAGTGCTACAGCGCCACCTGGGGCGCCGCCACCTTGGTGCCCTTCTTCGCGCCCTCCGCACCGCTGGGCAGCTGCGACAATGCCGAGGCGGGCGACCCGTCGCAGCAGAACTGGACCGCGCGCTACAGCGGCTTCATCCGCATCACCGAACCCGGCGAGTACAACTTCAGCGTGTTGCACGACGACGGTTTCTTCTTCCGCCTCGTGGGCGCGGGCGGCGCCGCGCTGGGGATCGAGCGCGACTTCCTCAACCCGCGCGACCGCCTGGGCTTCGACCAGAACCTGCTGCTTGCCGCCGGCCTGTACGGCTTCGAGCTGGGCGCATGGAACCGGCTGGGTGCCGGGGTCGTGGACTTGCGCTGGACCACCGCCTGCGCGGCGGGCTGCGACTGGACGCTCGTGCCCACCGAGCACCTCGTGGCGGGCCAGGTCGATGTGCCCCCGCCCTGGACGCTGGTGCTGCTGGCCCTCCTGCTCTGGCTGGCCTGGGCTCGCCAGGCCTCCCTGCCGCGGCCGCGGCTTCCGGGGTGCATCCGCACCGGCCGTTGATCACGCCGGGGGGTGCTCGTGCCGGCGATGCGGCAGCCGCAAGACCGGCTGCACCCAGGCACGGCCGCTGGCTGCGCAGGTTCGCCCACCTCGTGGCCATCGTCGCCGGATGGGCACTCTTCTTCTGGGGTTGGCATCGCGTCATCACCCGCGGCACCGACTTCTCGGAGCTGCGCACACTGATGATCGGGGCGGCGGTCGTCGTCCCGGTGATCACGGTGTCCTGGATCCTCCACAACCGAGGCATCTACCGCCGCAAGGGGCCGCGGCGGCGCGCCGGCGGTGCGGCGCTCGACTACCGCGTGGACTTCCATGGCCGCGCGGTGGTGGCTGACTTCCGCGCCCTCGCAGGCGCACAACGGGTCGAGGTGGTGATCGAAGGCGCAGTCAAGCGCTACCTCGAGGCTGCCACGCCGCCCGGCGGCGCCGGGCACGCACCGACCGACCTGCAGGCGCCCGCCTCGGACCTTGCTGCGCAGGCGCGCAGCGCGATCGACCACGCCAGCAGCCAGGCAGGGCAGCGCCCCGCCGCCGCGGACACCGGCGACCCGGCGGTGCGCCAGTGAGCATCGAAGCCGCGTTGCTGGCCATCCAGCACTCGCCGCCGTACTGGCTGGTGCTGGTGTTCTTCGCGGCCTACCCCATCGTCACGAGCATCATGTGGATCATCACCGCGCTGCTCTTCCGGTGGCGCTGGGAGGACGCGATGCCGCCCCCGCCCCCGCCCCCGTCGCCAACGCCAGGCGCAGGCGTCGAGGCCGCACCGCCGCCCCGCAAGCCCCCCTTCGTCAGCCTGCTGGTGCCGGCCCACGACGAGGAAGCGGTGATCGCACCTTCGGTGCAGGCCATGCTCGACATCGACTACCCGGCCTTCGAGGTCATCGTCATCGACGACGGGTCGCGTGACGGCACGCTCGCCGCACTCGAACCGCTGCTGGCCGACCGCCGGCTGCGCGTGCTGCACAAGGGCGTCAACGAGGGCAAGGCGATGGCCTTGAACGACGCCCTGCCGCTGGCGCGAGGCGAGATCCTGCTCGGGCTGGACGCCGACGCGGCGCCCGACCCGCAGCTGCTGAACTGGATCGTCCCGCACTTCGATTCGCCGCGCGTCGCCGCGGTCACCGGCAACCCGCGCGTGCGCAACACCACCACCGTGCTGGCCCGGCTGCAGGCGGTGGAGTTCTCCTCCATCATCAGCCTGCTCAGGCGGGCGCAGCGCATCTGGGGCCGCATCGTCACCGTGTCGGGTGTCGTCGCGGCGCTGCGCAAGAGCGCCGTGGCCGACGTCGGCGGCTTCAGCCCGAACATGCCCACCGAGGACATCGAGCTCACATGGAAGCTGCAGAAGCGCCACTACGACGTGCGCTACGAGCCGCGCGCCATCTGCTGGATGACGGTGCCGTTGAGCTGGCGCGGCCTGTTCCGCCAGCGCCTGCGCTGGGCGCGCGGGCTGGCCCAGGTGCTGCACAAGCACCGCGACGTGCTGACGACCTGGAACTGCCGGCGGCTGTGGCCGGTGTTCGTCGAGTCGTCGCTGTCGATCCTGTGGTCGCTGTGCTTCGTGTTTCTGACGCTGTTGTGGAGCGTGTCGATCGCGGTGGGCGTGCCGCCGGTGGGAGCCAGCCCGATACCCAATCTGTGGGGCATGTCGATCGCCACGCTGTGCCTCGTGCAGCTGACCACCGGCGTGCTGATCGACCGCCGCTACGACCCGCGCGTGCTGCGCTACCTGCCCTATGCCGTGTGGTACCCCATCGCCTACTGGGCGATGCAGGCGGTGACCACGGTGATCGCCTTGCCTTACCTGTTCAGGCGCCCGGCGGCGAACAGCGTGCGCTGGCAGACCGCGCGCACCGGGAAAGCCGCGTGAGGCGCCGCTCACCGCTGGCCGCGGCCCTCGGCGCGACGCTCGCCGCCGCCCTCGCGGGCGCGGTCGCGCCCGCGGCTGGCCAGGCGCCACCAGCAACCCCCGTCCCGGCGGCTGGCGCCGACCCTGCCGGCACGCTGGCGCAGGCGCGCGCCGCCACGGACCGGCGCGACTTCGCCACCGCCTTGCCCTTGTTCGAGCAACTCGCACTGCGCGCCCCGGCCGACGCCGACCTGCTCATCGAGGCCGCACGCGTCTTCGGCTGGGCCGATCGCAATGCGCGAGCCGCGGCGCTGTACCGGCAGGCGCTTGCGGCCGCGCCGGCCCGCCGGCGCGACATCGTGCCCTCGCTCGCCTGGCAGACGCTGTGGGCCGGCGACGCCGCCGCGGCATTGCCGCTGCTGGCCGAGGCCGCCGGGCTGCAGCCTGGCAACCGCGCCTTGGGCTGGGCCTACGCCAGTGCGCTCAACAGCGCCGGGCGCCATCGAGAAGCCCTGGTGCACTTCCAGCGCTGGGCCCCGCCGGCCAGCGAAGCAGAGCGCTTCGACCTTGCGCGGTCCTGGCGGTGGGCGGGTTTCGAAGATCGTGCCTGGCCACTGGTGCAGCAGGCCGACTCGGCCGAAGCCGCCTGGCAGCGCGACCACCGCTTCGCGCGCGACATTCGGCCTTACGGCTTCGCGGCGCTGGAGGCCACCGAAGACCGCGACGGGCTGCGCACACGCGCTGCAACCGTGGGGGCAGGCGCCAGGCCGCTGGCCGCGATGAGCGCGGAGGTGGGCGTGCGCCACCTCGAACTCGAAGACACCGCGCGGGCCTCGGCGACAACGCTCGAAGCGTCCGGCCGCTGGCGCCTGGGTGAAGCCGATGCGGCCACCGGCACCTGGTGGCCGCAGTTCGTGCTGCGCAGCCATCACGTCGGATCGTGGCAACCGTTCATGCCCACCGCACGTCTGAAGTGGGTTCCGGCCGACGGCTGGCGCGTCGACGCGGAGCACACCCGCGAACTCGTCGAGACGCCGCGCGCGTTGGCCAACCGCGTGCGCGTGGACATCGACTCGCTGGGCGCCGACTGGCGAGGCCACGGGCGCCTGCTGTTGGCCGGTGCCATGGCGCGGCTTCGCTTCGACGACGGCACCACGCGCGAGCGACTGGCGGCGCGCGGCGAGTGGACCCTTGCCTCGCGGCCACGCTGGCTGGCCGGCGCCGAGTGGAGCCGTTTCGAGCGCACCCGCGAAGGGGCCCCGGGCGCCGACGCTCGCGGCTACTGGAACCCGCGCCGCTACGAGGAGCTGCGCCTGACCACCTCCGTGTCGCACGAATGGCGGCCCTTCGAGGCGCAGGCGCGCCTCGGGCTGGCCAGCTCGCGCGAGGTGGATTCGGCAGGCAACGCCAGCCGCGGCCATCCACACCTCTGGGAGCTCACGCTCGCCGCCGACACCTCGCCGCAGTGGCGGCTGCGGGCATCGGTGGGCGGCTCTGGGCAAGGACTTGGTCTGGCCGGAGGCGCAGCGTCCGGTGCAGGCTACTGGCGGCGCTGGGTGCAGGTGACTGCGAACGCGTGGTTCTGACCGGCGGACCGCCCCCGAGAGGCGCGCCAAGGTGGCGCCCGGGCGTGCACCAGCGGGAATCGGGCCGTGAAGGATTTGGGCAAGCCCAGGTCCGCCCCACGAGCGCGCCAGGGTCGCTTCCTAGAATGCCTCGCCCCTGACAAGAAGCTCCTCGGAGCACACGCACATGCAAGTCGAATCCCAGGTCCTGCGCCTGCTGGACGAGGTCCTCAGCCTCGACGGCCGCAGCGCCACGTTCACCCGGCAGACCCCGCTGCTGGGGGCCATCCCCGAACTCGACTCGATGGCCGTGGTGTCGCTGATCTCGGCCATCGAAGAGAACCTGGGCCTGGTCGTCGACGACGACGACATCGATGGCGAAACCTTCGCCACCGTCGGCTCGCTGTGCGACTTCGTCGCCGCACGCATGGCCTGATGCGCCTCGGGCCTGCACCCGAGCTCATCCTCCTTCCAGGGTCACCTGCAGCATGGGCATGAAGGCGATGTTCCGCGACGGCACTGCGCCACTGGGCGGCAGGCGCTTGCTGGTGGTGCATGAACCCGGCGGCGTGCCGCGTGGCGTGGTGGTGGGGGTCGCGGCATTTGCCGAAGAGATGAACAAGGGCCGCCGCACTGCGTCGCTGGCGGCGAGGGCCATGGCCCGCGCGGGCCTGCGAGTGGTGCAGCTGGACATGGCCGGCTGCGGCGACAGCAGTGGCGATCTCGTCAGCGCCACCTGGCAGGCCTGGGTGGACGACCTGCTCGACACCGCACAGTGGGCCGCGAGCCAGGCCCCCGCCGAAGCGCCGCTCATCCTGTGGGGCATCCGGGCCGGCTGCCTGGTGGCTTCTCAGGCCCAGGCGCAACTCGGGAGCAGGGCCCATCTCATGCTCTGGCAGCCGCAATCCAGCGGCAAGCTCGTGCTGCAGCAGTTCCTCCGCCTGAAGATGGCCGGCCAGTTGCAGCAAGGGGCCGCCAAGGGCGTCACCGATTCGCTGCTGGCCACGTTGGCCGCAGGCGGTGCGGTGGAAGTGGCCGGCTACGCGCTTGGCCCGGGCGTCACCGACGGCCTGGCCGCGGCGCAGCTGCGGCCCCCGGCGCACGGCACGCGCGTTTCCTGGCTCGAGGTGTCGGCCCAGACGCCCCCGGAGCTGCTGCCCGCATCGCAGACCATCGTCCAGAAGTGGCGGGACGGCGGCGTGGAGGTGCGCGCCGCAGCTGTCGGCGGGCCGCTGTTCTGGCAGAGCCAGGACATCGAGGAGGCCCCGGCACTCGTCGAGCTCACGGCCATCGAGGCAGGCACGCTGTGCGAAACGACGGCCTTGGCATGATCACCGAGACCGCCGTCGTCTTCCCCTGCCAGGGGGAAGAGATGCTGGGCATAGTCAGCACGCCGGCTGTCCCGGCGCCGCCGGCGCGCCATGCCGTGCTCATCGTGGTCGGCGGCCCCCAATACCGGATCGGCAGCCACCGGATGTTCGTGCGCCTGGCACACTCGCTGGCCGGGCAAGGCATCGCCGCGATGCGCTTCGACGCCCGGGGGATGGGCGACAGCAGCGGCCCGCGCCAGTACTTCGAGGACTTCTACGCCGACATCCGCGCCGCGCTGGACGCACTGTTCCTCGAAGTACCCACCCTCCGCTCGGCAGCGATCTGGGGGTTGTGCGGCGGCGCCACGGCGGCACTGCTCTACGTCAGGCGCACCAAGGACGCGCGGGTCAAGGCGCTGATGCTCGTCAATCCCTGGGTACGCACCGACGAGACCGCGGCAGTCACCCAGGTCAAGCACTACTACCTGCAGCGGCTGGCGCAGAAGGAATTCTGGCTGAAGCTGCTGCGCGGCGGCGTCTCCCTGGGCAGTTCCCTGGGTGAACTGGCGCAGGCGCTGCGCCTGAGCGCGCGCGCCACCAGAAGGCGTGAGTCCGATGCTCTGGCGATCGCCGAAGACGACGGGGCCGCCGACGATCGCACGGACCTGGGTGTGCGCATGGGCGCCGCGTGGGCCGCATTTGCCGCGAGCGGCGGGCGCACGCTGCTCATCCTGAGCGGGAACGACTACACCGCCAAGGAGTTTCTCGAAACCGTGCAGATGAATCCGACCTGGCAGCAGAACCTGGCCCACCCGCTGACTGCCCGACTGGACCTGCCGGGCGCCGACCACACCTTCCCGCAACCCGAAGCACACGCGCGGGTCGAGCAGGCCACGGCGCAATTTGCAGCCTCGATGCCATGAACCGAGCTGCTGACATGATCACCGATCCCGACTCGCTCAGCCCCGCCTCGCACGGGCAGCGTTCGATGTGGGCGTTCGCGTTGCGCTACCGCACCGCCAACCTGAACGAGATGATCATCCCATGGCACGTGCGCGGGCCACTGGCGGCGGGCGCGATGCAAGGCGCGCTGGGCGATCTGGTCGCGCGCCACCCCACGCTGCGGTCACGCCTGAGCTATCAGCACGGCCAGCTTCACCAGCGCATCATGCCGCCCACCCCCGTGACTCTGGGTGTGGTCGACGTCGAGGCGGCCACGCCCGCGGCGCGCCTTGAAGCCGCCGTGCGGGCCCTGTCCGACCCCGACCGCCCGGCGCTGGACATCCTCAACGGACCGACCTTTCTCGCCCAGCTCTACCGCCTCGACGCCGACGAGCATGTGCTGTGCCTGTATGTACACCATGGCATGTGCGACGGCTGGTCGATCGGCATCATGCTGCGCGAGCTGGTGGCGCTCTACCAGGCTCGCCTGGAAGGCCGCGTCGCTGACCTGCCCGCCCTGACAGAGCAGTACGTCGACGTGGCGCGCTGGGAGCAGCAAGCCTACGACTCGGGACAACTGGACGACGAGATCCGCTACTGGCGCGCCGAGCTCGACGGCCTGCCTCCGCCGGTCGCACTGCCGGCCATCGCCCAGCGCAAGGGCAATCGCGACTGGCGGGCCGGCACAACGCACGTGATGGAGCCTGCCGCCTTCCTGCAGGGCTTGCGCGAGACGGCCGGAAAGCTGCGCGCATCGCCCTTCGCGCTTCTGCTGGCCGCGCTGGCGGTACTGCTGCGGCACCGCACCGGCAGCGAGGACCTGCTGGTGGGCGTGCCCACGCTCAACCGCTGGAGCGCCTCGGCCATGCAGATCGTGGGCTACATGACCAGCATGCTGCCGGTGCGTGTGCGGCCCGCCGGTGCCCTGGGCTTCGACGCGCTGTGCGCGCAGGCCCATACGACGATCCGCAAGATGCTGGCCTATGGCCGCGTGCCGTTGGAGGTGCTGCTGCGCGAGACCGCGCTGGCACCTTCAGGCAATACCGTGTTTCCCATCTGGGCCCAGTTCCTGGAGGACAGCGCCGGGACGAGCTACCAGGCCGCCGGGCTGCATTTCACGCCGCTGGCCACCGACCGGAGCAGCCTGCTGGCCGAGCTGGACGTCGACATGGTCGGCGCTGCATCCGGCTGGCGTTGCGAGTTCGCGTACCGCAGCGCACTGTTCGCGCCAGACGCCATGCACTCGATGATGCTCGACTACGTTGGCACGCTCAGGCGGGTGATGGAACAGCCGCGCACCACGGTGCAGGAACTGACCGAGCGGCTGTCCTGAACCGCCTCGCAACGGGGCCTGCGCCCGGCATCTGCCGCAGCCCGCGCTGCCAGCCAGTCAGGCCGAGGCCTGAACCGCCGCCAGCCACAGCTGGGCGCCCTGCGTCGGCGTGGCCGCCCAGGTGACGTGGTACGTGCCCGCTGCGCCCACCTGGCGTGTGGCCACGGCGCACTGAACCAGCTCGCCCGAGGCGAGCACCGAATCGACGACCACGAAACCGTTGCCGGGCACCGCGGTCTTGTCGCCATCGACACCCGCGTCGCCCCACCACCAAGCGACGAGCAGCGCCGGACCCGTGGTGACCACGCTCGCGCTGGTGGTCGGCGCGCCGGCCAGCGCCTCGTTCCAGCGCACGTCTTGCAGCACGCCGGCGCCGCGCACTTCGATCACCGTGAGCGTGGTCTCATCCAGCGCAGGCTTGGTGGCCCTCACCTCATGGCCCTCGCCGCCAGCCGCGGCGCGGCACACATACAGAGCGGTGCCGGAACTCGGCCACAGCGTGTAGGTGTGAGGCGAGCCGATGGCCTCGAACAGGTTGCCCTTGTTGTCGGTGGGCAGCGCATGCGCCGCGACGTTGCCGCGCCCCACGCACACCAGCAGCGTGCTGCCGGTGGCCGCGCTGGCCATGCCGGTGACCGCCAGGCCGGGGACCGCGATGTTGTGGCGGGCGAACGCGAGGCCGTGGGAGCCGAGTGATGGCGTTCCGACCGGTGGCGGTGGCGGTGGCGGTGGCGGTGGCGGTGGCGGTGACGGTGGTGGTGACGGTGGCGGTGACGGTGGCGGTGGCGGAGGCCCTGGCGGTGAGCCCGGCGGGCTCGGTGCGGAGGATGGAGGTACGGCGGCGCCGTCGCTGCCTCCGCATGCCGCCAGGCCGGCCGGGCCCGCTACCGCGGCGCCCACACCGAGCCACGCCCACAGCGTGCGGACAAATCCACGGCGGCGCTCCGAGAGCAGATCGCCGACAGGGCTGTTGCCACCGGATCTTTGCATGCGGCGATCGTAGATCAGCGGTCGGCGGCCTGCGGCACAACCACCGCAACTGAGTGCCGCCCCGCGCGCATCCGGCCTCTGACGCCGCGCGGGCCCCTCATCCCGCCTCCACCCGGTTGCGGCCGGCGTCCTTGGCCCGGTACAGCGCCGCGTCCGCCCGCGCGACGATCTGCCCGACATCTGCATCATTTGGCGCGGCCAGCGCCACGCCAATGCTGCACGTGGTGCCCAGCGCCGCCGCCTCGACGCCCGAACGCAGCCGCTCTGCCAGCTGCAGCGCGTGGTCCAGCGGCGTCGCGGGCAGCACGAGCCAGAACTCTTCGCCGCCAGCGCGGCCCAGCACGTCTTCGGCGCGCAGCTGCGCCTGCAGCACCGAAGCCACGCGCACCAGCACGGCATCGCCGGCCGCGTGGCCCGCACTGTCGTTGATGCGCTTGAAGCGATCCAGGTCGATGACCAGCGCGGCCAGCGACTCGTGCGTGCGCCGGTGGCGCAGCCACGCGCGCTGCAGCGCCTCGTTCATCGCGCGCCGGTTGAACAGCCCCGTCAGCGGGTCGCGCATCGAGGCCTCGCGCAGCCGCACCACCAGCCGCTGAGTCACCAGGGTCAGGAAACCGAAGCTGAACAGTGCACAGCCAGCCAGGTAGGTGAGCGTCACCGCGAAGTTCGCGGTGTTGGTCTCCTGCATCTCCGTGGGCTGGGGCCAGGTCAACCCCTGGCGCAGCGCCAGCAGCACCAGCACGAGAGCGACCGCCGCCCCGGGGCCGACGAGGCCGAGCATCGTCGCGCGCCCGAACTCGGCGACCAGCGCCGGTCGAATGCGACCGAGCATGCGCACCATGATCCAGGCCTGCACCAAGTAGGCCACCACGATGCGCAGCGGCGAATCCTCGCGCCCCGGCCCGAGCCAGACGAACAAGGCCATCACGGGCAGCAAGGTCAGGACCTGCTCGCGATCACGCGGCGGCAGACCCATGAAGCGCTCGGTGCCGCGCCGCATCAGTGCGAATCCCGCCACGATGGTCACGTTGGTGCCGTTGTAGGCCCACCAGTGGCGCGGTTCGCCGCGCAGCGCCGCAAGCATGAACCCCACACACAGCGCTGCCATGAACACCACCCAATGCGCGACCGCCCACCGCGACTCCTTCAGCAGCGCCAGGGCCAGCAGCCACATCAGCGCATACAGGCCCATCTGGAAGCACACCACCCACAGCAATGCCGGGACATCGAGGAGGTTCATTCTTTTCGTCGATTTCCGTGGGCACGCTTGCACTGTTCTTGCGGCGTGCCGCGAGGAGGCTGCTGCCGTGCCCCAGGGTCAAGTGGCAGCGTGGCGAAAACCGGTCCGCGAGGGGCGGCGAATGATGGCATCCACCTCGGCGATGCCGCTCCTGCGCACCCTCCCCCCGGGGAGGGATACCTTGGTGTCATTCGCCGCGGCGGGGTCTTCGCTGTGCAATGCGCCTCACCCACTGAACGCCACTGACAGGAGGCCCGCCATGCAGACCCTGACCCAGATCTCGAGCCCGGTTCCGTCCCATGCCTTGCAGGGCCCAGCGCCGCACTTGGCAGGCGCCTCGTCGACCTTCGCCCGCAGCCATGCCGTGGCGCCTGCCGCCGCGCCGACGCCCGCAACGCCGCTGCGCTCCACGCGCCTGGCCGCGCTTGGCCACGCCTTGATGCAGCACCTGGAGACCCCCCTCATCGTCACCGATGCGATGGGCGCGGTGCTCGAGTGCAACCCGGCGGCCACGCGTCGCGTCGAACGCTGCGAGGGCCTGTGGCTGGACGCCGCCGGCCGTCTTGCCGTGCGTCAGGGCGGGCGCTGGGTGCCGATCACCAAGTGGCACGCCGAGCTCGTGGCCGGCCGCGGCGTGACGCTGCTGCTCGAAGCCGAGGGACCGGCGATGCAACTCACGCTCAAGCCCATGACCGTGCACGACGGCGGGCTGGGCACCGCGACCTGGGTGCTGGCCACGGTGGAGCGCGTGGTACTGACGCGGGCCGACGCGATGCGCCGGCGCTTCCGCTTCACACGCACGCAAGCCCGGCTGGCCGAAATGCTCTGCCAGGGCATGCGCCCGGCCAGCGCGGCCGAGGCGCTGGGGGTGAAGATCTCCACCGTGCGCACGCACGTGGGCGAGATGTACGAGAAGACCGGCGCGCACAGCCAGGCGCAGCTGGTGGCTCTGCTGCACGCCTGCTAGCCCGTCTTTCTCAACTGGCGGCCGACACCCCCGCTAAGTCATTGATTCATTGCACTCAGGCCCCGAAGGTCTTCACTACAGAACCAGCGCTGGCGCCGTGGACCGCACCTGCGCAGCGGTGATCCTGGGTGGTGGC
>JAEUPD010000234.1 GCA_016788525.1 Rubrivivax sp.
CGAAGCGTGCATGCACAAGCTGCTGTCCATCGCTTTCGGTGTGCTGCGTTCCGGTCGCCCATTCGATCCAGCCTATCCGGCTTCGCAAAGGGCTTGACGCGCACAACGGTGTCTTGATTTCGCTGCGCCGACCACCCGGCGTCCTTGGCGAAGCACAACGATCGGTCGCCGAGCGCTCTTGCGCCGCAGCGGGTGCCCGGGCCGGGACGCCGGGGTGCCCTACGCAGCGAAATCAAGGGGGCCTTCGAGGGCCTTGCGAAGCCAGGCCCTCGGAGGAGGACATTCGCGGAGCAGGGCACCCCGGCGGCCCGGTCTCGCCACCACGCAGGCCGGGCGCCCCGGCAACACCCTGTCCCGCCAAGGCACACCCCGATCGTCTACCTGAACCGAAGTCAATCGATGCCATGCCCTCGCTCGGCAGCGAACTGCGCCGAGAACGCCGCGAAGCGCCCATCGTCCAGCGCCAGCCGCACCTCGCGCATCAGGTTGACGTAGTAGTGCAGGTTGTGGATCGACGCCAGCATCGGCGCCAGCATCTCGCCGCAGCGTTCCAGGTGGTGCAGGTAGGCGCGGCTGAAGTTCACGCAGGTGTGGCACGTGCAGGTCGGGTCGAGCGGCCGTTCGTCCTGCCGGTGCTTCGCGTTGCGGATCTTCAGGTCGCCGAAGCGCGTGAACAGGTGGCCGTTGCGCGCGTTGCGCGTGGGCATCACGCAGTCGAACATGTCCACGCCGGCGGCCACCCCGGCCACCAGGTCTTCGGGCGTGCCCACGCCCATCAGGTAGCGCGGCTTGGCGTGCGGCAGCCGCCGCGGCGTGTGCGCCATGATGCGCAGCATGTCCTCCTTCGGCTCGCCCACGCTCACCCCGCCCACGGCGTAGCCGGGGAAGTCCATCTCGGCCAGGCGCGCCGCGCTCTCCTCGCGCAGCGCCTCGAACATGCCGCCTTGCACGATGCCGAACAGCGCATTGCGGTTGCCCAGCCGCTCGAACTCGGCGCGGCTGCGCACCGCCCAGCGCAGGCTCATCTCCATCGACGCGCGCGCTTGCGCCTCGGTGGTGACGTGGCCCTGCTGCTCGTACGGCGTGCACTCGTCCAGCTGCATCACGATGTCGCTGTCCAGCACGGTCTGGATCTGCATGCTGATCTCGGGCGTGAGGAAGAGCTTGTCGCCGTTCACCGGGCTGGCGAAGCGCACACCTTCCTCGCTGATCTTGCGCATCTCGCCCAGGCTCCAGACCTGGAAGCCGCCGCTGTCGGTGAGGATGGGGCGCGGCCAGCCCTCGAAGCGGTGCAGGCCACCGAAGGTCTGCACCACCTCCAGCCCCGGCCGCAACCACAGGTGGAAGGTGTTGCCCAGGATGATGGCGGCACCCATCTCCTCCAGCGAACGCGGCAGCACGCCCTTGACCGTGCCGTACGTGCCCACCGGCATGAACACCGGCGTCTCGACCACGCCGTGGTTCAGCGTCAGGCGACCGCGGCGCGCTTCGCCCTCGGTCTTCAGGAGTTCGAACTGCAACATGGGCGCGATTGTCGGCGCGCGCTTCGTGCCGGAGCTGCCGGCCTTTGCGCCTGTACCGCGAGTTGAGCAGCCGCGGCCGTGCCGTTGTGGATTCGCATCATGTCGAAGATCGATGAGATGCGCCGGGGTGGGTGTTCGTCCGACCACTTGATCACGGGGAGACTAACGGCGTAACTAGGTGTTTGCACGCCCTTCTCCAGGCGGCATTGCCACGAACCGAGTTCGCCGGAGGAGCCGTGGAAGTGATTGCCATTCGTCGCGCCGCCACGTTGATCAGCATGGTCGCCAGCGCGCTGGCGCTTTCGCTCGCCAGTCTGACGGTCTGGGCACAGGCCGATCAGGTCAACGTGTCGTACCTGCAGGGCCTGCTGCCCAAGGCTGACGGCGCCGTCACGACGCTGGGCCCCGACCTGATGGGCGACAAGGTCAACCTGTTCAACGGCGCGCTGGAGTTCGAGCACACCGATGTCAGCCTGCCCGGCAACAGTGCCTTGCCGGTGGCCATCACCCGCCGCCATGTCGCCGGCCGCACGGTGTTCATCCGCGGCACGCTGGGCGACTGGGACCTCGAAACGCCGCGCATCGCCGGCGTGTTCGCCACCGCAACCGGCTGGGTGAACGGCACCAACGAGGTCACACGCTGCAGCAGCTACACGGCGCCTCCGGTGCAGTACCGCGCAGCCACCGGCGGCGGGGGCGGGGCGGCGGCGGCCCCCGCGCCAGCTCCTTCGCCGGCTTCGGGGCCCACGGCCCGCCTGCCTGCAGGCGGCGTGGGTGCTGCGGCAGCGGCCGTCACCTTCTACGCCTCGGACTACTGGCAGGGCACTTTCCTGCACATTCCCGGTGCCGGCGCGCAGGAGATCTTCGTTCGGCGTACCGACGACGGCTTCGTGCCGACCGACAACCCCAACTACCGGCACCTCACCAAGAGCAAGTGGCACTTTCGCTGCCTGGATACGGTGCAGAACGCCGCCGGCGAAGGCTTCATCGCGATCTCGCCTGAAGGCGTGACATACCGATTCGACTGGATGGCCAGCCGCCTGCACCCGGCGGCCAAGCGCGAGGGCGCCTCGCTCGCCCGCCGCGAGTACATGCTCATGGCGACCGAGGTCACCGACCGCTTCGGCAAGAAGGTCACCTACACCTACAGCGCCGCCGCACCCGAGCGGCTGACCAGCGTGCAGGCGACCGATGGCCGCCAGATCACCTTGGGCTACGACGCCTCGGGCCGTGTCAGCACGGTCAACGATGGCACGCGCGCCTGGACCTACGCGTACGACGCCAACGGCCACCTCACCACGGTGACGCGACCGGACAACTCGCGCTGGCAGTTCAACCTGCGGCCCCTGGTGCACCTGAATTCGTTCGAGCTCGGCGAGCTCGCCAGTTGCGAGTCTTCGGGCTACTTCCCGGAGAGCGACTATGTCGGGACGATCACGCACCCCTCGGGGGCCGTGGGAACGTTCACGCTGAAGTTCCAGCAATTCAACCGATCCAACGTCACCAAGCAGTGCCTGTTCGTCGGCACCAAGCCGGTCAACGCCCGCTGGCCGAAGTCCACCACCTCGCAGGCGCTGAAGCGCAAGCACATCGGCGGGCCGGGCCTGCCCGCCGGCGGCTGGGGCTGGGACTACACCTACACCGGCGGCGCGGCCAGCTGGGCACCCTGCAACCCCTGCGCCGACACGCGCACCGTGGAGGTCAAGGATCCCTCAGCCGTGAAGACCCGCCACACCTTCGGCGTGCGCTACCAGAGCAACGAAGGGCAACTGCAGATCAAGGAAGAAGGCATCCCTGCCCAGGGCGGCGCGGCCGGGCTTCGCAGCACCAGCTACCGCTATCGCCAGAGCAGGCCCTGGCTGGAGCCCATGGCCATCAGCATCAACCAGAACAGCGACTATCTGTCCAACCGGCACCGGCCCGAAGACCTGCGCGCCACCACGCAGCAGGCCACCACCTTCCGATGGGAGGTGGCTTCGGCCGGTTTCGACAGCGAGGCGCGGGTCCTCGAGGTGCGCCGCGTCAGCACGCCGGGGTTCACCCGGACCGACCGCAGCACCTACGAAGACAACAGAACCCGCTGGGTCATCGGCCAGCTCAAGAGCTTGACCGAATCCACCACCGGCTTGGCCGAGCAGCTCAACGACTACGACCCCTTGAACGGGCTTCGCACGGCCAAGCGTGAGTTCGGCCGCCTGGTCGAGAGCTACACCTATCACACCGACGGCAACCTCTGGCAGCGCAAGGACCCCCTGGGCCGCGCCACCACGTTCACCGACTACTACCGCGGCATCGCGCGCAGCGTCACCGGGCGCGACGGCTTCTCCGAGAGCGCGGCGGTCAATGCGCTCGGGCAGATCACCAGCTACACCAACGAAGCCGGCACGACCACCACCTACGGCTACGACGCGATGGGGCGGCTGGCAAGCATCGGCTATCCACCGGAGGCCTGGGGCAGCTACTACCCGACGACCATCTCCTTCAGCCAGGTGCAGAGCACCGAATACGGCATCGCGCCGGGCCACTGGCGCCAGATCATCAGCACCGGCAACGCCCACACCATTCGCTACTTCGACGCGCTGTGGAACGTGCGCCTGGCTGCCAAGTACGACAACGCCGATGCGGGCAACACCTCCAGCTTCGTGGAGACGCGCTACGACTTCGAGGGCCACAAGACCTTCGAGTCGTATCCGCTGCGCACCTTCTACTTCGTCGACGGGCCCGCGGGCCACCCGCCCGTCCTTGGCCGGCGCTGGCAGTACGACGGGCTGGACCGTGTGACGCGCGAGGAGCAAGACAGCGAGCTCCCTGGCGCGGCGGGCGTCCTGGCCACCACCACGACCTACTCGACCACGGAGTTCACGAAGGTGGTCGCCAATCCGCGCGGCCACGCCACCACTCACAAGTGGCAGGCGTTCGACACCCCCTCGGAGGCCACGATCGCCTCGCTCACCCTGCCCGAGGGCGTCTCGGTCGCCATCGCGCGCGACGTGTTCGGCAAGGCACGGCAGATCACCCGCAGCGGCACCTACCTCGGTGTGAGCCAGAGCGCCAGCCGCTCGTACCTCTACGACCCGCACCAGCGCCTGTGCAAGACCGTGGAGCCCGAGACCGGCGCCACCATCCAGGCCTACGACGGCGCGGGCAACATCGCCTGGCGCGCCAGCGGGCAGCCGTTCACCGGCCTGACCAGTTGCGACGATGCCGCCGTGCCAACCGCGGCGAAGATCACCTACGGCTACGATGCCGAAGACCGCCTGGCCACCACCAGCTACGGCGACGGCAGTGCCGGCATCACGCGCACCTACACGCGCGATGGACTGCTGGAGCAGCTGAACTCGGGGCCGGTCAACTGGACCTACCGCTACAACAACCGCCGCCTGATGGACCTCGAATCGCTGGTCTTCAACGGCGGCACCTACCCGCTGACCCACGGCATCGACGCCTACGGCAACCGCGAGTCGCTGACCTACCCCGACGGGCAGCTGGTCTCGCGCAGCCTCAACGCTTTGGGGCAGCCGCGCGCCGTGGGCTCTGGGGTTGCCAGTGGCGTGACCTTTCATCCCAACGGGCAGCTGGCCGGCTACACCGCCGGCAACGGCGTGGGGGTGAGCATCTCGCTGAACACCCGCGGCCTGCCTCTGACGTGGCAGCACGGCAGCGTGCTGCACGACGTGTACTCGTACGACGCCAACGGCAACGTCGCACAGATCGGCGACCTGCTCACCCCGGCGGCCAACCGCAGCATGGGCTACGACGGCCTGGACCGCCTCAGCGCCGCCAGCGGCATCTGGGGCGCAGGCAGCTTCGGCTACGACGCGCTGGACAACCTGCGCACGAGCGTGCTCGGCAGCCGCAGCGTGGGCACGACGCTGGACGCCGCCACCCACCGCATCACCCAGCTCACGGTGAACGGCGCAGCCACGGCACTGAGTTATGACGCCAATGGCAACCTGCGCACGCGCGGCGCGCAGCAGTTCACCTTCGACATCGGCAACCGGCTGCAGCAAGCCATCGGCAAGGCGCGCTACACCTACGACGGCCATGGCCGCCGCACCGTGGTGGCCTACGACGACGGCAGCTGGAAGTTCCAGGTCTACGGTTCGGACGGCAAGCTGATGTACTCGCTGCACCCGACCCGCGGTGCGACGAATCACATCTACCTGGGCGGGCGACTGATCGCCGAGCAGAACTCTGTCAGCGGGCGCAGCTATGTGCATGCCGATGCGCTGGGCTCGCCTGTGGTGCGCACGGACGCCATGGGGCGGGAGGTCGCCAACTCGCGCACGCGGTATGAGCCGTATGGAGGGACCGTGGCGGGGAGCGCGAACCCCGATGGGGTGGGGTTCACGGGGCACGTGAATGATGTGGATACGGGGTTGGTGTATATGCAGCAGCGGTATTACGACCCATTAGCCGGAAGGTTCCTGTCGGTTGATCCGGTCACGACGGATTCGGGCAGCGGCCAGCACTTCAACCGCTATGTCTATGCATTGAACAACCCCTACAATTACAACGATCCGGATGGGCGACTGCCAAACTTTGTCCTTGGAGCCTTGGTCGGCGCAGGGATTGAAGCGGTTGTTCAGTACAGAACGACTGGCTCGGTCAAGGCTGCGGGCGTTATTGGTGCAGCGGTTGCGGGCGCAATAACGGGCGGAATGTCCGGAATGCTCAGCAAAGGGGTTGTTCAGAACGTCATCTCCGCGGGGACAGCCACTGGCAAGACGGCGCTTGTTGGTGCCGCGTCTGGTGTTGTCGGGAAACACGTGGAGGGTGCGATCTCCGGAAAGACTCCAAGCGGAACCGATCTTGCGGTTGCAGCCGCTGGCGGCGCGCTTGGTGCTGGGGCCGGAGCAAAGATCACAAATTCAGCTGTCGGAGCTGTGCAGGCCGAAGCCGCCAAAGCTGGAGTTGCAGGGCACATAGGTCAGACCACGATGAACGCGATTGCTACCGGTGGACCTGCAGCAGTTCGATCGTCGGCTGGCCAGGAGATTGCAAAGACAGGCATCGAGGCGGGTACCGCCTATGCCGGTGAGAAGCTGAAGCAGGCGTCTCAATGAGGAATTGCTATGGGTCGTCTTGTGCGCAGTGTCTTGAAGATGCTCTTATTCGGCCTGCCGTTTGCAGCGCTACTCGCGCTTGCACATGGACCCCGAGTGGGGCTAGAGATTTACGTCGGATATGCGGCAATAGTCGTGCTGGCCGAAGCATGGGTTCATCGCCGTGTAATCCAAGAGTCTTGGCGAACGCGAGGTAAGGGCTTCTGAGCAGGCTGGGGCTCCCGAGGACGGTGGGCTCACGTCTGGCGTGTTGCCTCCAGCCGCCCGATGGCCTCGCGCGCGGTGACGATCTCGACGCCCTGATGACTGCCCATGTCCAGCAAGATGCCGATCCCCGGAGGCGACGAGATCGGCGCCGCCGGCGACGGCGGCTGCGATGACGTGATCGTCATCAGGATCGGCGGGCACCACGCGCGGCGTGTCCAGCGGCGAGACGCTGATGGCCAACTCGGCATACAGCGCCAGAGCCTGCTCGACGTTGAAACGCTGCTGCGCCAGGCGCGAGGCCAGGTGCTCGCGGCCGAGCACGTCGCGCAGCTCGGCCAGCAGCGCCGGTGAGGTGACGTCAGGGTCCGGGGTCAAGGGTCCGGGGTCAGGTCTTCCATTTACCAGGGTCCGGGGTCAGGTCTTCCATTTACCGTCCATTCAAGGCACCCTCCTCCTCCCCACGTGGGCCCTCGGGGTCATGTCTCCCATTTGCCATTTGCATGGGAGGGTCCGGGGTCAGGAGGGTCCGGGGTCAGGTCTTCCATCTACCATCCAGTCAAGGCACCCTCCTCCCCATGTCCCGCCCCCTGCGCATCGAGTTCCCCGGCGCGATCTATCACGTCACCTCACGCGGCGATCGCCGCGAGCCGATCTACCGCGACGATGCGGATCGCCGTTCGCACCTCGATGTCCTCGCCGCCGCGATGGATCGCTTCGATGCCCAACTGCTGGCCTACTGCCTGATGGGCAATCACTTCCACCTGGTGCTGCACACCCGCGCGCCAAACCTCTCGCGGCTCATGCGCCATGCCAACGGCGTCTACACGCAGCAGTTCAATCGCCGGCACGGCCTCGTCGGGCATCTGTTCCAGGGGCGCTTCAAGGCGATCCTGGTCGACCGCGACGCCTACCTGCTGGCGCTGTGCCGGTACGTCGAGCGCAACCCCGTGGCCGCCGGCATCGCCGCCGAGCCGGCACAGTGGGCTTGGTCAAGTTGCCGCGCGCACGCGGGCTTGGAGGCCACGCCGCCCTGGCTGGACACCGACGGCCTGCACGGCTACCTGCTGGGCAGCCCGGTCACCACAGCTCGCCAGAGGCAGCAGGCTTGCCGCCGCTACGCCGCACTTGTCTCACAGGCCGACAAGGCCGATGCCGGCTTCTGGCAAGACGGCCTGCGCGGCCAGATTTATCTTGGCGACGAGTCGTTCGCCGAGCGCATGCAGGCACAGGTGGAGACGGGCCTGCGGCAGCACAAGCAGATTCCGCGGGTGCAGCGCCTGCCGCAACGGTGCTGGGCCGATTGGCTTGCCGCATGCGATGGCGACCGTCCGCTTGCACTGGCCCGTGCTTACCGGGAAGGTGGGCTGACGATGACGCAGCTCGCGCAGGACACGGGTTTGTCCGTCTCGCACATCAGCCGGCTGGTTCGGGCAGGGGAGCAGCGGGTGGCGGGGGAGGGGAAAGGGGAGACCTGACCCCGTACTTCTCCGAAAGGTGGGCTGAACGATGACGCAGCTCGCGCAGGACACGGATTTGTCCGTCTCGCACATCAGCCGGCTGGTTCGGGCGGGGGAGCAGCGGGTGGCGGGGGAGGGGAAAGGGGAGACCTGACCCCGTTCTTCTTCCGGAGTCCGAGACCCTCGGCCGCAGCCTCAGCGCCGCGCCAGCCACATCGCGTCGCCGTAGCTGAAGAACCGGTAGCGCGCCTCGACCGCGTGGCGGTACAGCGCCATCACGTGTTCGTGCCCGGCGAAGGCACTGGCCAGCATCAGCAGCGTGCTGCGCGGCAGGTGGAAGTTGGTGAACAGGCGATCGACGACGCGGAAGCGGAAACCCGGCGTGATGAACAGATCGGTCTCGCCGGTGCAGGCCGTGAACGGCCGGGCGGCCTCGCCATCGAAGCCGCTGCGCAGCGCGGCCGACTCCAGCGCGCGCAGCACCGTGGTGCCCACGGCGACGACGCGGCCGCCGCGTGCATGCACCGCGGCGATGGCGTCGGCCGCCGCCGCGCCCACCTCGAACCACTCGCTGTGCATGCGGTGGTCGGCCACGCGCTCGGTGCGCACCGGCTGGAATGTGCCTGCGCCGACATGCAGCGTGATCGTCGTGCGCTGCACGCCGCGCGCGTCCAGCGCCGCCAGCAGCGCCGCATCGAAGTGCAGTGAAGCGGTCGGCGCCGCCACCGCACCGTCGCGCGCAGCGAACACCGTCTGGTAGCGCGCCTCGTCGTCGGCGGTGTCGGGGTGCGTGATGTACGGCGGCAGCGGCACGTGGCCATGCTGCTGCAGCAGCCGCAGCGGCTCGGCCGGAAAGCGCAGGTGGAACAGCGCCTCGTCAGGCCCGGCGCGGCCGAGCACCCGCGCGTCGAAGGCCCCGGCAAAGCGCACGGTCGTGCCCGGTCGCGGCGCCTTGCTCGCCCGCAGGTGGGCCAGCACCTCGCGGCCGGGCAGCACGCGTTCCACCAGCGCTTCCACCGCGCCGCCGGTGGGCTTCTCGCCCAACAGCCGCGCCTTGATGACACGCGTGTCGTTGAGGACCAGCAGGTCGCCCGGCGCCAGCAGCGCCGGCAGGTCGCGCACCGCACGATCGAGCGGCAGCGCCGCGCTGCCGTCGAGCAGGCGCGCACCGCTGCGCTCGGGCAGCGGGTGCTGCGCGATCAGTTGCGGCGGCAGCGCGTAGTCGAAGTCGGAGAGCGCGAACTCGGTCGTCGTCATGGTTTGCAGGCTGCACCGGCCTGCCCCCAGGCGGGAAGCCGCAAAATTCTCACATGCCCGCGCGACGCCAGGCTCCCCCCAATGCCAAGACCTCGCGCAACGCGGGGCCGGGGAGTGCTGTGCCGCAGCTGCCGCATGCGCCGCTTGCACCACGTCCACCGCATCCACCCGATCCTCCGCTTGCACCGCATGAATCGAATGCGTCGCATCGGTCGCTCGCGCCGCAAGCGCCAACCGCACCGGTCGCGCCCACCGCCGCGCCCAAGGAGTCGGCCCCGGCGCGGGCGATGAAGAAGCTGGGCCTGGTGCGCGACATCGACCTCGCGCTGCACCTGCCGCTGCGCTACGAAGACGAGACGCGGCTCACGCCCATCGGCACGCTGGCCGAGGGCGATGCCGCGCAGGTGGAAGGTGAAATCCGCGACTGCCGCGTCGAGCACTCGCGCACGCGGCGGCACCTCGTGGCGCGTGTGCGCGACGCGAGCGGCGAACTTGTGCTGCGCTGGCTGAACTTCTACCCCTCGCAGCAGAAGCAGCTTGCCACGGGTCGCCGCGTGCGCGTGCGCGGCGAGGTACGCGGCGGCTTCCTCGGGCTGGAGATCGTGCACCCGGTGCTGAAGGTCGTCGAGCCCGGCGCGCCGCTGCCGACGACGCTGACGCCGGTGTACCCCGCGTCGGCGCAACTGCCGCAGGCGTACTTGCGCAAGGTGGTGGAGTCGGCGCTGCGCCGAGTGGCGCTGGACGAGTTGCTGCCGGCCGATGTCGCGCCGCCCGGCCTGCCGAGCCTGCGCGAGTCGATCCTGGCGCTGCACCACCCGGCGCCGGGTGTGCCGATGTCGGCGCTGGAAGACCGCACCCACCCGGCCTGGCAGCGCCTGAAGTTCGACGAGCTGCTGGCGCAGCAGCTCTCGCAGGCCTTCGCCCAGGCCGAGCGCGCACGGCTCCGGGCGCCGCCGTTGCAGGCCAACGGTGTCGATCATCTGCGCGCGAAGCTGGCCGCGACGCTGCCGTTTGTCCTCACCCGCGCGCAGCAGCGCGTGGTGGCCGAGATCGAGCGCGACCTGGCGCTGGACAAGCCGATGCACCGCCTGCTGCAAGGCGACGTGGGCAGCGGCAAGACGGTGGTGGCCGCGCTCGCCGCGGCCACGGCCATCAGCGCGGGTTGGCAATGCGCGCTGATGGCGCCCACCGAGATCCTGGCCGAGCAGCACTTTCGCAAGCTCGTCGGCTGGCTGGAGCCGCTGGGCGTGGGCGTGGCCTGGCTCACCGGCAGCCGCAAGGGGCGGGCGCGGCAGGCCATGCTCGGCGCGGTGGCCAGCGGCGAGGCCGCGCTGGTGGTCGGCACGCATGCCGTGATCCAGGACGACGTGCACTTCGCGCGCCTGGGGCTGGCCGTGGTGGACGAGCAGCATCGCTTTGGCGTCGAGCAGCGGCTGGCCCTGCGCGCCAAACTGGGCGCGCATGGGGCGGGCAGCGCCAGGTCGGCCGCGCCTGCCGGCCGTGAAGCCGCGGCCCTCGAACCCCACCTGCTGATGATGAGCGCCACGCCCATCCCGCGCACGCTGGCGATGACGTACTTCGCCGATCTGGACATCAGCACGCTGGACGAGCTGCCGCCGGGCCGCACGCCGGTGGTGACCAAGGTCTTCGCCGATGACAAGCGCGCGCAGGTCATCGCCCGCATCCGCGACGAGCTCGCGCGGGGCGTTGGCCGGCAGGTGTACTGGGTGTGCCCGCTGATCGAGGAGAGCGAAAGTGCCGAAGGCTCGGCATCGCAGGCCCTCGATGCCGGCCCAACCGGCATGATGGGGCGAAGCTCCGGCCGCCGGCCGCCCGCGGACCTGCAGAACGCCACCGACACGCACGCCGAGCTGAGTGCGGCGCTGCCCGGCACGATGGTCGGCCTGCTGCACGGGCGCATGCCGGCCGCGGAGAAGGCCGCGGTGATGTCGTTGTTCACCGAAGGCCAGATGCGCGTGCTGGTGGCCACCACGGTCATCGAGGTCGGCGTCGACGTGCCCGCGGCCAGCCTGATGGTCATCGAACATGCCGAACGCTTCGGCCTGGCGCAGCTGCACCAGCTGCGCGGGCGCGTCGGCCGCGGTACCGCGGCCAGCGTGTGCGTGCTGCTGTACACGGCGCCGCTGTCGCCCACCGCCAAGGAGCGGCTGCGCGCTCTGGCCGAGACGAACGACGGCTTCGAGATCGCGCGGCGCGACCTCGAGATCCGCGGCCCGGGCGAGTTCATGGGCGCGCGGCAAAGCGGCGACGCGCTGCTGCGCTTTGCCGACCTCGGCACCGATGCGGCGCTGCTGGCCCGCGCGCGCGAAATGGCCCCACGGCTGTTGCGTGAATCGCCCGAGGCGGCTGCGCAACATGTCGCACGCTGGCTCGGTTCGCGTTCCGACTACCTGAAGGCATGAGCGGTCTGCCGCGGGCCGGCCGAGATAATCCGCGCCCACGATGATGGACGCCCTGCCCCAGCTGATCGACTTCGTCCTGCACGTCGACCGCCACCTGCGCGAGTTCGTGGTGGCCTATGGCGCCTGGGTCTACGCGCTTTTGTTCGCCATCATCTTCGTCGAGACGGGGCTGGTGGTGATGCCGTTCCTGCCCGGTGACTCGCTGCTGTTCGTGGTGGGCGCGTTGTGCGGCGTGGGCCTGATGCACCTGGCCCCTTCCATCGGCTTGCTGTGGCTGGCCGCCGTGCTGGGCAACCAGACCAACTACACCATCGGCCGCGCGGTGGGCCCCAAGGTCTGGGGTTGGGAGCAAAGCCGGTGGTTCAACAAGCGCGCCTTCGAACAGGCGCATGCGTTCTACGAGCGCTACGGCGGCATCACGATCGTGGCGGCGCGTTTCATGCCCTTCCTGCGCACCTTCGCCCCCTTCGTGGCCGGCGTGGCGGCAATGACGCGCAGCAAGTTCAGCTTCTACGACGTCACCGGCGGCGGCCTGTGGGTCGTCAGCCTGGTGGGTGCCGGCTACCTCTTCGGCAACCTGCCGTGGGTGCAGGCCAACTTCAGCCTCATCGTGTGGCTGATGATCCTCGTGCCCGGGGTGCTGGCGCTGGCAGGCGCGTGGCGCGCCCGGCGCAAGGCCGCCACGGCGACGCAAGGGTGACGGACTAGAAACTCTGGCCCAGCGTGAGGTACCCGCGCGTTCGGCTGCGCCCGGGAACCGCATCGAGCGCGTGCCCGATGCCAATGCGCAACTCCAGCGCCAGCGCATAGAGCAGCCTCACCTCGCCACGCAGCTCGAGCCCGGCGCTGCGGTAGTAAGTGGGCGGCCCACCGCTGCCTGCCGCCCATGCACCGCCCTGGTCGTAGAACACCGTGGCTGCCAGCCGGTTGATGCCCAGCGCCGGCACCATGCCGTGGCGGTCGATGTCCAACAGCGGCATGCGCCACTCGATGCTGGTGAGGCGCGCCTGCTGCCCGAGCAGCTGGGGCTCGTCGCCCTTGTAGCCGCGCAGGGCAAGCTCCCGGTTGTTCAGCGCAAAGCCGATGCCGCGGCCGGCTTCGGTGGCGCCACCGAGCTGGAACGGCCGCGTGCGATCGCGCGCGCGCGCTTCGGTCCACCGCAGCGCCAGCACGCCGGTGCCGATGCCGAAGTACGCCTTGGCATCGGCGCGCACGACGAGACCGTCGTAGTCGGGCGCGGCATCGGCGCGGTTGTTCTCGAAGGGCTTGTAGCTCTCGCCGCGCAGCGTGAGCTTCAGCCCGCGATTGGCACCGTCGGCATGCCAGTTGCTGCCGCGGCTGTCGTAGTCGGCCAGCAGCGCGGCGACGCGCTCGTCCCGCCGGCGCGCCACACCGCCGCCGGCGACCGTGACACGCTCGATGCGGTCCAGCGCCGCGCCGACACCCACCGAGACACGGTGCGCCAGACTGTTGAGCCCCGGCACCGGGAACAGCGTCAGCCACTGCGCCTGCAGTTCGCGGTCGTACAGCGTCGTCGTCTCGTCGCCACTGGCACCGGTCCAGGCCTGCGCGACGAGCTTGCGGTCCAGCGCCACGCCGTGCACGCCGCGCCAGATGTACTCGACCCCGCCCAGCCATTCCTTCTGCGAGGTCTCGTACTGCAGGGTGGCCGTGTAGGCATGCCAACCTACCGCGTCAGCGCCCGACGTGCTCGCGCCGTAGGCCGTCAGGCCGCGGTCGCTGGTGATGGCCGGGAACCACGAGCGCGGGTAGAGCGTGCGCCAGGCCGCGTACGGGCGCCCGGGGCCGAGTTCGGCAGCGGCGCCGGCCTGAGGCGTCGATGGCGCCGCCGCCGGTGCCACCGCAACCGCCGCGCCTGCGGCACTGTTTCCCTGCGCCGGCACGACCAGCGATGCCGCGCGCTCCTGCAGCGGCGTGGTCGCGTCCATCCAGCGCAGCTCGTATCCCTGCGGCGCCACCACGGCCATGGCCAGTGTGCCGTCGGGTGCGCTGCCGGCGTGGGCCGCCACGGCCGTGTGGCTGTGGGTCAGGCGCTGCCACTGGCCGCCTGGCGTCAGGCGCCACAGGTTCGGCACGCCGGCATCCACCGCCAGCATCTCCAGCCCCTGCGGGCCGTGGCGCAGCTGGGTGATCGGCGCGGAGTGCGCGAGTCGCAGCACCGGCGCGGCCGCGCCTGCCGAGAGATCGAACTCGACGATGCGCCAGTCGCCTTCGCGCTTGGTCACCGCGTGCAGCGTGCGGCCGTCGGCGGCCAGCGCGATGTCGATCACGTCGGTGCCTTCGGGCGGCGCGAACAGCACCGCGGGCTGTTGCGCCGTTTCCGGCTTCAGCCGCACGATGCGCGTGCGACCGGCGTCCAGCTGGATGGCCACCAGCTCGCCGGTGGGCGCCGTGGTGGCGACTACGCCGGCGCGTTCGCTGCGCGTGGCGCCCACCTGCACCGCGCGGCGCAGGTGCGCGCAGCGGGTCAGCGGCTTCAGGCTCGACCCCTCCAGCCGGTAGACGTCATAGCTCAGGTAATAGCTGCGGCAGATGTCCGGCTGCATCACCAGCACGCTGCCGTCGGCAGCCACCTCGAGGCGAGCGTCGCGCAGCACCTCGGTGACCTTCTCGCGCGCCACCTCGCCGGCGGCGCCGCGGCGCAGGCGCTCGATGCGCGGAGCCTTCAGGCCGTCGTCGACGAGGGCGAGCACGCTGCCGTCGGGCAGCGCGGCCAGGGTCGGCAGCTCGAACACCGGCCCGAGCACGCGTCGGCCGGTGACCTCGGGCATCCGCTCGATGGGCGCGGCGCGGGCTGCCACCTGTTCGTTCAGGTCGGCCAGGAACTCCTCCCACAGCACGTCCATCGTCTTGCCCGTGGCGGCCCACGGCATGCTGTGCAGGCGCGGCGCGAAACCGACGTTGCCGCTGTACTGCTCGACCATCTCCTGCGCCTTGCCCGGCCCGTAGCGGCGGTGCAGGAATTCGAAGAAGTAGGCCCCGTACAGGTACTGCTTGGCCAATGGCAACGCGCGGCCGTCGGCGTTGATCTCGCGCAGCGACAGGAAGCCGCGCATTCGCTCGGCGCGCAGCCAGGCCTCGAAGTACGGGCCCTTCAGGCGACCCCGTCCCTGCCCGGCGTGCTCGCGATCGCTTTCCTCCCACACCGCCAGGCCCTCGACCACCCAGCCCGGGTTGAACAGGTTGGGCACGAACCACACGATGCGCCCGAAGATCGCCTGCAGCACACGCGGCGCGCCGCGCACCTTGTCCAGGTGTACGGCGTGGGTCAGCTCGTGCACGAGCAGCAGGTCGAGCCAGGCGCTGTTGTCCAGCAGCTGCCCTTCGTCGGGCGGGGTGAGGAAGACGCCGATGAGGTTGAACGGCAGCGGCGACGAGAAGCCGTTGGAGATGTCCAGCTCGGAGTACAGCACGACGTCGATGCGGCTGCCGGGCTCCCAGCCCAGCGCCCGCGTGACGCGCGGCCAGGCACGTTCGGCGGCACGCGCCACCGCCTCGGCCTGGGCACGCTGCGCGCTGCGGTGGTGGATGCGGAAGTGCGCGCTTTCCGAGGTGGACCAGTCCGGTCCGGGGTCGGCGAATTGCGCGCGCGCCGGGGTGCAGGCCAGCACCAGCACCACGGCAAGCACCCACGCCCACCAGGCCGCGCCCGCCAGCCCTGCCCGCCGCGCACCGCCGGGGTCATGCAGGTCCATGGTGTTCCTCTCCTGTTTGCAGGCCTGTTCTTCGCCGGCCGACGGTCGCACCGTCGCCCGGGCGGGCCCGGCGCGCGGCTCAGGGCTGCCCGGCCCGCGCCAGCCGCTCGCTCTTCCAGTAGACGTCGTCGCCGCCCAGCCCGTCGAGGTTGGCGCGATTGAGCACGCGCGCCAGCACGAACATCAGGTCCGACAGGCGGTTGAGGTACTGGCGCGGCGCTTCGTTCACCGCCTCCGCGGCCGCCAACGCGACGAGCGAGCGCTCGGCGCGCCGCGCCACCGTGCGGCACACATGCGCCAGCGCGGCGCTGCGCGTGCCCGCCGGCAGGATGAACTCCGCCAGCCGCGGCAGGGCGGCGTTGTAGCGCGCCAGCGCCGCGTCGAGCGCGGCCACGGCATCGCCCTTGAGCAGGCTGTAGCCGGGAATCGAGAGCTCCCCGCCAAGGTTGAACAGCTCGTGCTGGATGACCCCCAGCAGGTCGCGCACGTCATCGGGCAGCGGCTCGGCCAGCAGCACACCCAGGCCGGAGTTCAGCTCGTCGACATCGCCCATGGCGGCCACCCGCAGGTGGCTCTTGGGCACGCGGGTGCCGTCGCCGAGGCCGGTGGTGCCGTCGTCGCCCGTGCGGGTGGCGATCTGCGTCAAGCGGTTGGACATGATGGCCGCAGATTCTCGCCGCGAAGCCACCGCAGCGGGCGCCGCAGAGTGGATCGGTCCGTATCAGCCGGCCGCGGGCCGGGGCGGGCCGGCCGCACCGGGCCGTGCAACGGGCAGCACCGTTCGGCGCGGCGCTCGCCAGCGCCCGGAATCCTGCCGGAGCGGCCTCAGCCCGGCCTCAACCGGCCAGCCGCACCCACAGCCGCTCCAGCAGCGGGCGCTGCCGCCACGCCGTGCACGCACGCTCGGCGAATTCCTTGCCGTGGGGGGTGAGGCGAAAGTACTGCACGTGCTCGAAGCCGTCGGGGTTGTCGTACTCCTGCACGAGTTCGTAGCGCAGCAGCGGGTCGTACGACGAGAAGACGCGGCCTCCGTCCAGCACCCAGCCGCCGGCGTGGTCGCCGGCATGCACGAGCACGTGGCCGCGGCGCAGCGCGGCGAGGGCGTCGATGAATTCCCCCCGGTCGGGAATGATGGCAGCGGCAGTCATGGCTGAGTGGCGGTGCGGCAAT
>JAEUPD010000245.1 GCA_016788525.1 Rubrivivax sp.
CGAGATCTTCGCCCAGGAAGCCGAGCGCCGCGGCATCGCCGCCAGCGCCGACTACCGCGAGGCGATGGAGATCGCGCGCCAGAGCATCCTGATCCGCGAGCTGTTCGAGGACTACAAGAAGAAGAACCCGGTCAGCGACGACGAGGCGCTGGCCGAGTACAACAAGTTCAAGGCCCAGGCCAGCGGCACCGAGTACCGCGCCCGCCACATCCTGGTCGAGAAGGAAGAAGAAGCCGTCGGGCTCATCAAGCAGATCAAGGCCGGTGGCAAGTTCGACGAGCTGGCCAAGAAGCACAGCAAGGACACCGGCTCGGGCGAGAAGGGCGGCGACCTCGACTTCGCCAAGCCCGACAGCTACGTGCCCGAATTCGGCAAGGCCCTGGTGGCGCTGAAGAAGGGCGAGATGACCGAGGCGCCGGTCAAGAGCCAGTTCGGCTGGCACATCATCAAGCTCGAAGACACGCGCGAGGCGCCCTTCCCGCCCTTCGAGGACGTGAAGGGCCAGCTCAAGCAGCGCATCGAGCAGGTGAAGATGCAGAAGTACCAGGAAGACCTGCGCGCCAAGGCCAAGACCGACTACCGGTTTGCCGGGCAGTAAGGCCCGCCCGGGCTTGCGCGTGAAGGGGGCTGCGGCCCCCTTCCTCGTTTTCAGCGCGCGGGGTCGCCGAACAGCGCGTACGGCGCCCAGTAGAAGGGGTGCGCCCAGCGGCCGCTGCCGGCACGGCCCTCGATCATCGCCAGCTGCGCGCGGCGCAGCGCCTCGGCGCGGCTGACGTCGCCGCCGCCCTGGGCGCGGAAGGTGGCGGTGGAAAGCGCCGCGGCCGATTCGGTCTCCACCGCCCAATGCGTGGCCAGCACCGAGCGGGTGCCGGCGAAGAAGAAGCCGCGCACCAAGCCCGACATCGCCGCCCCGCCCTGCTCGCCGGCCGCGGTGTTGCACGCCGACAGCAGCACCCACTGCGCGTTCAGGCGCAGGCCCAGCACGTCGTCCAGCTCCAGCAACGCCGGTTCCTTGGGGTCGGCCTCGGCGGCCATGGCCAGCGCGGGCTTGCCGACACCGGGCAGTTCGCCGGGCAGCAGGCCGTGGGTGGCGAAGGCCACCACGCGGCGCTCGGCCAGTGGCGCGGCCAGCACCGCACGCCGCGTGGCGTGCTCGCCGAGCACGACATCGTTCTTGGCGTCGGCCCCCAGCGCCTCGGCCATCGCCAGCAGTTCGGCGCGCGTCTCGGGCAGCGGCGGGATGTCGGCATAGCGAAAGCCGGTCTCGGCGTCGTAGCGGCCGACTTCGCTGGCGCGCGAACGCAGGCGCCGCCCGGCCAGCGGCAGGGCGCCGGCGGTGGCCGCCGGAACCGCCACCCCGCGCTTGCTGAAGTCGAACAGCGGGTCGCCGAAGGCCAGCAGCGGCCGCGGCGCCGGGCGCACCTCGGCCACCCGCCGCAGCGAGTGCAGCGAAGCCGACGCCGGCAGCTGCGTGACGGCCATGCGCCGCGCCAGCCAGGCCAGCGGTGGCTGGCCTGCCCCGGCCGGGGCCGGCGCGGCGGTGACGAGCGCAGACAGCGGCAGCGCGGCCAGCGAACTGCTGGTGGCCAACATCAAGCTGCGCACGTCGGCCAAGGCCGGCTCGATGCCGGCGAACAAGTCGCGCCACAGCGCATGCAGCAGCTCCGGGCGCAAGGGCGGCCGCTGGCCTGGAGCGGCGGCGCCCAGGTCGAGCATCTCGCGCACCGCGTTCACGCGCGCGGCCAGTTCGCTGCGCGTGAGCGCACTGGCCGCGAACGCCGTGGGCGCATCCGCGGCCACCAGCCACACCAGCGTGGCGCGTTCGGTCGGCTGCACCACCAGCAAGGCTTCACCCGGATGCAGCAGCAGGCGCAGCTGGCGCGCGCTGGGGATCGTCGGGGTGACGAGCTCGGCGTAGCCCGGGAATTCGCGGGCCACCTGCTGGCGCGCCGCTTCGAGGCGGGCGCGCGACGCCGCGGCCTCCTCCTGCTGCTGCTTGAGCTGCTCGCGGTGCTGCCGCAGCTTGAGCATGTGCGCGCGCCGCTCGGCCTCGGGCCGGGCCTTGAAGGCCTCGCTTTGCGCCTCGCGGCGCAGGGCGTCTTCCTGGTTCAGCGCCGTCTGCACGCGGGCGAAGGCCGCACCGCTGGCCTGGCGCTGCGCCTGCTCGGCTTCGAGCAGCGCACGCAGCGCCGGGGTGGCGGCCAGCACGCGCGAGGTGCTGTCGGTGAGGGCGCGCTGCGTCACCGTGAGGTTCATGCGGTCGGCTACCTGCATGGCGCGCTCGGCCAGGTCGCGGTCCACACGCTCGCCCTTCAGCGCCCGCTCGGCCACGAAGTGCAGGAACTCGTCCAGCGCGATGCCGAAGACGAAGCCGCGCACGCCGCGCGTGTCCAGGTCGAGCCAGCCGGCCGGCGTGTCCAGCAAGGTGGAGAACAGCACCTCGTAGTCGGCCATCGCCGCGGAGACCTCGCCGCGCAGCAGCCGCACCACCGCGCGCACCCCCGCCGCCTCGTGCGTGAGCGGGTGGTTCGGGCCCAGCAGGCGCATGCGGTAGCGGTGCATGCGCTCGGCCATCTCGAGGCCTTCCTCGAAGCGGCCGTTCTTGGCCGCCAGCAGCGCCAGCAGCCGGTTGTCGCTGGCGCGGCTGCGGGCCAGCGCGTCGGGCGGCATCGCCGCCAGGAAGCTGCGGTAGGAAGCGTCGGCCTCCTGCCAGCGGCGCAGGCCGACCAGCGCCCGCACGATCTCGGCACGCGCCAGCCAGCGCACATGGCTGGCGACACCGGCCCCCGCGCGCTCGAGCAACTGGTCGCTTTGCTGCGCGGCCGCCAGCCCCGCCTCGTACTGCTGGGTGGCCACCAGCGCCGTGGCCTGCCGGTAGAGCCAGCGCGCCCCGAGGCTCTCGCTCATCTGCCCGGCCTTGAACTGCGCGACGTTGCTCTGCGCCAGTTCGCTGGCCTCCTGCGGCCGCCCGGCCTGCACCAGGGCGTACACCAGCTGCCCCTGGCTGGCGTCGAGCATGCCGCGCGCCTCCACATGCAGCGGGTCGGTTCCGGTGCGGCCGGCGGCGCGCACGGCCTCCAGCAGGCGGCGCGCCACGCCGTAGGCCTCGCGCAGCGTGGCCACCGCGGCCGGCGGGTTGCCGTTGATGCGCTCGACCTCCGAGCGCACCAGCAGGTGGTCCACGCGCAGGCGCGACGGCAGGCTGCCGGCCGGGCCACCGGCCTCGCCGCCTGCGGCGCCGAGCTGCTCGCGCGCCAGGCTGTCGGCCCGCCCCCACAGGCGCAGCGTGATCGCGCGGTCATTGGCCTGTGCGGCGTAGTAGGTCTGGCGCAGCGCCACGGTGGCGCGCGTGATGGGTGCGAGCGCCTTGTCGGCGATCAGCGCCTCGGCCGCCTCGAGCGCACGGCCCGAGGTGCCCCAGCTGAACTCGGCCGACAGGTAGGTGCGCACCCAGTCGTCGAAATCGGCGCGGCCGCGGCCGCGCTCCACCAGTTCGCGGGCGATGTCGATGACGCGGCCGCGTTCGTCCAGCCGCATGGCAGCGCGGTACTGGCGCCGCAGTTGCCCATAGCGCGCCTCGGGATCGGTGGCCGCGGGCTCGGCGAGCAGTTGCCGGGCCTCTTCGGGCGTCAGGCGCGGGCCGGCGGCTTCGGGCTCGGGCACCACCGCGTCGGCGCCACCTTCGCCATCCTGCGCGGCGGCCTGCGTGCCGACCGTCATCCACACCAAGCAGGCCAGCGCCTGCATCCACCTGCCTCGCCAACGGGTCGCCACGGTCACCGGTCCCCTCTGCTGCCGGGTTGCTCAAGTCCAGCGAGTTTGCCCGTTCGCCAGCCGCTGCGGGCCGCCGAGCGGGGCGCGCACGTCCCCTCGACGCCGGGGTGGTGCAAGGCCACCCCGCGGCTTGCGGGGCCGCGGAGCGCGCTTGTCGGGTGGCCGGCCTGGCGCTCTTCGCGCGCCTCGCCCGGCGCGGGCTTCGCCTTCCGCCCCCACCCGCCCCTACGGCAGCAGCACCGTGCTGCCGGTGGTCTTGCGGGCCTCCAGGTCGCGGTGGGCCTGCGCCACGTCGGCCAGCGGGTAGCGCTGATCGATGCGGATCTTCACCGCGCCGCTGGTCACCACCGCGAACAGGTCATCGGCCATGGCCTGCGCCGCCTCGCGCGTGGCGATGTGCGTGAACAGCGTGGCACGCGTGATGTAGAGCGACCCCTTGGGCCCGAGGATGCCCGGCGCAAACGGCGGCACCGGCCCCGAGGCATTGCCGAAGCTGGCCAGCAGACCGAACGGTCGCAGGCAGTTCAGGCTGCCTTCGAAGGTGTCCTTGCCGATCGAGTCGTAGACCACCTTGACGCCCTTGCCGCCGGTGATCTCCTTGACGCGGGCCACGAAGTCCTCGCTCTTGTAGTCGATGACGTGCGCGGCGCCATGCTCGCGGGCCAGCGCGCACTTGGCCGCGCCACCCGCGGTGCCGATGAGCTGCAGCCCCAGCGCCTTGGCCCATTGGCAGGCGATGAGGCCCACGCCGCCGGCGGCGGCGTGGAAGAGCACGAAGTCGCCCTTCTGGAGGCCTTCCACGGGCAGCGTCTTCTTCAGCAGGTACTGCGCGGTCAGGCCCTTGAGCATCATGCCGGCAGCGGTGTCGAAGGCAATGCCGTCGGGCAGCCTGACCACCGTCTTGGCCGGCATCACGCGCGCTTCGCTGTAGCTGCCCGGCGGGTTGCTGGCGTAGGCGGCGCGGTCGCCGGCCTTCAGGTGCGTGACGCCCTCGCCCACGGCTTCCACGACGCCGGCGCCTTCCATGCCCAGCGTGTGCGGCAGGTTCAGCGGGTACAGGCCGGTGCGCTGGTAGACGTCGATGAAGTTCAGGCCGCAGGCGTGGTGGCGGATACGGATCTCGCCGGGGCCGGGCTGGCCGACCTCGAGCTCGACAAGCTGCATCTGCTCGGGGCCGCCGTGGGCGCGGATCTGGATGGCCTTGACAGGCATGTTGGGTTGCTCCTGGTGGGCGTGTGTCGGCGCAAGGCGCGCGCGGGCCGCGAGGTTAAGCGATGCCCGCCAAGGCTGCACGCCGGGCGCCTTGAGCCTGCGCCACCGTTTGGGCCACGCGTGGGCCGTCGCGGGCCGCCTGCCCCTGACCCTCAGGTCCGACGCCGCAGGCAGCGCCCCACGACGACGCCATACAGCGCCAGGTTGACCACCAGCACCAGGGCCCCCAGCGCGATCTGCAGTTCGCGCGTCAGCCCTTCGGGGTAGATCAGCGCAGCGAGGTGGTGCTCGATGAAGCCGCCGCGGTAGCCCGCCCGCCCGGCCGCCTCGCGCAGCCGCGTTTCCAGCGGCGTGAGCGGGCAGATGCCGCCCGACCACTCGATCCACACGCCCCAGGCCGCCGCGGGAAGGTGCAGCCAGGCGAGCCATGCCCGGCGCAGCACGGCCAACGCCCCCAGCACCACCCAGGCGATGAACAAGGCATGCACGACCAGCAGCGCGTCGGCCAGCAGCGCCGCGAGCCAGGCGTTCGAGGCCACGTTCGGCATGGCAACATGGTGCCTCGAATTCGGCCGGCCGCGCGCCGGCGGGAAAGGAAGCACCCCCCATGAAGCGGCTGATGCAGGCCCCCAACCTGGCGCTGGCCGCGCTGTGGGCCGACCAGCTCACGGCCGCCGGCTACTCCGCACGCGTGCTGCGCGCCTATGCCAGCGGCATTGCCGGTGAGATTCCGCCCGACCAGGCCCTGCCGGAGATCTGGCTCGACGACCCCAGCCGCCTCGACGAAGCGCGCATCGTGTTCGCGCGCTGGATGCAGCCCACCGAGCGGCGCTGGGCCTGCCACGGCTGTGGCGAGGTGATCGAAGGGCCGTTCGAGCAGTGCTGGAACTGCGGCGCCGACGCGCCACCGCCCACCGGGCGTGTAGGCTCTTGACCCGATGAGCCCACCCGGCCGCGACGACCCCGCCCCGGACATCCTCGCCTACGGCGAGCCGATGGTGGAGTTCAACCAGACCGGCGAAGGTGGCGGCCGCCTCTACCTGCAAGGCTTCGGCGGCGACACCAGCAACTTCGCCATCGCCGCGGCGCGGCAGGGCGCCCGCGTCGGCTACCTCAGCGCGCTGGGCGACGACCCCTACGGCCGCATGCTGCGCGCGCTGTGGGACGAGGAAGGCGTCGATCACCGCGGTGTCGCCACCGACCCCGCGGCCTTCACGGCGGTCTACTTCGTGACCCACGGGGCGCGCGGCCACGACTTCCACTTCTTCCGCTCGGGCTCGGCCGCCAGCCGACAGGTGCCGGCCGGCTTGCCGCGAGACGCCATCCGGCGCGCCAAGGTGCTGCACCTGTCGGGCATCTCGCTGGCCATCTCGCCGCAGGCCTGCGACACCGGCTATGCCGCCATCGACTGCGCGCTCGCCGCAGGCGTGCGAGTGAGCTTCGACACCAACCTGCGGCGCAAGCTGTGGTCGCTCGGGCGCGCGCGGGCCGTGATGGCCGACGTCATGAAGCTTTGCGACATCTGCCTGCCCAGCCTGGAAGACCTGCAGGCGCTCACCGGCCTGTCGGACCCCGACGCGCTGGTCGACCACTGTCTGGCGCAGGGTGCCGAGATCGTGGCGTTGAAGCTCGGCGCCGCCGGTGCGCTCGTGGCCAGCGGCACCGAGCGGCACCGCATCGCACCCTTCCCTTGCGAGCCGGTGGACGCCACCGGCGCCGGCGACGCCTTCGGCGGCGCGTTCGTCGCGCGGCTGGTGGCCGGCGACGCGCTGCCGCACGCCGCGCGCTACGCGGCCTGCGCCGCGGCGCTGTCCACCCAAGGCTTCGGGGCGGTGGCACCGATCCCGCGCGCTGCCGACGTGCAGGCCGCGCTGGCGGCCTGCGGCTGAACGGGGCCGCACACATGGGCAGCCCGCGCACCGTGCTCGTCAGCGGCGGCACCAGCGGCATCGGCGCGGGCATCGCACGCGCGTTTGCGGCCGCCGGCGACCGCGTGCTCGTCACCGGCGCCACTGCGCAGGAAGTGGGGCACTTCGCATCGGCGCCGGCGCACGCGGCGATCGAGCCGCGCGCGCTGGACGTGCGCGACGACGCGGCCGTGCGGGCGCTGGTCGACGAACTCGCCGCGCGCTCGGGCGGCATCGATGTCGTCGTCAACTGCGCCGGCGTCATCCGGCGCGGGGCCGAGCATGACCCGGCCGTGTTTGCCGACACGCTGGACATCAACCTCACTGGCACGATGCGGGTGTGCAGCGCCGCCCGTGCGTCGCTCGCGGCGCGCCGCGGCTGCATCGTCAACACCGCCTCGATGCTGAGCTTCTTCGGCGGTGGCCTGGTGCCCGGCTACGCCGCCAGCAAGGGCGGCGTGGCGCAGTTGACCAAGAGCCTGGCGATCGCCTATGCGGCCGACGGCATCCGCGTCAATGCGGTGGCGCCGGGGTGGATCGCCACGCCGCTGACGCAGGCGCTGCAGGACGACCCGGCACGCAGCGGCCCGATCGTCGCGCGAACGCCCCTGGGACGCTGGGGCACCCCCGAGGACGTGGCCGGGCCGGTGCTGTTCCTGGCCAGCCCCGCGGCCCGCTTCGTCACCGGGGTCGTGCTCCCGGTCGATGGCGGCTACCTCATCGCTTGAAGCCAGTGCGTCGGGCCGGCCGGCGAGCGCCCCGGCCAGCCGGCCCCGCCGCTTCAGGTTTCACCCCGTTGCAGCCAGGCCGGGCGAGGGGCATACAGTCGCGCCGCCAGTCCCCGTGGAGGCATCCGCCATGAGCATCACCGCGCCCACCCGCCGCCGCGCCGCGCACCTGCGCGGGGCCCTGCTATGCCTGTGGCTGGCCGCATGCGGCGGCGGCGGCGGGACGAACCCCTCACCGGCGCCCGCACCGGCGCCGGCCCCAAGCCCGGCACCCACCACGCCGCCGCGCACGGAGACCTTCGCCACCGGGCTCAGCTGGCCGTGGGGCATGGCGTTCCTGCCCGACGGCTCGATGCTCGTCACCGAACGCGGCGGCCAACTCAAGCGGGTCTCCGCCGACGGCAGCAGCGTCTCCGCGCCGATCAGCGGCACGCCGGCCGTGGACACCGGCGGCCAGGGTGGGCTGCTCGACGTGGCCGTGGCTGCCGACTTCGCGACGTCGCGGCGCGTCTTCCTCAGCTTCGCAGAGCCCGGCACCGGGGCCGAGGCCGGCACCAACGGAACTGCGGTCGGCACGGCGGTGCTCAACGCCGGCTTCACCGCATTGAGCGGCTGGACGGTCATCTTCCGTCAGAGCCCCAAGGTGGCGAGCCAGGGGCACTTCGGCAGCCGGCTCGTGCTGGCCCGCGACGGCACGCTGTTCGTCACGCTGGGTGATCGGCAAAGCAGCAGCGAACGCGTGCGCGCGCAGGACCTCGCCGCCGGCCATGGCAAGGTGATGCGCATCCGCACCGACGGCAGCGTGCCGGGCGACAACCCGTTCGTCGGCACCGCCGGCGCCCAGGCGACGATCTGGTCGTACGGGCACCGCAACATGCAGGGGGCGGCGCTGCATCCCGGCACTGGCGAACTGTGGACCAGCGAGCATGGCCCGCAAGGCGGTGACGAGGTCAACCGCACGCTGGCCGGCCGCAACTACGGCTGGCCGCGCGTGAGCTACGGCTGCGAGTACGGCACGCCCGTAGGCGCCTGCGTGCCGGTGGGAGGCGCCAGCACCGGCGCCGGCTACGAGCCGCCGCTGACTTGGTGGGTGCCGACCTCCATCGCGCCCAGCGGCATGGCCTTCTACACCGGCAGTCGCTTCCCCGAGTGGCAGGGCAACCTGTTCGTCGGCGCGCTGGCCGGGCGCGCGCTGTGGCGCCTCACGCTGGCCGGCAACACGGTGGCCGCCCGCGAGGCGCTGTTCACCGACCTCAACGAACGCATCCGCGACGTGCGTCAGGGCCCGGACGGCTGGCTGTACCTGCTCACCGACAGCAGCAGCGGGCGCATCGTCCGCGTCGTGCGCTGAGACCGCGCGCCCGCCCGGGGCGCGAGCGCGGTCCGGCTTCAGTAGGCGCCTGGGTAGGCGCCGCCGTCGATGAGCAGGTTCTGCCCCGTCACGTAGCTTGCGTGCACGCTGCACAGGAAGGCGCAGTAGGCGCCGAACTCCGCCGCCGTGCCGAAACGCTGCGCCGGCACGAGCTTGCGCCGCGCCTCGCTCACCCCTTCCAGCGGCTGGCCGGACTTCTTCGCCACAGCGCTGAAGCCGGCGCGCAGGCGGTCGGTGTCAAAGGACCCGGGCAGCAGGTTGTTGATGGTCACCCCCGCTGCGGCCAGCCGGGACTGGCGCGCGGTGCCGGCGACAAAACCGGTGAGCCCCGACCGGGCGCCATTGGAAAGTCCGAGGAAGTCGATCGGCGCCTTCACTGCGCTGGAGGTGATGTTCACCACGCGGCCGAAGCCGCGCGCCGCCATCGCATCCACGGTGGCGCGGATGAGCTCGATGGGGGTGATCATGTTGGCCTCCAGCGCGGCCAGCCACGCCTCGCGCCCCCAGTCGCGAAAGTCGCCCGGCGGCGGCCCGCCGGCGTTGTTGACCAGGATGTCCACCTGCGGCGCGGCGGCCAGCGCGGCGGTGCGGCCGGCCTCGGTGGTGATGTCGCCGGCCACCGTGCGCACCTGCACGGCCGGATTCAATGCGCGCAGCGCGGCCGCAGTGGCCTGCAGCGCCTCTTCGCCGCGCGCGGTGATGACGACGTTCACGCCTTCGCGTGCCAAGGCCTCGGCGCAGCCCCGGCCCAGCCCCTTGCTCGCGGCGCACACCAGCGCCCACTTGCCAGCGATTCCCAGATCCATGCCTCGTGTCTCCTCGTGGTTCGCGGCCGCGGCCGCATGGCAATGATGCAGTTCGATGGATCGGCGCGCGCTCAGCGGCCACGCGCCAGCCACCACACCCCGGCCAGCACCAGCAGCGTGCCGGCGACGATCCATGCGTTCATCGGCTCGCCGAGGAACACCACGCCCATCGCGATGGTGGACAGCGGGCCGAGCATGCCGGTGAGCGCCGTCATCGCCGCGCCGACGCGCTCGATGGCGAGCATCACCGCCAGCACAGGCACGAAGGTGCAGGCCACGGCGTTGAGCACCGACAGCCATACCACCGGTTCGGGCACCCACGCGGCGGCCAGCGGCCGCAGCAGCGCGAACTGCGCGATGCACAGCACGCAGGCCACGCTGGTGGCCGCGCCAGTCAGCCGCAGCGAGCCGATGCGGCTGACCACCTGGCCGCTGTAGACGAGGTAGAAGGCGTAGGACAGCGCACTGCCGAACACCAGCGCGGTGCCCAGCAGCACGTCGCGCCCTTCCAGGCGCAGCTCGTGGCCGAACACCAGGGCGATGCCCGCGTAGCTCACCGCCATCGCCACACCCTGCCGCGCGGTGACCCGGCGCCGCAGCAGCAGCCAGCCCAGCAGCAACACCAGCGTCGGGTTGAGGTACAGCACCAGCCGCTCCAGGCTGGCGGTGATGTACTGCAGGCCGGCGAAGTCGAGGTAGCTCGCCAGGTAGTAGCCGCAAAAGCCCAGCCCCAGCACGGCCAGCCAGTCGTGCCGCTTCAGCGCCGGCCGCCCGCGGCCGCCCCACCACGCCAGCGCGGCGAACATCGGCAGCGCGAACAGCATGCGGTACATCAGCAGCGTGACCGCATCGACGCCGTGACGGTACGCCAGCTTCACGATGATCGCCTTGCCCGAGAAGGCGATGGCCCCGAACGCGGCCAGCGCGAGGCCGGCGCGCAGGTGTGCAACGCCGTCGCCATGCGTGCCGCGGCCGGTGCCACCCACGGGCTGCCGCAAGAGACTGGCGCCCTGCCCGGACCGGAGGTTCAGAACCCGGCCGCCTGCCCGTCGCGCCGTGGGTCGCTGGCCGCGGCATAACCTTCGACCTGCGGGTCCCCCAGGCGCCAGATGAACTGGCCGGCACCGTAGTCCTGGTAGCTGTCGGCGAACGGCTCGACCCGGTGGCCCAGCGCCCGCAGGCCCGCGGCCGTCTCGGCGTCGAAGCCGCCCTCGGCGTTGACGATGCCGCCGGCGTAGCGCCACCGCGGCGCGTCGCACGCCGCCTGGGGCTGCTGGCGGTAGTCGAGCATGCGCACCAGCGTCTGCAGGTGGCCCTGCGGCTGCATGTCGCCGCCCATCACGCCGAAGCTCATCTGCGGCTGGCCCTGTTTCATCAGGAAGGCCGGGATGATGGTGTGGAACGGCCGCTTGCCCGGCCCCACCACGTTGGCCCGGCTCTTGTCCAGCGTGAAGCCGTGGCCACGGTTCTGCAGGCTGATGCCGTAGCCTGGCACCACCACGCCCGAGCCGAAGCCCATGTAGTTGCTCTGGATGAAGCTGACCATCATGCCGCTCGCGTCGGCCGCCGTGAGGTAGATGGTGCCGCCCTGCGGCCCGTGGCCGGGGCCGAAGTCCTGCGCGCGCTTCAGGTCGATCGCCGCCGCGCGGCGCTTCAGGTACTGGGGGTCGAGCATCTGCGCCGGCGTCAGCGTCATCGTGCGCGCATCGCCGACATGGCGGTACACGTCGGCGAAGGCCAGCTTCATGGCCTCGATCTGCAGGTGCTGGCTCAACACGCCATCCACCGGCAGCGCACCCAGTTCGAAGTGCTCGAGGATGCCCAGCGCAATGAGCGCGGCGATGCCCTGCCCGTTGGGCGGGATCTCGTGCAGTTCGTGGCCACGGTAGCGGGTGGAGATCGTGCCCACCCACTGCGGCTCGTAGCCGGCGAGGTCGGCCACGGTCATCGCGCCGCCGTGCGCCTGGGCATGCGCGGCGATGGCGGCGGCGATCTCGCCGCGGTAGAAGGCCTCGCCTTTCGTCCGCGCGATCAGCTCCAGCGCGCGCGCCGCCGGCTCGAACACGAAGCGCTCGCCCACGGCGGGTTGCCGGCCCCGTGGCAGGAACGCCTCGGCGAAACCCGGCTGCTGGGTGATCTCGGGCAGCGACGCCGCGTTGGTCCACTTGTGCTGCACGATCACCGGGACGCCATAGCCGCGGCGCGCGATGTCGATGGCCGGGGCCAGCAGGTCGGCGAATGGCAGCTTGCCAAAGCGCGCGTGCAGCGCCATCCAGCCGGCCACGGCGCCGGGCACCGTGGCCGAGTCCCAGCCCCGCTTGGGCGGCGTCTTCGCATCGGCCCCGTACTTGTTGGCGAAGTACTCGGGGGTCCAGGCCGCGGGCGCGGTGCCGCTGGCGTTCAGCCCGTGCAGCTGCCGGCCGTCCCACAGGATGCAGAAGGCGTCGGAGCCCAAGCCATTGCTGCACGGCTCGACAATGGTCATCGTGGCCGCCGCGGCGATCGCGGCATCCACCGCGTTGCCGCCGGCCTGCAACATGCGCAGCCCCGCCTGCGCACCCAGCGGGTGCGAGGTGGAGACGATGTTGCGTGCGAAGACAGGCGAGCGCTGGCTGGCGTAGCCGGTGGTCCAGTCGAAGGGGTTGTTCATTCTTTCCTGGCGTTAGGTCATTCGTCGGCGCGGGCTCGGCGCGGCCCGCGTGTTTTCAGTTGGCCGTGATGCCCCGCTCGCGGATGAGCCGCGCCCAGCGCGCGCTGTCCGCAGCCACCAGCGCGGCAAACTCCGCCGGCGTGTGGGCCGGCGCCGGCTCGGCGCCCAGGCGCGCCAGGCGCTCCTGCACCTCGGCCGACTTCATCGCCGCGTTGAACTCGGCGTTCAGTTTCATGGTGATGTCTGCCGGCAGCCCGCGCGGGCCGTAGATGCCGAACCAGGTGGTCGACTCGAACCCCGGCAGCCCCGACTCGGCCACCGTGGGCAGCTCGGGCGCCAGCGGCGAGCGCGTCTTGCCCGACACGGCCAGTGCCTTGAGCTTGCCGTCCTTCACGTGCGGCATGCCGGAGACGACGCTGTCGAACAGCAGATGCACCTTGCCCGAGACCAGGTCGGGGATCGACAGCGCGGTGCCGCGATAGGGAATGTGCGTGATGAACAGCCCGGCTTGCGCCTTGAAGGCCTCGGCCGTCAGCTGCACGATGGTGCCGTTGCCGCTGCTGGCGTAGTTGAGCTGCCCCGGCCGCGCCTTGGCGTAGGCGATCAGCTCCTTGATGCTGTTCACCGGCAGCGACAGCGGCACCAGCACCACGTTGGTGGCGGTGGCCACATGCGCCAGCGGCGTGAAGTCGCTTTCGGGCCCGCCGGCCTTGTAGGGCAGGTTCGGGTTCAGGTGCGGGCCGATGGCGTGCGTGCTGCTGGTGGCGATGAGCAGCGTGTAGCCGTCGGGCGCCGCCTTGGCCACTTCGGCCGAGCCGAGTGAACCGCCGGCACCGGCGCGGTTGTCGACGACGATGTTCTGGCCGAGCGCGCTGCTCACACGCAGCGCGATGGCGCGCGCCAGCAGGTCAGTAGCGCCGCCGGGCGGGAACGGCACCACCAGGCGGATCGGCTTGCCGGGCCACGCGGACGGGGCCTGCGCCAACGCAGGCCAGGCCGCGGCCGCACCGAGGGCGGCAACAAGGAGCGAACGGCGGTCGAAGGGTGTTGACATCGGAGCAGCCCGGTTGCGCTGGTTCGCTGCACGGGCTGAAGGCCCGCCTGCGAGGGAAGCTGGATGCTAAGCCCGCGCGGCGATGGTCCGGCGCACTTGCACCAACCGACGGGACCCCTCGGCCCGCGGTGCCGGCCCTGGCGTGCCCTGCCATGCCCCGCCGGGCGGGCCCGTACCATCGCGCCATGCTTCGCCGCGCCGTCAAGATCGCACTGTGGCGCGCCCTGGCGGCGGGGGCCGTGGCGCTCGGCCTCATCGGCATCGTCGTGCCGGGGCTGCCCACGGTGCCGTTCCTGCTGGTGGCGGCATGGGCGGGCGGCCATGGCTGGCCGCAACTGGAGCGCTGGCTCGTGAATCACCCACGCCACGGCCCGGCCATCCGCCGCTGGCGCGACCATGGCGCGGTGCCGCGCCGCGCCAAGTGGGCCGCCACGCTGATGATGGCGCTGAGCGCCGTGCTGATGGGCCTGAGCCCGGCGCCGCTGGCGGCCAAGGTTGGCGTGCCCGTGTTGATGCTCGCGGTGGCGGTGTGGCTGTGGCGGCGGCCCGAGGTGTAGGGGCCCGCGGCAACCGCCGTCCGCCCAGTTCGACTCAATGCATCGGCGGCAGGTCCGCCGGCGTGAGGTGCGCGTCACCCACGTAGCGCCGCACCACCGGCGGCTCGGCACCGATGTGCAGCGCCAGGCGCCGGGCGCGCAGCTCGGCATCGAAGGCCGTGAAGCGCTCCAGCCGCCGCAGGTGCTCGAGCCAGGTCTCGTCGACGAAGTACTCGACGTAGCGCCCGGGCACCGCCACGTCGCGCAGCAGCGCCCACGACAGCGCGCCCTGGCGCAGGCGCGCGCGGCGCGTGCGCTGCATCACCTCGGCGAATTCGGCGGCGCGCGCCGGGTCGATCTGGTACTGGATGGTCACCATCACCGGGCCGTCGTCGGGCGCCACGCTCACCTGCGGCTCGGGCAGGCCATCCACGCTGACCGGCGTGAAGTCCGGTTCGCGGCCGCCCTCCACCGTGAGTCGCCAGCTCAGCGCCAGCACCACGAGCCCGAAGCCGGCCGCCGCCCACACCGCCCCGGCCACGCCGAGCCATGACGCCACCTGCCCCCACACCACCGAGCCGCAGGCCGCGCCGCCCATCAGGCCCATCTGGTAGATGGACATGCCGCGCGCGCGCACCCAATCGGGCATCGCCATCTGCGCCGACACGGTGAGCGAGTTGGCCACCGAGATCCACGCCATGCCGATGACGAACATCGCCGGCAGCGCCAGCCACACTTCGGGCACCGCGACGATCAGGCTGCTGACCGCGGCATGCACCAGTGTGCCGACGCGCACGAACCGGTCGCGGTCGAAGCGCACGCGCCAGCGCGGGAACAGCAGCGCCGCGACGATGGCACCTGCCCCCAGGCACGACAGCATCAGCGTGAAGGTGCCCGGCCCGGCCCCGTGCATGCGCCGTGCCACCAGCGGCAGCAGCGCCGACAGGGCAACCACCTGCAGGAAGAACAGGAAGATGCGCAGCAGGATGATCTTCAGCCGCGGCGACTGCAGCGCGTAGTTGATGCCCACGCGCATGGCGGCGACAAAGCGCTCGCCGGGCAGCGCGCTGGCGCGTGGCTCGCTCTTCCAGCGCAGGATGAGCACGAACGACAGCACCGCCAGCGCCGCATTGACGGCGAACACCGCGCCCGCGCCGCTGCCGGCCAGCAGCGCGCCGGCGAACATCGGCCCGGCGACACGCGACAGGTTCATCGAGATGCCGTTCAGCGCCAGCGCCTGCGGCAGATGCGCGCGCCCGACGATCTGCGGCACGATGGCCGAGAACACCGGCCAGCGCATCGCCAGGCCGATGCCGTTGCCGAACACCAGCAGCAGCAGCAGCGGCGCGGTGAGCCACCCGCCGGTGGACAGGGCCAGCAGCACCAGCGCGTTGATCGACACCCACAGCTGCGTGGCCGCGAACATGCGCCGGCGGTCGACGATGTCGGCCAGCGCGCCGCTGGGAAGCCCGAGCAGGAACACCGGCAACGTGGCCGCGGTGGACACCAGCGCCACCAGCACCGGGCTCGTGGTCAGCGAGGTCATCAGCCACGCCGCGGCGACGTCGTTCATCCACATCGCCAGGTTGGCCGCCAGCGAGGCAATCCACAGGCCGCGGAAGACCGGGTTCTCGACCAGCGGGGCGAGCGCCGCGGGGGCCGACACCTCTAGTCCTCGGCCCCGAGGCCCCGCGCACCAGCGCCCATGCACTCACCCCGTGCTGCCACCACGCGCACCACGCCCTCAAGCTTCTCGCACCTTGACCCTGTCGAAGTCGTCCTCGAACCGCTCGATGTCGTCCTCGCGACATACGCCGAGTTGCACCTCGATCACGACCAGGTCCTGCTTGCCGACGCACTGAAGCCTGTGCACGCCGTTCACCGGCACGAACAGGGTGTCGCCGACCCCGAGCCGGTGGATGGCTCCGTCCAGCGTCGCCTTGCCGCGCCCCGCCACCACGAGCCAGTACTCAGACCGCTGGGTGTGCCGCTGCAGGGAAAATCGTTTGCCAGGATGGAGGACCAGGCGCTTCACCTTGTAGCCCGGCTCTGCAAGTAACTCGTTCCACCAGCCCCAAGGTCGCGTATCCGACGCAAACATGCTGCCCCCCAAAGCCTCTCGCGCATGCATCACGCTCGCGCCAGGCGCAACTCGTCAGCCAACGAGCCCACAACGCGGTAGCTGACTCCGTCCCCGCACAGGCCCTGCGCCAGATGCGCAGCCAGCGCGGTGGTTCCATCGATGGCAAGCGTGACAGCCTCACCCACCTGGAGCGCCGCATCGACCCCCGCGACCTTCAACCTGACGCCCCCACGAGAGCAATCGACGAGCCGGCCCTTCATCCGGGTTCCGGCCCCGGATCCGTTCACCGCAGCAATCTCGGCACCGACATCGTACTTCTGCCTCGGGTATCGACGCTTCTCCTCGCGACTCAGGATCTCACCGACATCGGTCAGCCAGGGCAGTCGTACCCTGAAGATTGCGTCGTCGAGGATGCCGTCGGCGTCGCTGTATTGCGCCCCCATGTGGAGCGGGTCGTCGGTGGAGGTCTGCCAAAGGCGGCGAAAGTGGTCGTTCAGGATGCGATACGGCTCGGTGTCGGCCCCCCGGAACTCGAGCACCGGCATGTGCCCGCCGAGGCGGGGATTGACCGACTCGGCCCGATGCTCCTTGACTTGACCAAAGGTGTACGACTCGACGAACACCCGGTCGTCGACCATGACCATCCAGACTGTGGGATCTCGGCGGTAGAAGCGCAGGCGGTCGACGAAGACCTGATGTTTGAGGTTGGTGAAGGCGCTGAAGCAGTCTCCCCAGAGGTTTGTGTTCGTGTATCCCCCGGGCGAGCCGGACGGCCCCTTGCCCAGGCACCGGTTCGTGTGATGTTCGATGATGGCGCTCACCTCACTGGGTGCCGTTTCGAGGAACGATCGCATGACTGCCGGGCTGGTCAGCGGGTTGAGCAGCAGGATCCTGAGATCGAAGGCCGGGTTGACTTTCAGCTTCTCCGCCAGGACATCGACGATGGTGCGCACGTCGAACGTCTCTCTAAATGCAACGCCGAGCATGTAGATCCGCGACTTACCGCCGACGACCGCCGCCTCGACTGTCTCCCGGGCCTGCTTGCGCGAGTTGTACAGGGCATGCAGGCCGCATTCCTTCGCCGTCAGCCCGAGCGGCAAGTACCGCTCGAGCTGCTCCTCGAAAGCGCGCGAGATCTCGCCCTTCACCGCGTCGCGATCGAGCATGTGCACGATGAAGATGGCCGACAGCGTGATCGCGACATGGCCGACAAGGTCCAACCAAGCCTTGAGTTCGGGCAGCGAGCGAGCTATCCACTCCGCCAAACCGCTCCAGGCGAACATCAGAATCACCACGCCGGCCACGGCGATGGACCACCTCAGCGCGTTGCGACGTCTTTGCATGGACCTCTCCCTTGGTTGTCGGCCCTGCCGCGCCCGAGCTTGGCGTCTGGCGCGCCGCGTTGGTCCGCTCCTTCAATCGGCGTCCTGGAACGCCTCCTGCCGCTTGCGCTTGATCGAGGGCATGGTGACCACGACGATCATCGCCACGGCACCCAGCAGCAGCGCCGCCGACAGCGGCCGCGTGACGAAGGTGGTCCAGTCGCCGCGCGAGAGCAGCAGCGCCCGCCGCAGGTTCTCTTCCATCATCGGCCCGAGGATGAAGCCCAGCAGCAGCGGCGCCGGCTCGCAGCCCAGCTTGTAGAACACCACGCCGATGACGCCGAAGATGGCGGCCATGAAGACGTCGAAGTTGTTGTTGTTCAGCGTGTAAAGGCCGATGCAGCAGAAACTCAGGATCGCCGGGTAGAGGAAGCGGTACGGCACCGTGAGCAGCTTGATCCAGATGCCGATCAGCGGCAGGTTCAGCACGATCAGCATCAGGTTGCCCACCCACATGCTGGCGATCAGGCCCCAGAACAGCTGCGGGTTGCTGGTCATCACCTGGGGGCCCGGCTGGATGCCCTTGATGGTCATCGCGCCCACCATCAGCGCCATCACCGCGTTGGGCGGGATGCCCAGCGTCAGCATCGGGATGAAGGAGGTCTGCGCGCCGGCGTTGTTGGCGCTCTCGGGGCCGGCGATGCCGCGGATGTTGCCCTGGCCGAAGGGCACCTCGCCGGGCTTGCCCTTGGTCTTCTTCTCCAGCGTGTAGGCGGCGAAGCTGGCCAGCAGCGCCCCGCCGCCGGGCAACACGCCCAGCACCGAGCCGAGCGTGGTGCCGCGCAGCACCGCCGGGTAGGCGCGCATGAAGTCGTCCTTGGTCGGCCACAGGCCCTTCACGTCCCTGGTGAATACCTCGCGGTGCTCGGCCGGCCGGCCGAGGTTCATGATGATCTCGCCGAAGCCGAACACGCCCATCGCGATGGCCACGAAGCCGATGCCGTCGGTCAGCTCGGGAATGTCGAAGCTGTAGCGCGGCACGCCGGAGATGACGTCGGTGTTGATCTGCCCGAGCAGCAGGCCCAGCAGGATCATCGCGATGGCCTTGATCAGCGAGCCCGAAGCCAGCACCACCGCGCCGATGAGGCCCAGCACCATCAGGCTGAAGTACTCGGCCGGGCCGAACTTGAAGGCCAGCTCGGTCAGCGGCGGCGCGAAGGCCGCGACGATGAGCGTGGCCACGCTGCCGGCGAAGAACGAACCCAGCCCCGCCGCGGCCAGCGCCGCGCCGGCGCGGCCGCGGCGCGCCCTGGCGTAGCCGTCGATCGCCGTCACCACCGAGGCGCTCTCGCCCGGCACGTTGATCAGGATGGCGGTGGTGCTGCCACCGTACTGCGCGCCGTAGTAGATGCCGGCCAGCATGATGAGCGCCGGCGTTGCATCCAGCGCGTAGATGCTGGGCAACAGCATCGCGATGGTGGCCACCGGCCCGAGGCCGGGCAGCACGCCGATCAGCGTGCCCAGCAGCGCCCCCATCAGCGCGTAGAGCAGGTTCTGAAGCGAGAGCGCAACGCCGAAACCGAGCGCGAGGTTGTTGAGCAGTTCCATGGATGCCGGCTCCTGCTCAGCTCTTGATGAAGGCGGGCCACAGCGGAATCGTCAGCGCCAGGCCCTTGATGAAGATGGCCCACGAGCCCACCGTCAGGACGACCACATTGAGCAGCACCTCCTTCCAGTCGAACTCGCCGCTGGCGAGGCTGGACACGGCAATGAGCACCGGCAGCGTGACGGCCATGCCGAGCTTGGGCAGCATCAGCCCGAACACCACCACCGAGGACAGGATGATGGCCCCCTGCTTCAGAGGCCACAGGCCGATCTTGTCGCCACCTTCGACCTCGATGGTGAGCGACTCGAACAGGATCAGTGCGCCCAGCAGCGCGAGGATGATGCCCAGCCCGAACGGAAAGTACCCGGGCCCCGGCCGCGCCGACGAGCCGAAGCTGTAGGCCGTGGCCCCCCAGGCAAAGGCGATGCCCGTGACGAGGAACATCAGCCCGGCCCAGAAGTCCTTTTCGCTCTTGATCTTCACGCCACGTCTCCTCCGGGCAGCGAATGGCCCTGAACGACCGCGGGGATTCTAGGAACCGACCCTCGTTGCGCCCGCTGTGGTTAACCCGTCTTTCTCAACTCACCGTTGCTTCGACGCAAATCAGCCTGTCTTGCGCGCGCAAGTGCTTGATCCGTATAGCGCGTCCGGGCCAAAGCGCTTGTAGTGAAGACTTTGGTCGTTGCGGGGGTGTGGACCGCTTCA
>JAEUPD010000195.1 GCA_016788525.1 Rubrivivax sp.
CACTCAGATGCATCCTGATATCTTCGCCCCAGCTCCCGCAAGCGCAACAGGGAGCCGCGCCGGGGCAAGCCCGTGATGCCTCCTGAGGGCTCGACCTTGCAGTCAAGACTGGGCTCCCGGCGCATTCGACGCTGTAGTACGGACGGTGTCTTGAGGCGTCGCTGGCCGCCCGGCCGGCGACGACCTCGCATATCAGGATGTGCGGGTCGGATCAGCGCGTGGCCTGCCCGTAGGAGGGCAACATGACGAGCTTCGTTGGGATCGACGTGTCCAAGCGCAAGTTGGACGTGGCGCTGCTGCTGCCCGAAGGGCGGTACCGGCTGAGCGGCTTTGGCAACGATGCCGCGGGCTTCGCGGCGTTGGCTCGCTGGTTGGACAAGACCGTGCCGCAAGGACGCCACAGCGTGCACACCTGCATGGAGGCCACCGGCACGTATCACGAGGCGCTGGCGCTTTGGCTGCACGAGCACGGCGTGAAGGTCTCGCTGGTCAACCCGGCGCAGATCAAGCACTTCCTGGCCAGCGAGATGGTGCGCCACAAGACCGACGGCGGCGATGCGCAAGGCCTGGCGCGCTTCGCCCAGCGCCACCAGCCCGCGGCCTGGGTGCCGCCGACACCGACAGTGCGCGCACTGCAAGCGCTGGTCGCCCGCGTGCACGCTGTCGAGGCGATGCGCCAAAGTGAACGCAACCGCCTGGACGTCGCGCACGAGTCGGTCAGACCTTCCATCCAGGACATCATCGCCAGCCTGGAGCGCACGCTGCAGCAGCTGAACCAGCAGATCGAGCACACCATCGACGATGACCCCGACCTGCACCGCCGCCAGGAGCTTCTGGACACCATCCCGGGTCTGGGCACCAAGACGATCCCCACGCTGCTGGCCTACATCGGTGAGCCCAGCCGCTTCACCAGCGTCAAGGCGCTGATCGCCTACTGCAAGCTCGCGCCGTGCATCAGGCAGTCGGGCAGCTCGCTGGACAAGCGCCGCGGCACTCACCCTATGGGCCGCAGCGAGATAAAGCGGGCGTTGTACTTCCCCGCCATGGTGGCCGGACAACACAACCCCTTGTTGGCTGTGTTCTGGCAACGCATGCAGGCCAACAACAAACCGGGCAAGCTGGTCGTCGAAGCGTGCATGCACAAGCTGCTGTCCATCGCTTTCGGTGTGCTGCGTTCCGGTCGCCCATTCGATCCAGCCTATCCGGCTTCGCAAAGGGCTTGACGCGCACAACGGTGTCTTGACTTCACTGCGCCGGGCACCCCGTCGGCCGCCCGGCGGGCTTGGCGCGCCACCTGCGCCTGTCGTCGGGCAGGTCAGGCCAAGCCGCGCACCGCGTCGATGGCCTGCTCGATGCGCTCCACCGCGTGCACTTCCAGCCCCTCGATGGCCCTCTTCGGCGCGTTGGCCTTGGGCACCACCGCCACACTGAAGCCGAGCTTGGCCGCCTCGCGCAGGCGTTCCTGCCCGCGGGGCGCCGGGCGCACTTCGCCGGCCAGACCCACTTCGCCGAAGGCGATGAAACCGCGCGGCAGCGCGCGGCCGCGCAAGCTGCCCTGGATCGCCAGCAGCACCGCGAGGTCGGCCGCCGGCTCGCCGATGCGCACGCCGCCCACCGCGTTGACGAACACGTCCTGGTCCATGCAGCTCACGCCCGCATGCCGGTGCAGCACCGCCAGCAGCATGGCCAGGCGGTCGCGGTCGAGCCCCACCGAGAGCCGGCGAGGGCTGGGGCCGCCGCTGTCGACGAGGGCCTGGATCTCCACCAGCAGCGGCCGCGTGCCTTCCAGCGTGACCAGCACGCACGAGCCGGGCACTGGCTCGCCGTGGGTCGACAGGAAGATCGCGCTCGGGTTGGCCACGCCCTTCAGGCCGCGCTCGGTCATGGCGAACACGCCGATCTCGTTCACCGCGCCGAAGCGGTTCTTGATGGCGCGCACGAGGCGGAAGCTCGAATGCGTGTCGCCCTCGAAGTACAGCACCGTGTCCACCATGTGCTCCAGCACGCGTGGACCGGCCAGCGCCCCTTCCTTGGTGACATGACCGACGAGCACGATGCCGGTGCCGCGCACGCCATGCGGCGCGCCCGACTTGGCCACGCGCGTGAGCTGGGCGGCACACTCGCGCACCTGCGCCACCGAGCCGGGGGCCGAGGTGAGCTCGCCGGAGTACATCGTCTGGATCGAGTCGATCACGGCCAGCGCCGGCCGCTCGGTCTCGATGGTGGCGAGGATCTTCTCGAGGTGGATCTCGGCCAGCACGCGCACCCTGGCGCCCGCCAGCCCGAGCCGCCGCGCGCGCAACGCCACCTGCGCGCCGCTTTCTTCGCCGGTGACGTAGAGCACCGGCATCTGTGCCGACATCGCGTCCAGCGCCTGCAGCAAGAGCGTGCTCTTGCCGATGCCCGGGTCGCCGCCGATGAGCACCACGCCACCGGCCACCAGGCCGCCACCGAGAACGCGGTCGAGTTCCTCCAGGCCGGTGCTGGTGCGCTCGACCTCGGCCGCCTCGATGTCGGCCAGTGTCGCCACCGCCTGCGGCGCGCCGCCCGCGGCCAGCGACTGGAAGCGATGGCGCTGCGGCGCCTGGGCCAGCGTCTCTTCCAGCGTGTTCCATTCGCCGCAATGCGGGCACTTGCCCAGCCACTTGGGGCTGTCGCCGCCGCAGGCGCGGCAGGTGTAGACGGTCTTGGCTGCTTTGGAGGCGGGCATGCGCGGCATTGTGCTCAGCCCGGACCAGCCCTCGGCGACGACAGGCCCGAGCCGTCCACCCGGCCGCGCGGCTGTCGCCGCGGCCACACACGGCGCGCCCGACGCGCCAGCGCCCGGCTCAGCCCGACGCCGAGCCGCCGGAACCGCCGCCCTTGAGCTTGCCCACCACGAGCAGCAGCACCACGGCACCGGCGATGGAGGCGATCCAGCCGGCGCCTTCGCCCATCTTGTAGAAGCCCACCATCTGGCCGATCAGGCCGGCTCCGAACGAGCCGGCAATGCCCAGCAGGCAGGTCATGATCCAGCCCATCTTCTGCTCACCGGGCACGACGAAGCGCGCGATGGCCCCGACCAGCAGGCCGAGGATGAGGGTGGCGAGAAGGCCTCGTTCCATTCAGCTGACTCCTCCGGATTGGCGGCCCGGCCGCCTGCTGGTGCAGGGCCGGCACCACAGGCGCTCACTCGACCGCGCGCACCGTGACGCGCGCGGCCAGGGCGCACATGAGTTCGTAGCCGATGGTAGCGGCGGCGTGCGCGACCTCATCGATCGAAAGGATGGTTTCGCGCGGGCCGCGGCCCCACAGCGTGACCTCGCTGCCGATGCCGGCCGCCGGCGCCGCCGTCAGGTCCACCGCCAGCATGTCCATCGACACGCGACCCACGGTGCCCGTGCGCACGCCGTCCACCAGCACCGGTGTGCCGGTGCCGGCGTGGCGCGGGTAGCCGTCGGCATAGCCACAGGCGGCGATGCCGATGCGCATGGGCCGCGCGGCCGTGAAGCTGCTGCCGTAGCCGACGGTGTCGCCCGGCTGCAGCGACTGCGTGGCGATCAGGCGCGTGCGCAGCGTCATCGCCGGCTGCAGCTGCCAGCCTGCGGCGCTGTGCTCGGGGAAGTCGGGGGCGCTTCCGTAGCCCAGGATGCCGGCACGCACCCAGTCGCTGGCCACGCGGATGCCGCCTTCACCCACCACCGACACCCCCGTGCCGCCGTGGTGGCGCAGGATGGTCGCGCTGTTGGCCACGCTGCGCTCGCCGGGCAGGTCGCGCGTGGCCTCATCGAAGATGCGCACCTGGTGCGCGATGCCGCGTTCGCCGTCGGCGTCGGAGAAATGGGTCATGAGGCCGATCTCGCCCACCTGCGGCAAGGCGTCCAGCCGTGCCCACGCGGCCCGGTAGCTCTCGGGGCGGAAGCCCAGGCGGTTCATGCCGCTGTTCATCTTCAGGAACACGTGGTGCGGCGCATGGGTCTTGTGCGCGGCCAGCCAGTCGATCTGCTCGGCACAGTGCACCGCGTGCCAAAGGCCCAGGCGCGAGCACAGTTCCAGATCGCGCGGCTCGAACGCACCCTCCAGCAGCAGCACCGGCCCGCGCCAGCCCAGCGCACGGACGCGTTCGGCCTCGGCGAGGTCGAGCAGCGCAAAGCCGTCGGCTCCCGCAAGAGCGGCGTACACGCGCTCGATGCCGTGTCCGTAGGCGTTGGCCTTGACCACCGCCCACAACCGCGCTGCGGGCGCGGCGGCGCGCGCGCGCGCCAGGTTGTGCGCCAGCGCTGCGCGGTGGACGAGGGCTTCGATGGGGCGCGGCATGCCCGGCCGTGGCTATGGAGGTTGGGGGGTGGGGAGCCGCAGCCGACCCCTTCAGGCACGGGGCGGGTTTGCCCGCGTGCGGTCGGATCGACCTCGCAGCGAGGTGGTGCGCCGCAATTCTGACAGCGCAAACCTGCGTGCTATAACCCGCCGCCCCCAAGGAGAGGCCACCCCGTTCGCGAGCGCCGCAGGATGAAAAAAGGCTTCTCCACCATCATGTCGGCGCAGTTCTTCAGCTCGCTGGCCGACAACGCGTT
>JAEUPD010000083.1 GCA_016788525.1 Rubrivivax sp.
CCGATCTCGAAGATCGTCTCCACGCCGAGCCCGCCGCGCCACTGGCCGGCGCCGGCGGAATCGGCCAGCAGCTCGTGCTTGATCAAGCGGTGCGGCGTCTGCTGCTCGAACATCTCGTAGTCCTGGTCGAGCACGCCACCCGAGGCGTCGATCATCCCGATGTGGTCATAACCGTCGCAGCCGGGCAGCGCGCCCGAGCCGCCCTTCAGGCCCATGAAGCCGATGTCGACGTAGGGTTCGTTCTTCTTCGGGTCGGTGCCGGTGGTCAGCGAACACAGCAGGTTGTTCCAGCCGGCGGTCACCCGCTCGGGCAGCACGGGGGCGAGTGCGCGCTGGATGGCATCGGCGTTCGGCGGGCACAGGTGGTTGCCGAACGTTGTGGCCTTCGGATAGGCGGCGTTGAGGATCGTGCCTTCGGGAATGACGATCTCGATCGGCTCGACCATGCCTTCGTTGTGGGGGATGTCCGGGTTCACCATCTGCAGCAGCGTCAGGATGGTGGCCGAGGCGCTCGAGGTATACGTGCCGTTGACGAAGCCGTTGGTCTGCGCATCGGTGCGCGAGTAGTCGAAGCAGATGCTCTTGTCGCGCACCTCGATGTCGACGCGGATCGTGAACGTGCTGCCCTCGTGGCGGCCGTCGTAGTAGACGCGGCCCTCGCCGCTGTAGCGGCCGCTGGGGATCTTGGCGATCTCGGCTTCCATCATGCGCCGCGTGGCGTCGAAGAGCGCGCGCTTGTGCGCTTGGTAGCTCGGCCGCCCGTATTTGCCGAGCAGCTCGACCAGCCGGCGTGCGCCGACCTCGCAGGCGCCCATCTCGGCCTTCATGTCGTGCTGCACGATGTCCAGCCGAATGTTGGCGAAGATCAGGTTCCACACGTCCTGTCGCAGCCGGCCGCGCTCGACCACCTTCACCGCCGGGATGCGCAGCGCCTCCTGCCACACCTCCACCGCGTTGGGGTTGTAGCCGCCGCGCACGTTGCCGCCGATGTCGGCCTGGTGGCCCTTCACCGCCGTCCAGCCGGCCAGCTCGCCGTCGAAGAACACCGGCTTGAAGACCGCGACATCGTTGTTCTGGTTGCCGAGGCTGAACACGTCGTTGTGGAAGAACACGTCGCCTTCGTGGATGTCGCCGTCGAAGGTCTTGCGGATGTGCTTGCACACCGGTGCCAGCGAGAACGCCAGGATCGGCAGGTTCTCGGTCTGCTCGAGCATGCGGCCTTCGGCGTCGTACAGGCCCGTCACGTAGTCCTTGGCTTCGCACAGGATCGGGCTGCGCGTCGTGCGCTCCATCGAGATGCTCATCTCGTCGGTGATGGCCTTGAAGGTGCGCGCGTACACCGAAAGCAGGATCGGGTCGATGTCCATGGGCTGCGTCCTCGTTGCCTTGTCTGCTGCCTCGATGCCGCACCTCAGCCGAGCGCCGCGGCGACCAGCTCGTCGCGGCCCTTGGCGAAGAGCACGAACGAGCCGAGCGCATCGACCACGCAGTCATAACCGTCGCTGACAAAGATCGCAGTCGTCTGCTGCTCGATCAGCGCGGGCCCGGCGATGCGGTGGCCGCAGCGCATGCGGTGGCCGTCGTACACCGGCGCTTCGGCGAAGGCGTCGCGCCCGGGCAGGTAGACGCTGCGCTGGCCCTTGAGCGCGGCACTCGCGTCGGCCCCGCCGCGCGCCGCACGTGCCAGCGCCGGCGGTTCGGTACCGCCGATCGCCTGCAGCCGCACGTTGATGATCTCGATGGGGCTCGCCTCGGCTTCGAGCGTGTAGCCGAAGAGGCGCCGGTGCTCGTCGTGGAACGCGCGCGCGATACCTCCCGCATCGCGCCGGTCGATCACCGCCAGCGGCACCGCGACCGAGACCTCGTGGTACTGCTTCAGATACCGGCAGTCGAGCCTGAGCTCGAAGCGCTGCCGCTCGGCAGCGACGCGCTCGCTGGCCAGCAGCCCGCTGCCCTCGTCGACCATCGCTCCCACCAGCGCCGAAAGCCGCGGCCAGTCGATGCCCTCGAGCCGGCCGACGAAGGTGCGCACGAAGTCGTGCTTCAGCTCGCCCATCAGCATGCCGAAGGCGCACAGCACCGACGCTTCGCGCGGCACCACCTGCAGCGGCACGCCAAGCTCGCTGCAGATCAGGCAGCCGTGGATGGGCCCCGCGCCGCCGCCGGGGATGAGCGGGAACTCGCGCGGGTCGAAGCCGCGCTTGATGGTCACCTCGCGCACGCCTTGGGCCATGTTGTTGCACGCCACGCGGTACATGCCGGCCGCGGCGCGTTCGACGCTCAAGCCCATCGGCCGCGCGATGTGTTCGTCGATGGCGCGGCGCGCCGCCGCAGCGTCGAGCTTCAGGCGGCCGCCGGCGAAGTAGTCGGGGTCGAGGTAGCCGAGCACGAGGTTGGCGTCGGTGGTGGTCGGCAGCCGGCCGCCGCGGCCGTAGCAGGCGGGGCCGGGGTCGGCGCCGGCGCTTTGCGGGCCCATGCGCAAGAGGCCGCCTTCGTCGAGCCAGCCGATCGAGCCGCCGCCCGCGCCGATGGTGTGGATGTCGAGCATCGGCAGCGCGATGCGGTGGCGTGCGATCTCGCCGTCGTTCTTCAGCAGCGGCGCGCCGACGGCCACCGAGGCCTCGAAGCTGGTGCCACCCATGTCGGTGGTGATGCAGCGCTGCTGGCCGTGCGCGGCGACGTAGTACAGCCCCGCGCCCGGCCCGCCGGCCGGGCCCGACAGCAGCGTCAGCGCGGCCTTGTCGCGCGCCGCCTGCGGCGTGATGACGCCGCCGTTGGACTGCATGATCAACAGCAGCCCCGCGAAGCCGGCGCCCGCCAGCCGCTCGACCAGCTGGTCGAGGTAGGTGCCGAGCTTGGGGCCGACGTAGGCGTTGAGCGCGGTGGTGCTGACGCGGTCGTAGAAGCGGATCGAAGGCAGCAGTTCGCTCGAGACCGACAGGTAGACCTCGGGCCACTCGCGGCGCACCAGCGCTGCGGCGGCGCGCTCGTGCGCCGGGTTGGCGAACGAGTTCATGAAGCACAGCGCCACCGCCTGCACGCCTTCGCGGCGCCAGGCCGCCACCGCGTCGCGCACCGCGGCCAGGTCCAGCGGCTCGATCTCGGCGCCGTCGCGATCGAGCCGCCCGCGCACGCCGACGCGCCGCGCGCGCGGCACCAGCGGCCGCACGTTGGTGGTGCGGTTGTTGTATTGCTCCTCGCGCACGCCGCGGCGCATCTCGAGCGCGTCGCGCACTCCCTCGGTCGTGAGCAGAGCGCAGCGCGCGCCGGTGGAGGTGAGCGTGGCGTTGGTGGCCACCGTCGTGCCGTGCACGATGGTGCCGATGCCGCGCACGAAGTCGCGCATGTCTTGCGGCGGGTCGAGCGATGCGGCCAGTTCGGCCAGCCCTTCGACGACCGCGATCGACGGGTCGGCCGGCGTCGACAGCGTCTTGTGGATGCGCGGCGGCTCGCCCGGCCGCGCCAGCACGAAGTCGGTGAAGGTGCCGCCGACGTCGATGCCGAGCTGGGCGCTGCTCACTGGACGACCCTTCGCGCTGCGCGCTGCGGGATGAGCGCTTGGGAGCGGCCCGGCACGCTCATTGGACTACCCTCCGCGCTACGCGCTGCGGGATGAGCGCTTGGGAACGGCCCGGCGCGCTCATGCCGTGCCCTCCGAGGTCGCCCGCGACGCGGCCGCGCTCGCCGCGTTCGGTGCACGCGCGACGAGCCGCCGCAGGTCCTCCTTGCGCACCTTGCCGAGCGCCGTGCGCGGCAGAGCATCGACGACGATCAGCTCGCGCGGATGTTTGTAGCGCGCGAGCCGGCCGGCGTAGCGTGCGAGCAGCCGCGCTGCGTCGAGCTGCGCGCCGGCGCGCGGCGCAACCACCGCGACCACCGCCTCGCCCCAGCGCGGGTCGGGCCTGCCGACGACTGCTGCCTCGGCGACCTCGGGGCATTCGAGCAGGATCGACTCGACTTCGGCGGGGCTGACGTTTTCGCCGCCGCTGATGATCATGTCCTTGAGCCGGCCGTCAATCCACAGGTAACCCTCGGCATCGAGGTGGCCGCTGTCGCCGGAGTGGAAATAGCCCTCGGCCAGCGCCTGCGCGCTGCCCGCCGGGTCACGCCAGTAGCCGCTCATCAACTGTGGCGCGCGCACCAGCACCTCGCCGCAGCGGCCGGCGCTCACTTCGCGGCCGTCGGCATCGACGACGCGCAGCGCCGCGCCCAGCGCCGCGCGGCCGGCCGAGCCGGCCTTGGCGCGCGCCTCGTCGGCGTGCAGGCAGCACACCACCGGCCCGGTCTCGGTGGCGCCCCACACCTGGATCACCGGCACGCCGCGCTCGTGCACGGCGTCGATCAGCCGCCGCGGCACCACCGTCGAGCCGGTGCTCACCATGCGCAGGCTCGTCAGGTCGGCCGGTGCCCATTGCGGGTGCGCCAGCAGCGCTTCGATCTGCGCCGGCACCAGCACCGTGAGCGTGATGCGCTCGCGCGCGATCGACGCCAGCGTCGCCTCGGGGTCGAAGCGCGGCATCAGCGTCACGCGGCAGCCGGTGCGCAGCGCCGGCAGCGTCTGGATGTTGAGGCCGCCGACGTGGAACAGCGGCAGCGTCGTCAGCACGCGGTCGGCGGCGGTCATGCCGTGCATCTCGACCGCGGCGTCGGCGTTGGCGGCGATGGCGCGCGCCGACAACAGCACGCCCTTGGGCTCGCCGGTGGAGCCCGAGGTGAAGCTCAGAAGCAGCGGCGCGTCGTCATCGGCTTCGGCATCGGTGTGGGCTGGCGGGTGCGCGTCTTCGGCGCCAGCGACGAACTCGCTCCACGCGCACCAGCCGCGCGAGGCAACGGCCGCCGCGGACGGGTGCGCGTGGCGCGCGACGCAGCGCGTGCCGGGCGGCGCGACCGTCTGTTGCTCGCAGGCCCGCGCGAACTCGCCCGCGGCCACCAGCAACGTGGGCTGGATGCGCACCAGCAGCGCGCGGTGCTCTGGCGGTGCAAGGCGCCAGTTCAGCGGCACGAAGATGGCGCCGATCCGCGCGCAGGCGAACAGCGTCGCGAGCAGGTCGACGCTGGCCAAGCCCAACCAGGCGACGCGGTCGCCGCGGCCCACGCCGGCCGCCGCGAGGGAGCGCGCCAAGCGATCCACCTGCTGCGCCAGTTCCGCGTAACTCGCCTCGCCACAAGGCGTGCGCAGCGCCAGCGCCTCGGGCCGGTGCTCGGCAACCGCGTCGATCCAGCGGCCGACGTTCATGGCAGGCCTCAGGCTTCAGGCATCGCCGACTTCGAGCACCACCGCCATCGCGGTGTCGCCCGCGGCGCAGCCGGTGAAGAGACCCCGCCCGCCGCCGCGCAGCGCCAGCGCTTCGATCAGTTCGACGATCGAGCGCGTGCCGGTCGGCGCCTGCGGGTGGCCCCACACCAGCGAGCAGCCGAACGGGTTCATCGCCTGCCAATCCACGCCGGTGCGGCGCGCGAACACGAGGTCGTTCACCGCGAACGGGTTGTGCGTCTTGACGATCGCAATCTCGCCGATTGCCAGCCCCGCCTGCGCGAGCGCGCGCTCGGCCGCCGGCACGGTGGCTTCGGGCATGTAAGCGAGTTCGGCGCGCGCACTGCCGAAGCCGAGCAGGCGCACGCCGATCTTCGGGTCGGCGGCCAGCTCACGCGCCCGCGCCGGCGTCGTGACGACGATGCCGGCGTTGCCATCGGCCGGGTGCGTCTGCGCGCCGTAGGTGACGCTGCCCCCGGGCTGCACCGGCGCCAGCGCGGCCAGGCCCTCGGGCGTCGAGCGGTGCAGGCCTTCGTCGCCTTCGAGCCTGGCGACGACCTTCTTGAAGCCGCTGGCGGGCACCTCGAACGGCAGGGTCATGAAGCGGCGCAGGAACGCGCGATCGGAAGCCAGCGCGTCGGCGTACTGCGCTTCGCGGCGCAGCACCACTTCATGCTGCTCGGTGGTGCCGATGCCGTGCCGGCGCGCCACGTTTTCGGCGGTGGTGACCATCGAGTGGCCGCCCAGCGGATCGCAGCCGAAGTTGTCCATCACCCAGTCTTCGGCGCGGCCGGTGCCGCCGGGGCCGCGCGGATCGGGGTAGTACAGGTGCGGGCCGTTGCTCGTGCGGTCGCAGGTGATGACGAGCGAGGTCTCGGCCAGGCCCGTGCGCACCTCCTGCGCCGCCGCCGCGAGCGTGCGCACGCCGGTGGCGCAGGCCTGCATCAGCGTCGGCCCGGCAACCTGGCCGGCACCGACCAGGCCCATCAACCACGGCAGCCCGTAGAACGAGTGCTTCTGCGGCACCGAGAAGCCGAGCACGCCGTGGTCGAACACCTTCGGCTCGATGCGCCGGCGCGCCAGCTCGGCGCGCGCCACATGCGCGGCGAACTCCAGGCTGTGCAGGTGCGCGAGCGCTCCCTGCCAGCGCGCGAACGGCGTGCACCAGTACGCGCCGTAGGGGATGACGGGCCAGGCGTTCACCGGGGGGCCTTGCCGTTGTGGCGGCGACCGCCGCGTACGCCGGGCTGGCGGCCGGATGGCAGCCCGAGCGCGTCGATGAACGCGAGGCGGGCCTGGCGCAGGTGCTCGAGCACGGCGTCGGCCGCCGCGTCGCTGTCGCCGGCGGCCAGAGCGGCGGTGATTCGCGCCAGCCCCCGCAGCACGATCTCGCGCACGCGCGCGCGGCCGAGCGTCAGCGCGCGGATCTGCTGCATGTGGTCGGCGTACAGCGCGATCATCCGCACCAGCCGCGGGTTGGGCACCAGCGCCAGCCAGGCTTGGCGAAAGCGCACGTTGGCCTGCGCGAACGCTGCCGCATCGCCGGCGCGGTGTGCGGCGGCCGCGTCGGCCAGCGCGGCCTGCAGCGGCGCGCGCACCGCGGCATCGGCAGTGCGCGGCGCGATGCGGCGCACCGCGGCCGGCTCGATCAGGAAGCGCACCTCGTAGATGTCGTCGACGTCGGCCAACGTCAACTGCGGCACCGTGAAGCTGCGCGCGCGCGCATCGAGCAGCCCTTCGCTGGCCAGCCGCGCCATCGCCTCGCGCACCGGCGTGCGCGACACGCCCAGTTGGGAAGCGACCGACACCTCCTGCAGCGGCTGGCCGGCGCCGATGGCGCCGCTGCGCAGGCGTTCGCGCAGCGCGCGGTAGACCTGATCGGCCAGCGCCTGCGGGCGCGCGAGCGGTTGCAGCGGCGCGTGGTTCACAACCCCTCGCGCGAGCCCGCCGGGTGAATGTGCACTGTATACATTGGCCGCCAATGTGCGCCCGGTGCGCGGCAGGCGGCTTTGAACTGGATCAAGAAACGCTCGCGGCAGCCGCGCGGGCGCGCCGCCGGCTGCCGGCCGACCGCCGGCGCGCAGACCCTCGGTTACTCGCCCGCGCCGCGGCGTGCGTAGACGGCGTAGCTGCCGCTCGCCGTGGCGACGAGCTCGCCCGCCAGCGTCAGCTTCGACTCCAGGTGCGCGACCGCGCGGCCACGGCGCAGCAGCGTCGTCTCGCACACCAGCGTGCCGGACACGACGGGGCGCAGGAAGCTGATCTTCAGCTCGATCGTTGCGCAGCTTTCGCCGGGCTGCAGCGTCGGGTACAGCGCCGCGCCCATACCGGTGTCGGCCAGCGCGAACAGCACCGCACCATGGACCACGCCGTGCGGGTTGAGGTGATGTGGCGCGATCTGGATCTCGCAGCGGCTCGCACCCGCCCGCTGCTGCACGACCGACAAGGCGATGTGTTCGGCAAAGGGGTGATGCATGGCGGGCCTCGTCCGGGAACCAGTGCCCGACGATAGACCCAGCGTTGAACCAGCGGCGATAGACCGCGGGCACAAGCGCGGGCCCCAGCCCTCGAGCGCCGTCAGCGTGGCCGGACGAGTCTTTCGCGGGTCGGTGCCAGAGCCCAGGAGGCAAGCCGCCCTTGGCGCACGGCAAGGTCTGATGAGTTCGTACAGGGCGCAGGGCCTGTGCCGGGCGCCTGCCGCGTGCCTGTGTGCCTGTGTGCCTGTGTGCCGCACGTGTGTCCCGCCACCCCTCGACTGCGGGGAACGCTGCGAAACTTGAACCCGATCAAGGCCGCCGTCCGCCGCCAGGGGCCCCATTGGCGGCCTGATTCGCGGAGATGTGGCCATCGTGAGCTGGGTGGGCTGGGCCAAGCATCGGCATGCGCCTGGACCGTCGCGCGCGCATGCTTGTCTGCGCCATGCCGCGTGGAGGGTGGTCGCGGTTGGCTTGGGTTTCATTGCCGCTTGTGGGGGAGGCGGGTCGGGGGGCGAGGCCGGCAGTGCACCCGCGCCGAGCCCCGCGCCCACTCCCACGGTGTCGATCGCCGACGCGGCGGCGCGCGAAGGCTCAGGGCGCACCCTCGTCTTCGCGGTGACGCTGAGCAGGCCCGTGTCGCGGGCTTTGCGCTTTGACTACGCAACGCGCGACAACACCGCGACCGCCGGCCGCGACTACACAGGCGCCAGCGGCACGTTGGAATTCGCCGCCGGCCAGACGCGAGTCGACCTTGCCGTGCCATTGTTGGACGACCCGCTGCACGAAGGCGACGAGACGCTGCGCGTCGAGCTGACCAGCCTGCCGGCCGACGTGCAGCCGGGCACGTTGACCGCCACCGGGACGATTGCCGACGATGAAGTGGCCCGGCGCCACGAGCGCGTCGAGGTCGAAATCGACCCCGGCCCCAGCTACGCCAACCCGTTCGACCCCGAGGAGGTCGAGCTCGATCTGCAGGTCACGCGCCCGGACGGCAGCGTGCTCGTGGTGCCGGCCTTCCACCACCGCGACTTCGAGATCACGGGCAGCACGCCCGAGCGCTACGGCAACGGCGGCGCTCCGTCGTGGCGCGCGCGCTTCACGCCCACGGCGAGCGGCGTGCACCGCTGGCGCGCCGTCGTCAAGGACACCGCCGGCACGCGCGCGCTCGGCGATGCGGTCGCCTTCACGGTGGCCGACGGCCCGCGCCACGGCTTCGTGCGCATCGACCCGCGCGACGGCCGCTTCCTGCGCCACGACGACGGCGCGGCCTTCGTGCCGATCGGCCACAACGTCGCCTGGGAGGACGGCACGGGCCTGGGCACCGTGTTCTGGGAGCGCACCTTCTCGCGCATGGCCGCCGCGGGCGAGAACTGGACGCGCGTGCACCACGTCCACTACCACGACGGCCAGTCGCTCGAGTGGACGCCGAACCACACCGGCTACTACCAGGGCCTGGGCCGCTACAGCCTGGAGCTGGCATGGAAGCTGGACCGCATCGTCGACGCGGCCGAGCGCCACGGCATCGCGATGCAGTTCGTGATCCTCAACAACGTCGTGCTCAACACGCAGCTCACGCCGCAGTGGGACGGCAACCCCTACAACGCGCGCCACCCCGGCGGCTTTCTCGACCGGCCGGAACAGTTTTTCGCCGATGCGCGCGCGCGCAGGATGTTCAAGCGGCTGCTGCGCTACCTGGTGGCGCGCTACGCACACTCGCCAGCCATCCTGGCGTGGGAGCTGGTCAACGAGGCCTACCTCGTCGACGGCTTCGCCACCTCGGCGCAGGTGCGCGCCGACGTCATCGACTGGCACCGCGAGATGAGCGAGTACCTGCGCGCCATCGACCCGGCGCGCCACCTCGTCACCACCGGCTCGGCCGAGCAGCCGCAGCTCGATGCGCTGTGGAGCCTGCCGGCAATCGACCTCGTGCAGTTTCACAACTACCGGCCGCAGCAGGTCGACGCGTTCGCGAGCGACATCGCGCGGCTGCGTTCGCTCGGCAAGCCCGTGCTGATCGGCGAGTTCGGCGTCGAGGACCAGGTGGCCGAGACGCGCGTGGAGACCCTGCCCGAGCCCGAGCGCACGCAGCTGCGCGACGCGCTGCCGCTGCACAACGGCATCTGGGCCGCCTCGATGATGAGTTCGGGCGCGATGCTGTGGTGGTGGGACCGCTACATCGACGCACTGGACCTGTACGGCCGCTTCACGCCGCTGGCGCGCTTCTGGGCCGGCGAAGACCCGGCGGCACGCGCGCTCGCCCCGGCCGCGGTGGCGGTGCGCGGCGGACCGCGCGCCACCACCACCTCGGCGCGCCCGGGCATCGGCGACTTCTGGGCCGTCTCCACGCAGCGCAACTTCACGGTGGCCGCCGACGGCACGGTGCCCGGGATCGAGGGGCTGTCGGTGTGGCTGCAGGGTGCGGGGCACGCGGCCCGCCGCACCGACCCGACTTTCACGCTGACGTTAGCCACGCCGGGGCGGTTCCGCGTCGCGGTGCAGGAAGTCTCGCCCTACTCGGCCGCGGTCGAGGTGCACGTGGACGGCGCCCCGGTCTTCGCCGCCAGTTACGCCGGCGGCGGGCCGCCGTTCGAGATCGCCGTGCCGCTGGCGGCGGGCACTCACACCGTGCAACTCGTCAACACGGGCAACGACTGGCTGAAGATCGAGCGCTTCCACTTCGACGGCGTGGACATCCCCGTGCTCACCACCATCGGCCAGCTGGGCCCCGGTGGCGGCTATCTCTGGGTGTGGGACCGCGACAGCGACTACCACCGCACGCACCACGGCGTCGTCTCCGGCGCGTCGCTGGCCGTCACGGGCCTGGCCGACGGCGCGTACGCCATCGAGGTCTGGCCCACCTGGACCGGCGCCGGGCCGCTCGAGACGCGGCAAGCCGCATCGAGCGGCGGCGTGCTCGAGCTCGCGTTGCCCGCCTTCGAGCGGGACCTCGCGCTCAAGGTGCGCAAGGCGCCCCCGTAGCCGGCACCACCGCCCACGGAATTCGTCAGTCAGGAAGGCGTCGTGCTGCGATCCGCGCTCAGACTCGCCAACTGCACCCTCGCCCTCGCAGCTCGTCTGGCTCCTGAACGCCGTGAGGCAAGCCGGCCAGGATGCGTTGCCAGAGGCGCCGGGGCAGCCTGGTGGCGCCCACGGTGTGCCTGTCTGCCCGCTCGGTGCGGTCTGCGGCGGGCTCGCCGACTTGGCGAGCGTGAGCGCAGTCATGTCGTCCGCCGAAGCGTTTTTGCAGACCCACGACTTCCTGCTCTCCCAACGGCTCGACTTCGAGGCGGCGTGCCGCGAGTTCACCTGGCCGCAGCTCGGCGACTTCAACCGACCGGGCGGGTGCCTCCGTCAGGTGGGGGAGGAAGGCACCGCGCGCCGCGGGTTCTTGTTGGATGTCAATGAAGGGCACGAGGCCGATTCGAGAATGCCCGCTCCGGTGGCGGCCTAGCCCCAGGGCGTGGGAGCCGCAGGGCACGTGCCGGCAGGGTTGGTCCGATCCACGCCGAGGTCGTCGGGATCCCAAGGGGGGTCGAATGCCACACTCACCAGAAGTCGTCGCCGCCGCCTCACCCGGGGTCAGGGGTCGCCGCGCCGCCGCGTGGATCGGTGGCTGCGTCATCGGCCTGACCGCCTGCGTGACGCTCGACCTGCCCAGCATCGCGCACGTGCATGTCGGGCACGCCATCACCTCGTGGACCGACACGCCGGGCCAGCGCGGCCTGTTCGATGTCGCCCAGGCCGAGGCCGCGGTGGCGGCCGAGCATGCGGGCTACGCGGTGGAAGGGGCGCGCGACCCGGCCGCCGTCAGGCTGCACCTCGGCCACGTGCTGCATGCCGCCGACCCCACCCATGAACCGACGGGGCCCGGCACGGGCTACGGGCTCGTGCGCGCCATGGACGGCTGCATCGACCACCTCGGCTACGCCAACGAGGTGCGCGACACGAGCGCCAACCTGCGCGCCGGCCTGCCCAAGGTGCTGGCGGTGCTGCAGCCGTTGCAGCGCGAGGCGCGAGCGGTGGCGGCGCTCGCCGCCGAGGGCCGGCGCGCGGCCGACGTGGCGCAGGCCGCCGCTTACGCGCAAGAGGTGCGCCAGCGCTCGGAGCACGTGCTGGCACGGCTCGCGCTGGCGAGGCAACAGCTGTCGACCCTGCTCGCGGCCGAGCAGCCGCCCTACCGCACGGTGCCGCGCCGCTACTTGTTCGGCCTCATCCGGCTGCCTTCGGGCGACTGGGCGTTCGACCTCTCGCCGGCCCCGGCGCAGCCGATGGGAGGCTACCGATGACCATCGCACGCCTTGGGGCGCCACCGGCCCGGCTGCGGTTCGACCGCGTCGCGGGGCCTGCGTGGTCGCTGGCGCTGCGGCTCGGCCTGCTGGCGCTTCTTCTCCTCGCGGGCGGCGGCGGCGCGCGTGCCAACGAGGCGCTGCAACAGGCCTGCCGCAACGAGGCGAGCCTCGACGAGGGCTGCCGCAGCGCACTCGAGCGTGCGAGCACTGCCGACGTGCTGGCGCTCGTCGAGCGCTGGGTCGCCGCGCGCCGGTTTGCGCCGGCACTGCAGGCGCTCGAGCATCTGCGCGGGCGCCAGCCGTGGAACGCCCGCATCACCGAACGCCTGCACGAGGTGCGCAGCGTCGCCGACGAAGCCGCCTGGATGGCGCGGCGCGAAGCCGCCGCGGCATCGGCCGCCGACACCGACCTCACGCTCGTCGAGGCGCGCTGCACGCGCCTCACCGGCGAGCAGGCACTGGCCGCCTGCGACCAGGTGCTGAGAGCGCGGCCCGGCGATGTGCGCGTGCTGGTCGCCCGCGGCGACCTGCTGCTGACGCTGGGCCGTGCCGCCGACGCGCTGCAGTCGTACCGCGCCGCCGCCGCGCGCGAACCCAGCGCCGCGCTGGCGCGCAAGATCACGCTGGCCGAGGCGGCGGCCAAACCCGCGGCCGCGCCTCCGCTGGACCAGCAGCTGCTGGCGCTGGCGCGGGCCCTCGACCAGGGGCTGCTGACGCAGGCCGAATACGCGCGCCAGCGCGCGGCGCTGCTGCAGTCGGTGGCGGCGGTCGTGCCGACGCCGGGCGCCTCGGCGCCGGCCCTCGATGCCGCGGTGTTCGGCCGCTACCACGCGCTGGTCATCGGCAACAACGCCTACCTGCACGTGGACCGGCTGGAGACGGCCATCAACGACGCGCGCGCCGTCGGCGACGTGCTGCGCACGAGCTACGGCTTCGATGTGCGCGTGCTCACCGACACCACGCGCGCCGACATCGTCGAAGTGCTCGACGAGTACCGCGCCCGCCTGCGCGAGGGCGACAACCTGCTCATCTACTACGCCGGGCACGGCTGGCTCGACGCCGAAGCCGACAAGGGCTTCTGGCTGCCGGTGGACGCGCACCCGGACAAGCGCACGCAGTGGGTCTCCAACGACACGGTGCGTGACGCGCTGCGCGCGCTGAAGGCCAAGCATGTGCTGGTGGTGGCCGACAGCTGCTTCTCGGGCACGCTGACGCGCGGCGCTGCGGCCAAGCGCACCGACCGCAGCGCCGAGTACCTGCAGCGCATGGCGCGGCTGAAGGCGCGCCAGGTGCTCACCTCCGGCGGCCTCGAGCCGGTGGCCGACTCCGGCGGCGGCGGCCACTCGCCGTTCGCCGCGGCACTGATCGAGGCGCTGAGGTCGAACCCCGGGGTGCTGGACGCGACCTCGCTGTTCTCCGAGCTGCGGCGCCCGGTGGCGCTGCGCTCCGACCAGGTGCCGCAGTTCGCCGACATCCGCATGGCCGGGCACGAGGGCGGGGACTTCCTGTTCGTGCGGCGCGGCCGTTGAAATCAAGGCCGAGGGGCCACGAAGGACGACGCCATGAGCCGACATCAGGAATGGAAGATGCTCCACCTGCTTTACCGCTACGGCCGCCGCACCGGCAGCGGCTCGGCGCGCGTGCTCACCGAGCAGGAGCTCACCGACGCCGGCGTGCACTGCGACCCCGACTCGCGCCAGGTGCTCGAAGACGCCGGCGTGGTGCGCCGCGTCGGCAACGCCTACGAGCTGAGCGAGCCGGCCCGCAAGATCGTCGCCACGTTCACGGTGGCCAAGGGCCCCGAGCAGAACGTCGACATCCGCGTCGACTACCCCGAGGTCTTCGTCGTGATGCCGTTCGGCCAACCCTGGTCTGCCGCGGTGCACGAGCAGATGTTCGTGCCGGCGATCGAAGGCGCCGGCTTTGCCGTCGAGCGCGGCGACTCGATCGTGCGCGTCGGCGACCTCGGCACCAACGTCTGGCGCAGCATCACGCAGGCTGGCGTCATCGTGGCCGAGGTGACGGCGCCCAACCCGAACGTCTACTACGAGCTCGGGCTGGCTGACGCGCTGGGCAAGCCGATCTTCCTGTTCAAGCAGGCCGACGCAGTGCTGCCGGCCGACATCAGCGGCGTGCACTACTACGAGTACCGCCTGTCCGATCTGGCGGCGGGCCGCCAGCAGCTCACCGAGGCCCTGCGCGACTGGGCGGCGCAGAAGGACCACCGCTTCTTCGGCGTGAAGGCGCTGGCCGATCGGTGAGGCCCGCCTCGTCCGCGGCGCCCCGCGCGGCTGCGCGGCTGCCCGCGCTCAGGCGCGCGCTCGGCTTCGCCTCCGCGACAGCTTGCGGCGAGGATCCTGGTCTAACGTTGTCGCCTCAGAACCGGCTCCACAGCCAGTACTTCTCGTAGGCCATCTTGCCCAGGTGCCACAGCGGACTCGGTCGTCGCAGGCGCACGTCGGGCAAGGGCTTGGCGTAGAAGTTGCCGCTGCCGACGCCGGCCATGCCGCCGCCCGTCTCCAGGAAACAGAAGCCATGGCCGTCGAAGCGAGCGGCCTCGCCCCGGCCGGTCCAGTCGCGGCACAGATTCGCGGCCACCACCTGCGCCTGCCGGTTCGCGAAAACGCCGGCTTTGGGCAACGGCCGCCCCATCTCGAGCGGTATCGCCGTCACGTCCCCGATGGCCCAGACGCTCGGGTGGCTCGTCGCCATCGTCTCGCGATCGACGGCCACCCAGCCCGATTCGGCACAGAGCCCGGCCTGCCGGACCGCTGCGGGCACGCGGTGCGGCGGCACGTAGATCAGAAGGTCGAACTCCGCGTGCTGGCCGCCTGAGAACTCGAGCCTGCCGCGCCCCACCGCGGTGACCTGGCGCTGCGGGAAGTAGGCGATGCCCTTGTGCTGCAGCATGGCCCGGATCTGGCTGCCGGCCACCGGCCCGGCCACCGGCATCGGCGCCGGTTCGGCGGCGTGCAGCGCGATCTCGGTCTTGGCGCGCAGGCCACGCCGGCGCACGAAGGCTTCGACCAGCATTGCGGCTTCGTAGGGGGCCGCCGGGCACTTGTAGCCCGGGGCAGCGGTCAGTATCGCGATGCGCCCGCCACCGAACGCGTCGAGCGCGGCGCGGATGCTGCCGGCGCCGTCGAGCGTGTAGAGATTGAGGCCGTTCTCCTGCAGGCCCGGCACCGTCTCGGGCGCGTACTCGGCACCCATGGCGACGATCAGCGCGTCGCAGTCGAGTGCCGCGCCGTTGACCTCGACGGTGCGCGCGGCCGCATCGATGCGCGTGATCGGACCGCTCACCACTTCGATGCCCTTGGCCGCCAACGCCGACAGCGGCCGCCTGAACGAAGCGGCCCCGCGGTCGCCGGTGATGTGCCACAGCAGCGACGGAGCGAACACATGCGCCAGCTCGCGCTCGACGACGACCACCCGGTCACTGGCCGGCAGCCCCTTGCGCAGCGCCTGCGCGACAGTGATGCCGCCAATACCCGCGCCGAGGACCAGGGCCGTCCGGCCCATCAGAACACCAGCACCTTGTCGGCCCATTCGGTCCATTCGGTCAGCAGGTCCATGCTGCCGCGCGTGGCGCCTTCGACCAGGCGCTGCGCGGCCATGCCGCGCGCGTCCATGCAGGTGCCGCAGACGCTCACCTCGCCCTGGCGGCGGATCACGCCGCCGAGCATGTCGCCGAGGTTGTAGTACCCCGGCGGCACTTTCTGGTCGGCGGCCGCGCACGCGGCCGCGTCGCCGATGAGAAAGACGCGCACCTTCTGCTGGCTGTTCAGCAGTGAGCGAGCCAGGCGCAGCGCGTTGTAGCTGCGCTCGGTGCCGTAGGGCGGGTCGTTGAGGATGAACAGGTGGTTGGCCATTTCACATTGCCTGTGCAGCAGTGCGGTCCATCAAGTCGCGCTGCGGGCGCGCCAGTCACGTCGGTCGATGGCGTAGACCTCGCCTTCGTCGGCGCGCAACGGCAGCATCAACATCGCGCCGATTCGCGCGACCTCGCGCGGGTCGCGGCGGCCGTGGATACCGATCGTCATGGCCTCGTGGCCGGCGCGCGGCTGGTCGCGATAGGTGCCGAACAGCCGGTCCCACCAGGGCAGGTTGAAGCCGAAGTTGGAGTTGGTCTCGTCGCCTTCCACCGAGTGATGCACTCGATGCATGTCGGGCGTGACGACGAACCAGCGCAGCCAGCGGTCCAGCGACGCAGGCAGCCGGATATTGCCGTGGTTGAAGATCGCGGTGGCGGCGAGCACAACCTCGAAGATCACGACCGCAAGCACCGGCGGCCCGAGCACCGTGACGACTGCGACCTTGACCCCCATGGACAATCCGATCTCGATCGGGTGGAAGCGCGCGCCGGTGGTGAGGTCGTAGTCGACGTCGGCGTGGTGCACGCGATGCAGCCGCCACAGCGCAGGCACGGCATGGAACATCACATGCTGCAGCCAGATCGCCAGGTCCATGGCCACCACCGCCAGCGGCGCGGCCAGCCAGAACGGCACGTGGAAGTGGTTCAGCAGCCCCCAGCCGTTGGCCGCAACGAACCCAGCCACGCCCGCGGCCCCGAGCGGGAGCGCCAGGCGCAGCAGGGCCGCGTTGAGCGCGACCAATGCAAGATTGCCCGACCAGCGCAGCGCCTTCGAGACGGAGAGTGCGCGGCGCGGTGCGATGACTTCCCACAGCGCCACGAGAGCGAAGACTCCGGCGAAGATCGCAAGCCGGAGGGCGGGTTCGTGGGCGAGGACAAGGGTTTCGAGGTCCATGGCGTCCAGTCCATCCAATGGGCGGTGCCTGGCGGTGATGCCGAGGCTGACTTTGACAACATACTAACGACCGTTAGAATGTATATCATGAACAACCGAGCCATCAAGGACCTTCTGTACGAGCAGGTTGCCCGCGTGGGCAAGGCGCTGGCCAGCCCGAAACGGCTGGAGATGCTGGAGATGCTGGCCCAGGGGGAGAAGTCGGTCGACGCCGTGGCCGGCGAGGTGGCCATCGACGTCAAGCTGGCGAGCGCGCACTTGAAGGCCCTGCGCGAGGCGCGCCTGGTCCAAAGCCGCCGTGACGGCAAGCGCATCGTGTACCGGCTGAGCGGGCCCGATGTGGCGCAGCTCGGCGTCGCGCTGCGCCAAGTGGCCGAGGAGTACCTCGTCGAATTGCGACTGGCCGTGCAGCAGATGATGGCCGAGCCCGATCGGCTGGCCAAGGTCGGCCGCAAGGACCTGATGGCGCAGGCCAAGCGCGGCGAAGTCGTCGTACTTGACGTGCGCCCCGCCGACGAGTACGAGACCGCGCATCTGCCGTACGCGCGCTCGCTGCCGCTGGCCGAGCTGGCGCACCGGCTGGCTGAGCTGCCGCGCGACGTCGAGATCGTGGCCTACTGCCGCGGCCCGTTCTGCCTGATGTCCGACGAGGCGGTTCAGTTGCTGACCCAGCGCGGCTTTCGCGCGCGCAAGACCTTCGACGGTGTCAGTGAATGGCAGGCCGCCGGCTTGCCGCTGGCCAAGCCGTGAGGCACACGATGCCCGAACTCGGCGTCATCGAAGGCTACTTCGGGCGGCCGTGGCGCCACGATGATCGCAAGCGGGTGATGACCGGGCTGCGGGACCTCGGCTACGCGTTCTTCCACTACGCGCCGAAGGCCGACGCCTGCCTGCGTCGCCGTTGGCGAGAACCCCACCCGGACGCGGCGACGGCCGAACTGACCGAGCTTTCGGCGCACTGCCGCCGCCTCGGCTTGCGCTTCGGCCTGGGCCTGAGCCCCTACGAGCTGTACCGCGACCTCAACGCGTCCGCCCGCGCGGCCTTCGTCGCCAAGATCCGGCTGCTCGATGACATCGGCATCGATGACCTGGCGATCCTGTTCGACGATACGCGGGGCGACGTTGCGGACCTGGCGGCGCGAGAGGCCGAGATCGTCCACCTGGCCCTTGAAAACACCCGCGCGGGCCGCGTCCTCATGTGCCCGACCTACTACTCCGACGACCGCATGCTGGACGTCGTCTTCGGCCAGCGGCCCAAGGGCTACCTGAGAGACCTTGGGCGCCGGCTGGACCCGCGGGTGGGCGTGTACTGGACAGGCGAAGAGATCTGCGCGCGCGAACACAGCGCGGGTCACCTCGCCCGCGTGGCCGAGTTGCTGGGGCGCAAGCCGACGCTGTGGGACAACTACCCCGTCAACGACGGGCCGCGCATGTCGCGCTTCCTGCACCTGCGCGGCTTCACGGGGCGGCCGGGCGCGATCGGTTCCCACCTGGCGGCGCACGCCATCAACCCGGCCTTGCAGCCGCAGCTGAGCCTGATTCCCGCAGCCACCCTGGCGGCCAGCTATCGCGAAGGCCAGAGGTACGCCTACATGCAGGCCTTTCGCGACGCCGCGCGGGCGCTGGCCGGCAGCGATCTGGCCACGGCGCTCGAAGGCGACCTGACACACCTGCAGGACCAAGGCCTGGAACGGCTGGGTGACGAATGCGACCGCTTGCACCGGCGATACCTTGCCTTCGACCACCCGATGGCTGCCGAGGTGGTGCGTTGGCTCGAAGGCGCGTACAAGGTGGACGGCTGGGTCGAAGGTTCCTGAGCTCTGGAACGCCCGGAAGGGCCGCGCGCCGACTTCGACCGGCGCGCCGCCTCCGCCCACCCCGCCTCACCTGCCCGGCCAGCTCAGCGGCGAACCACGCACAGCCCCTGCGGCGGGATGTCCAGCGCCGCGTTGAACTTGCTCGACAGGTTCTGGAACGCCACCAGCGCGGTGAGTTCGACCAGTGCCGCTTCGTCGAAATGCTCGCGCACGCGCGCGACCAGCGCGTCGTCGACGCCGGGGCCGCTGTGCGTCATCGCCTCGGCGTATTCGAGGGCCGCGCGCTCGCGCGCATCGAAGGCGGGGTGATCGCGCCACTCGGCCACGGCGAGCGCCTTGTCCACCGCCAGGCCGCGCTCGGCGGCGAGCGAGGCGTTCAGGTCGACGCAGAAAGGGCAGTGGTTGATCTGCGAGACGCGCAGCTGCACCAGCGAGCGCAGTGCCGGCGGCAATGGCGAGCCGCGGCGCTCCAGCGCAGCGTAGAACCCGGCCAGCGCCAGGTACAGCGGCGGCACGGTCGCCCACACGCGCGCCGGCAGCAGTTCGGTGCCGAAGCGGCGGCGCTGGCGGCCGAAGAACGGGCGCAGCAGCCACGGCAGGGGCCGGGACCTCGGGTCGGCGATGCGCATGGCGTTGCGTCGCTGCAGCCGGCCGCGGACTCAGCCGGGCGGCTGCGCTCGCTGCTGCAGGCGCTGCAGCTCGTCCGGCGTGTTGGCATTGAAGAACGCGCCCGGGTCGCTGAACTCGACAGTGGCGCTGCGGTGGCGGGCGGTCCACCGGTCGATCTTGCGCTCGCCGGACTGCAGCCAGGCCATGAGATCTTCCATCAGCATCGCGTTGATCAGGCAGAACACCGGCTGCGTGCGCAACACGCCGTCTTCGCGGGTGGCCGCCATCGCGATGTCGGCGCCCTGCGCGGCCGCAGCGGCGCCCAGCCGCGCGGCCAGGTCGTCGGGGAATTCGGGGGTGTCGCACGGCACGGTCAGCAGCCACGGCGTCTCGCAGTGCTCCAGGCCGGCCAGCATGCCGGCCAGCGGGCCGGGATAGTCGGCCAGCGCGTCGGGCCACACAGGCACGCCCATCGCCTCGTAGGCGGCGAGGTTGCGGTTGGCGTTGATCATCACCGAGCCGACCTGCCGCTGCAGGCGCAGCACCGCATGCATCGCCAGCGGCATGCCGTGGTAGCTCTGCAGGCCCTTGTCGATGCCGCCCATGCGCGAACCGCGGCCACCGGCGAGCACCAGGCCGGTGATGTCGGCCAGCGCAATGGGCGGGGCCGGCGCGGCTGGCTCGGCTGGCGGGGTCGGCGCCATCGGCTTCACGCCTCGAGCAGGTCGAAGCCCTGCGTCTCGACCTCGACGAAGGCGCGCGTGAAGGCCGCCACGGCACGCCACAGCTGCGCGCGCGGGTGGGCCTGCACGGCATCGCACAGGCGCTCGACCCAGGTCTGCACGTGGGCACGGAAGAACCGGCGCTGCTGCTCGAGGTTGCAGATGCCCGCATCGTCGCCGGCGATCAGATAGCGCATGACTTCGAAGACGTAGGCCGCGTGGTCCTCGGTCTCCATGCGCGCCTCGTCGCGGCCCAGGCCCAGCGCAGCCAGGTCGTGGCGCAGCTGCGCCAGCGGGCGGTCGTTGAGCGAGCCGCTGAGGTAGAAGGAACCGTAGGTGAACACTTCCGGGCGGCCGACGCCCTGGAACAGCGCGTCGAACTCGTCTCGGGCCTCTTCGGCCGTCGTGGCGCGCATCGCTGCGACCAGGTCGTGCCAGGGGGCCTCGAGGTGGCCACCGGGCTCGGGTGCCTGGGTGACGGCGACGCCGAACTGCCGCAGCAGCGCCTGATCGGGCGGCGCCAGCCACAGCGCGGCCAGCAGGCCGTACAGCTCGGCGCGCGCGGTCTCCTCGGCGTCTTCGGGGGACGCGAGGCGGATCGGCGCCACAGTCGGTTGAACGGACATTGCAGGTTCCTGGTCAGTCGGTGTCACAGGTCGGTGATGCGCACTTCGACCGGATTGGTGTGAATGTCGATGACGCGGCAGTCGCCGCACATTCTGAGCCGCTCGCCGGCACGGCCCTGGAAGGCGGGGTGGCCGGCAAGCTTGCCGACCATGGCCTCGATGGCCTGCAGCGTGCCGAACGGCTTGCCGCAGCGCACGCACTGGAAGGGCTCGGTCTCGGCCAGCACGCGCGCGGCCTTTCGCGCGCGGCCGGCGTCGGCCAGCCACAGCCGCGGCTGCAACGTGATGGCCTGCTCCGGGCAGGTGCGCGCGCACAGGCCGCACTGCACGCAGTTCTTCTCGTAGAACCGCAGCTGCGGCTTGTCGGGGTTGTCGGCCAGCGCCGCGGCCGGGCAGGCGCCCACGCAGCTCAGGCACAGCGTGCACTTGCCGGTGTCGACGACGAGGCTGCCGAAGGGCGCGCCGGCCGCCGGCAGCGTTATCTCGTCGCTGGCTTGCGGCGCCTGCTCCAGCAGGTGGGCCAGCGCCAGCTCGAGCGTGTCGCGCTTGGCCGCCTGCACGGCAAAGCCGGCGGCGGCGCGCACGCCCTGCGCGGCGGGGGCGCGCAACGCGGCATCCAGCGCGGCGAGGTCACGCGCATCGCGCGCCTCGAGCAGCGCCAAGTGCGTGCCGGCGTAGCCCAGCCCCGCGAGAATGGCCTGCCCCACCGCCATCTGCTCGGCCAGCGCCTGGCGGTACTCGGGCGCCTCTTCGGCCGTGAGCAGCACCCACACCTGGCTGGCGCCGTGGGCGATGGCCGACAGCCACAGGTCCAGGCCGATGCTGGCGGTGTGCCACACCGGCACCGGCAGCACCCGCGCGGGCACGCCATGCACAGCCGGGTCGGTGCGCGCGGCGCGACCAAGGTCGTTGAGCACCTTGGTGCCGGCGCCCTCGCTGTGCACGAGCAGCGCCGCATCGCGCCCACCCGCGCGCGCGTGGGCACCGAGCATCGTGCGCAGGCGTGTGCCCTGCTCCACCACGCCGGGGCGCGCAAAGCTCATCGCGCCGGTAGGGCAAACCGTGCTGCAGGCACCGCAGCCCACGCACAGGTGGGGCTCGACGACCACGCCGCCGCCGGCAGCGGCTGGCAGCACGGCGCCCTGGCCGGCGCCGGGCACCGGCGCACGCGCCGGCCGGCCACCCGTCTTGCCCTTGCGCGAAGCATCGCTGCGGATGGCGCTCGCCGAGCACACGTCGATGCAGGCGCTGCAGCCCACGCGCTCGTTGCGGCTGTGCGCGCACAGCCTCTCGGCGTAACGAAAGAAGCGCGGCTTCTCGAACTCGCCGCTCATCTCACGCAGCGCCAGCACCGCGTCGACGAGCGCACGTTCGTCGCGGCCGGCGTGGCGGTAGCCCTGGGGCGGCTGGTGCATCGTGAACGCCGGCTGCTCGCGCAGGTCGAGCACGAGGTCGAAGCGCTCAGAAGCCACCTCGCCCGGGCGCGCGAAGTCGATGGCGCCGGCCGCTTCGCACACGCGAACGCATTCGCGGTGGCTCTTGCAGGCCGCCAGGTCGACGCGGTAGTCGAAGCCGATGGCGCCTTCGGGGCAGGCCTCGATGCAGGCGTTGCAGCGCGTGCACAGGTCCAGGTCGATCGGCTGGTCGTTGAGCCACTGCACCTCGAAGGCGCCGAGCCAGCCGGTGATCTGCTGCAGCCGCCCGTGGTGCACCGGCAGCTCGTGGGCCTGCGCGAGCGCGCCGCCCGGGCGGTCGATCAGCAGCGCCACTTCCAGCCGATCGCCGAGCATGGCGGCGGCGCGCGTGGCCTCGTCGGCGCCACCGATGACCAGGCAGCGCCCGCCGGAGCGGTAGGTGACGGTGGGCAGCGGCTCGGGCGGCGGCAGCTGCGCCGCGGCGATGAGCGCGGCGATCTTCGGCGCGGCCCCCCGCGCATCACGCGACCAGCCGGCGGTCTCGCGGATGTTGACGAAGCGGATCGGCCGCTCGTCGATGCCGGCGGCACCTTCGGTCTGCTCGTTGAGTTCGACGAACAGCCGCTGCTCCTGCGTGCAGGCGACCAGCAGCTCTTCGGCGCTGGCGGTGGTGGCCTTGGCCGCGCGCTGGAACGCCGCGGCCTCGCGGCGGCACAGCAGGGTGTGGATCGTCTCCAGCCCGTCAGGGCTGGCCTGCGGGGTCGACGCGAGGCTGCGGGCCACCCGGTTCACCAGGTTCGCATCCAGCGGCATCGTCCGGTTGCAGTCGCAGATCAGGGTCTTCATCGGGGGTCTCGGGTAGGACTGCGTTCGGGTCTGCGCAGGAGAAAGCGGGCGGGACGGCGATCACCGAGGTGGTGTCCGGGTCGGCCGGGGCCGGCCCGGCCTGCACGACGTCGCTGAACAGGCCGAGCAGACGCGACTGCGCGAGGCTGCGCAACATGCCGGCAGGCAGCGGGTCGGGCTTGCCGTAGTCGTCGATGTAGACGTCCAGCCCGTCCATCACATTGAAGTGCGGGTCGCTGAACAGCTTCTTCATCGCGGCGTTGCGCACGTCGGGAACGACGTCTCCGGCAACGAAGCGCGTGTAGTCGGAGTCGCGCGTCAGCGCGGCCACGTCGTCCAGTGTCAGCGGCGGCGGGGCGGCATGTGCCGGAGCCGCCGCTTCGCCCTGTTCCGCCTGGTCGGCCTGCGCCGACATCACGGGCACAGGCTGGGCATTCAGCGCGGTCGCGGGCAGCGCACCGTGCGCGGTCGCGGCCGCCGGGTTCTGCACGGATGCAGGCACGGCCGCCGGGGGCGCCGTGGCGGCGGATGTCGCTGGCGACTCCGCGGCCGGCTCGCCGCTGCGACGCGCGTCCACCTTGCGCCGCGACCAGCGCGCGAGGAAGCTGTCGTCGTCCGCACTCATCGGCGAATTCTAGGAGGGCACCGCGTCACCACCGCCGCACAGCCGCGAGGCCGCAGGGGTTGTCGCCGGTGCGTCGGAGCGGGCGCTTTGGATAGACTGCCACGGCCTTGATGCCCCGCCGCCGACACCGATGACCTCGCGACCTCGAATCCAGGTGGCTGCGGTGATGGAACGCATCGCCGAGCCGAACGCATGGGAAGCATGGAAGTTCCGGCTCGTCGACGTGGTGCCCGACGAAGGCGTGTTCGGCGGCGCCCCGCGCCGGCTGGTCGACGACGGCAAGGTCTCGCGCTGGCTGTTCCCGGGCTTCGGCGTCGAGCTGTTCCCCGACGAGTGCAAGGGCTACTACCTGAACCTCACGTCGGGCCGGCCGTCGTGGTTCGTGTCCTGGGTCATCGATGGCGACGACGAGTCGATGCCGACGATGACCGGCGTGTCGGTGTCCTACGTCGAGGCCGACCGCCGCATGGCCTCGGAGGAGCATGTCGAGACGGTGGCGCTCGCGCCCGAGCTTTGCGAGTGGCTGCGCCTGTTCACCAACGAGCACTACCAGCCCGAGACGCGGCGCAAGGTCCGCGCGATGTCGTTCCTGAGCCCGCAAGAGCGCGAGCGGCACCTGGCCGGCCTGGCGTCTGCACCGGGCGGCGCCGCGGGTGCAAGAGCCCCCGAGGCCGCCGCCGGACCCGCCCCCGAACCCGCGGGCGAACAGGCGCGCAACGCGGCCTTGCGCGAGATGTTCCATTCCGATCCGCACTTCCGGCGCTCCGACGGCCTGGACGTCGCCGACGACGAAGTGCACGAGATCGAAGGCACGCCGGTGGGCCGGCAGCGCAAGATCCTGAAGGCGCGCAGCCTCGGCCTGCTGGACGACGAACTGGTGGACCAGGAGCTGCCGCCGCCCGGCCCGCCTGCACCGCCGGGCGCCCGTTAGCGGCGGCGCGCACCGCCAGGTCGTGCCGCGCGGGGTGGCGGAAGAGGGTGGGAGTCGAACCCACCTGGGACTGCAGGGCAACCCCACCCGGTTTTGCAGACCGGACGCCCCACCGGGGGACGATCCTCCTCCAACGGCGATCAGGCCTCGAAGACCAGGCGCGGGTCGCGCCGGAAGTGCCGCCCGATCTCGTCGCGCCGGGTCAGGCCGATCTCGTCGAAATACTCTACCCGCGGCACCGAGAGGTGGCGGCTGATGCCGGTGCTCTCGCGCAGCGCCTTGACGTTCAGGCGCTTGTGCGGGTCGGCCTGCGCGAGGTCCCAGGCATGCACCGCCAGCGCCAGCAGATGCGTGGTCTGGATGAAGTACTCGGCACCGACCGCGTGCAGGTTGCCCATGCGTTGCAGGCGCTCCAGCACGCGCAGCACCTGGTCGCGGCGCAGCGTGCGGTCGCGCAGCAGCATCTCGCTCAGGCGCGGCGGATGGATGCCGCCTTCGTCCAGCCAGGGCTTGAGCCGCTCCCACAGCTGCTTCTCGGCGCCTTGCAGCGCTGCGGAGTGGCCGGCCAGCGAAAGGTGCGGCCCGCTGCGCTTGATGAGGCGGGTTCTCACCAGTTCGTGCAGCATCAGCGCGAACACCGCGCCGGCGGGCTTGTCGCGCACCGCGCGTTGCAGCTGCTCTTGCGTGAGGCCGGGGCTGTCGGGCTTGCGCCGGTGGTGCGCCTCGAGCTGCGCCGTCACGGCGGCACCGTAGCGCTGCACCTGCGCCGGCGAGAACAGCAGCTCGCGCGTGCCGTCGGTGATCGCGACGTGCGCAACGCCGTCGCGCAGCGCGCGCCACTCGGTCTCGGGCAGGTTCCACAGGGTCGCGAAGCGTCTCGCGTCGACGCCGGTGGGCGGCGCCTGGTCCAGCAGCGCGGCCAGCGCCTCGGCCGGCGTCGGCCGCTCGAGCGCGTCCAGCGCTGCAAGCCGCTGCTCGCGGCGGCGCCGTGTCTCGGGAGGAAAGGCGTCGATGACCGCGCCGCCGCCCAGCGTGCGCAGGGCCGACTGATCGCGCAGGATGAAGCGGTCGCCGCGCAGCGCGCCGATCGGGCGCTCCAGGTGCAGCTGCGCGCGGGCCTGGCGGCCCGGCGCGACCGCCTCGCCTTCCAGCAGCACGACGCGGGCACCCACGTCCTCGGCGCCCAGGTGCAGGTGCACCGGAGTCCAGTGCGCCAGCGGCCGCCCTTCGCCGGCCAGCACCTGCAGCCGCACGTCCAGGCGCTGCGTGGGGGCGTGCAGGGGCTCGGCCAGCACCCAGTCGCCGCGCCGCACCTCGTCGCGCTCCACGCCGGCCAGCGCCAGCGCCAGCCGCTGCCCGCCGAAGCCTTCGTCGGACTGGCGGTTCTGCGCATGAATGCCGCGCACGCGCACCGGCACGCCGCCCGGCGAAAGGGTGAGCCGGTCACCGACGGCGACCCGCCCGCACGCTGCCGTGCCGGTAACCACCGTGCCGATGCCGGCCAGCGTGAAGGCCCGGTCGACGGCGAGCCGGAACTGGCCCTGCCGTGGCGCGGCCGGCTGCGCGGATCGGGCCCGCTCGAGGTGGGCCCGCAACTCGGCGACGCCCTGGCCGGTGACCGAAGAGACCGGCACGATCGGGGCACCGGCCAGGCCGCTCTGGGCCAGCAGCGCCCGCACCTCGGCCTCGGCAGCGGCCAGGCGCGCCGAGGGCACCAGGTCGCACTTGGTCAGCGCCACCACGCCGCGGTCCAGCCCGAGCAGATCGACGATCGCCAGGTGCTCGCGCGTCTGCGGCATCGGCCCGTCGTCGGCGGCGACGACCAGCACGACGTGGTCGATGCCGGTGGCGCCTGCCAGCATGTTGCGCACCAGCTTTTCGTGGCCCGGGACGTCGACGAACCCGAGCACCTGGCCGCCTTGCAGCAGCAGGTAGGCAAAGCCCAGGTCGATGGTGATGCCTCGGGCCTTCTCCTCCTTCAGCCGGTCGGTGTCCACGCCGGTCAGTGCCTTGACCAGCGTGGTCTTGCCGTGGTCGATATGGCCTGCGGTTCCGATGATCACGGTGGCTTGGATGGCAATGGGTCAGGCCGCCGATTGTCGACGGCGCGCCCGCGGCTCGTCGGGCTCCCATCCATCGGTTGCCGCGCCGCCGCCGACCATATCGGCGGCAGGGGCAAGTAGGGGTCTTCCCCGGTTGAACCCGGCGGGGCGATGCGCGGAAATCAGGCTGGCTCATGTCGGCCAGGACATGGGCCGTACCCACGGAGTTGCATCCATGTCGAAACCGTCCTCTCCCGCCCTGAACCGCCGCACCGTCTTTGCCGGCGCCGGTGCCGTCGGCGCTCTGGCCGCGGCCGCCTCCGTGCTGCCGGGGCAGCCTGCAGCGACGCCTGCGTCGACGACTGCAGCAAAGCCGGCGCAAGGCGGCGGGTACCGCCTCAGCGAACACGTGAAGCAGTACTACGCCTCGGCGCGCACCTGAATCGCGCCGGGCCCTTTCGCGCTCCTCGAATCACCAGCCGTCCTACAGGAGGCAGCATGCTGTTGACACGCAAGTCGACGGGTGGCGGGGCGACGTCGTCGTCCCGCACGTTCGTCGACAACCTGGCGCGGGGCTTGTCCCGCGCCGTACCCACCATGGACCGGCGCAAGTTCCTGCGTCGCTCCGGGCTGGGCCTGGGGGCCGGCATCGCCGCGTCCCAGCTGGCGCTGGTGCGCAAGGCCGACGCCGCCAACGCGGCGGCGCCCGCGGCCGGCGGCAGCGGCAAGATCGAAGTCAAGCGCACGGTGTGCACGCACTGCTCGGTCGGCTGCGCCGTCGATGCGGTGGTGGACAACGGCGTATGGGTGCGGCAGGAGCCGGTGTTCGATTCGCCCATCAGCCTGGGCGGCCACTGCGCCAAGGGCGGTGCGCTGCGCGAGAACGCGCACGGCGAATTCCGGCTCAAGTACCCGATGAAGCTGGTCAACGGCAAGTACCAGCGCATCTCGTGGGACCAGGCGCTGGAGGAGATCAGCGCCAAGATGCTCAAGCTGCGCGAGGAGAGCGGCCCCGACAGCCTGTTCATCGTCGGCTCGTGCAAGAGCAACAACGAGCAGGGCTACCTGCTGCGCAAGTGGATGTCACTGTGGGGAAGCAACAACTGCGACCACCAGGCACGAATATGCCACTCCACTACTGTCGCCGGTGTGGCGAATACGTGGGGCTACGGTGCGATGACGAATTCGTACAACGACATGCGCAACGCGAAGTCGGCGATCTACCTCGGCAGCAAT
>JAEUPD010000128.1 GCA_016788525.1 Rubrivivax sp.
CATCGGCCACGGCAGCCTCGACCTGCCGCTGGCCTGCGCGCGCGCCAAGGCGCTGGCGCGGCACCGCTTCAAGTTCACCGTCACCGGCCCGCACATGCTGGCCAAGACGCTGATCGACAAGCACTACGGCGACGTGAAGGCGGTGGCGCAGGCGCTCGGCGAGGCGCTGGCCGCGCAGGTGAAGCACCTCGATGCCGACGTGGTGCAAGTCGACGAGGCCAACCTGCCCGGCCACGCCGAGGAGTGGCCCTGGGCCGCCTCGTCCATCAACCTGATGCTCGACGCCGCCAAGGCCGCCGGCGCCGTGCCCGCGGTGCACCTGTGCTTCGGCAACTACGGCGGGCAGACGATCCAGAAGGGCACCTGGGCGCAACTCGTCGACTACCTCAACGCGCTGCACGCCGACCACGTGGTGCTGGAGTGCGCGCACCGGCCGCCGGAGGAACTGCAGGCGCTGCGCGGCCTGAAGCCCGAGATCGGCCTGGGCCTCGGCGTCGTCGACATCAAGGCCACCGACGTCGAGAGCGCCGAGGCGGTGGCGCGCGCCATCGAGCGGGCCGAGAAGCTGCTGGGCGCCGGCCGCGTGCGCTACATCCACCCCGACTGCGGCTTCTGGATGCTCAAGCGCTCGATCGCCGATGCGAAGATGCGTGCGCTGAAGGCCGGGCGCGACCTCTTCGAGGGCATCGTGCCGACGGCGGCCTGAAGCAAGCGACGCAGCCCGCGTCGAAGGTGATCGAACACACCCTGAGCGAGACCCTGATGAACCCCCTGCCCAAGCGCTTCGAGGACGTCGAGCACCTCGAGGACGTGATGACCGAGCCGAGCCCGGCGCTCGTCGCCGACCTCGCGCGCATCGACGGCGACATCATGGTCATGGGCGTCGGCGGCAAGATGGGCCCCACGCTCGCCCGCATGGCGCGCCGCGCGGCCCCTGGCAGGCGCATCTTCGGCGTCGCGCGCTTCAGCGACAAGGCGGTGAAGGCCTCGCTGCAGCAGCGCGGCGTCGAGTGCATCGAGTGCGACCTGCTCGATCGCGCCGCCATCGCGCGCCTGCCCAACGTGGGCGCCGGCGTGAAGAACCTCGTCTACATGGCCGGGCACAAGTTCGGTGCCAGCGACAACGCCAGCTTCACCTGGATGATGAACGCCGGCGTGCCGCAGATGGTGGCCGAGATCTACCGCGGCACGCGCAACGTCGTCTTCTCCACCGCTTGCGTCTACCCGTTCGTGCCGGTGCAGGGGCCTGGCGCGGCCGAGTCGGTGCCGGCCGTGCCGCCACCGGGCGACTACGCCAACTCCTGCGTCGGCCGCGAGCGCATGTTCGAGTTCGGCTCGCGGCGCTATGGCACGCCGGGGCGGCTGGTGCGCCTGTCGTACGCCATCGACATGCGGTACGGCGTGCTCTACGACGTGGCGAGCACCGTCTTCGCAGGGCGGCCGCTGGACCTGACGATGGGCCACGCCGACGTCATCTGGCAGGGCGACGCCAACGAGCAGGCACTGCGGCTGCTGGCGCATTGCACGGCGCCGACCTCGCCGATCAACGTCACCGGACCGAAGCACACCTCGGTGCGTTGGCTGGCCGGCGAGTTCGGCAGGCGGTTTGGCATGGCGCCGGTGTTCACCGGGCAGGAGGCGCCGACCGCCTGGCTGCTCGACACGAGCGAGGCGCAGCGCCTCTTCGGCGCGCCGCGCGTGGGCATCGAGACGATGATCGACTGGGTGGCCGACTGGGTGCAGCGCGGCGGCGTGAGCCTCGGCAAGCCGACGCACTTCTCGACGCGTGACGGCAAGTACTGACCGCCGCGCGGCCGCCGGGCAGCCGCAGCTCGTGGCGCTCACCGACGCCGCGCCCGCGGAGCTGCTGGCGCTGTCCGGTGCCGCGCACTGGAATCAGACCGAAGAAGACTGGCGCGCGATGCTGGCCCTCTCGCAGGGCCTGGCCTGGGGCGTGCGGGTGCACGATGCGGCCGCCGGCAGGCCGGTGCTGGCGGCCTCGACGCTCGTCTTGCCCTACAAGGGCGGCGATGCGAGCCAGGCGCCGTTCGCGTGGATCAGCATGGTGCTGGTGCTGCCGTCCTGGCGCAGCCGTGGCTTCGCAGGCGAACTGCTGCGTCATGCGCTGCGTGAACTGGCGGCGCGGCAGTTGCGGCCGGTGCTCGACGCCACGCCGGCGGGGCACCCCGTCTACCTGAGGCAGGGGTTCGTCGACGGCTGGGGCTTCACGCGGTGGCGGAGGAAGGCGGTGGCCGGCGCGGTGGTGGCACCGCCCCCTGCCCGCGGGCCGATGGTCGGCATCCGGCCGCGGCGCCCCGCCGACTGGCCGGCCATCGAGGGGCTTGACCTGCCGGCCTTCGGGGCGAACCGGATGCCGCTGCTGCGGCTGCTGACACGGCGCCTGCCGCAGGCCGCCTGGGTGTCCGAGAAGGACGGCGCGCTGCGCGGCTACCTGCTCGGCCGCGACGGCCGCACGGCGCTGCAGCTGGGCCCGCTGGTGGCCGACGACGACCGCACGGCGCTGGCCCTGCTGCAGGCGGCGCTGCCGGCGGTGGGGGCGACGGCCGCCGCGTCCGGCCGCGACGTGATCGTCGACCTGCGCGACCCCTGCCGCGGCATCGCCGCCTGGCTGCAGGGCATGGGCTTCGCCGCCGAGCGGCCTTTCACGCGCATGGTGCACGGCCGCGGCGCACCGCCGGGCGACGCGGCCCGGCTGGTGCTGATGGCCGGCCCCGAACTGGGCTGACGCCGGGCCCGCAGGCCCGGCCCCGCGCAACGGGGCCGCGACGCTACTTCGTCATCCGGATCGAACGGTCCAGGAATTCGTTCGTGTAGGTCGAGCGCACGTCGAACGCCCTGTCCAGCCCGATGTACTCGCGCACCAGCTCGTAGTCGGCCTTCATGCGCGCGTCGTCGTGGATGCCCAGCGCCACCTCGCGCGAGAACCTGTCGCTCATCAGCTGCTCGACGAGGGCCCAGTTCTGCATCTCGTTGTCCAGCTTCAGGGCCCCGTTCGCGTCGACCAGCGCCTGCACGCAGGGCTTGGGGTCCTTCACGCAGGCGGCGAAGGCACGCTGCGTCACCTGCACGAACTTGGCGACCAGCGGCTTGTTCGCCTCCAGGAACTTCTGGTTGACGATGACCGAGTTGCCGTAGGGGTTGAGGCCCGCGTCGCGCCAGGCGAGGAAGCCCATGTCGTCGCTGAGTTCACGCTGGAAGATGTGGTGGATGTTGAAGAACGAGGTCGTGACGTCGATCGATTTGGCCTTCAGCGCCGCCAGCTTGGCGTTGGCATCGATGTTGACCCAGGTGATGCTCTTGGGGTCGATGCCGTTGGCCTTGGCCAGCGCCGGCCACATCACGCGTGCGCCGTCGGCGGCGGGGTTGCCGATCTTCTTGCCGACGAAGTCCTTCACGCCCTTGATGCCCGAGCTCTTCAGCCAGTACATGCCCTGCGGCGAGTTGGCATAGACGTTGAACACGGCCACGGTGTCGGCGCCCTTGCCCTTGGCGACGAGCACGCCGCCCATGTCCGCCAGGCCGATGGGTGTGGCACCCGCACCTACGCGCTGCGTGGCCAGGGCCGAGCCCTTGCCGGGCTCGAGCTGCAGGTCGATGCCTTCCTTCGCGTACCAGCCTTGCGCCTTGGCGTAGTAGTACGGCGCATGGTCGCCGCCGGGCACCCAGTTGAGGATGAACTCGACCTTGGTCTGCGCCTGCGCCACGGCCGCGCCGAACATCAGCGAAGCCAGCGCCGCACCGGAGAAGAGCTGCTTGAACATGATGGGGGGCTCCTGTAAATTCACCAATCAGTGATTTGCAAAACCAGTATACGAGCGGGCGATGCTTCGCCAACGTCGCGCAGGGGTGCGTGGCCGTCCCTGGAAACCCTGATCCTCGAGTCCCCCTGACCCCGAACCTGTCATGCACCGGTCTGCGCTGCCCGCCGCCATCCTCGCCGAATTGCGCCGCGGCACTGTCATCCCGGCGCACCCGCTGGCGCTGGACGCGCAGCGCCGTTTCGACCCCCGCCGCCAGCGCGCGCTGACCCGCTACTACCTCGACGCCGGGGCCGGAGGCCTGGCCGTCGGCGTGCACTCGACCCAGTTCGCCATCCGCGAGAGGGGCCTGTACCAGCCGGTGCTGCAGACAGCCATGCGCGCCGTGCGGGAATGGTGCGCGCCCGAGCGGCCGGTGGTGATGATCGCCGGCCTCGCCGGCCGCACCTCGCAGGCAGTGGCCGAGGCCTGGATCGCGCGCGGCGAGGGCTACCACTGCGGCATGCTCTCGTTGGCAGCGATGAAGGGCGCCTCGGTCGAGGAACTCATCGAGCATTGCCGCGCGGTGGCCGACGTGATGCCGCTCGTCGGCTTCTACCTGCAGCCGGCGGTGGGCGGCATCGCGCTGCCGGCCTCCTTCTGGCAGCGCTTCGCCGAGATCGACAACGTCGTGGCGATCAAGATCGCGCCCTTCGACCGCTACAAGACGCTCGACGTGGTGCGCGGCGTCGTCGCCGCGGGTGCCGAGGAGCGCGTGACGCTCTACACCGGCAACGACGACCACATCGTGCTGGACCTGCTGCAGCCTTTCGCCGTGAAGCGCGCGCGCGCCGCGGCGGCGGGTGGCGGCGACGAGACCGTCACCGTGCGCATCAAGGGCGGCCTGCTCGGCCACTGGAGCGTGTGGACGAAGACGGCGGTGGCACTGCACGCGCGCGCCCAGGCCGCCGCCGACGCCGGGCGCTTTGGCGCCGACCTGCTGGCGCTCGACTCGCGCGTCACCGACTGCAACAGCGCCTTCTTCGACGTGGCCAACGGCTTTGCCGGCTGCATTGCCGGCTGCCACGAGGTGCTGCGCCGGCAAGGCCTGCTGGAAGGCATCTGGTGCCTGGACCCGGCCGAGGGGCTCTCGCCGGGGCAGGCGGACGCGATCACGCGCGTGTGCCACGAGCACGCGGATCTCTCCGACGACGCGTTCGTCGCCGCGAACCTCGAGCGGTGGTTGGGCTGATGCAGCCACCGGCGCCCCTGAAGACGGACCTTCACCGATGCTCGATTCGCGCCTAGGGCAGTACACGCTGGGTGTGCTGGCGCACCTGGGGCTGTTGCTCGCCTGGTACCTCTTCGTGCGCCTGGGCGACGTGCCGAAGTTCGTGATGCCCTCGCCGGCCGACACCTTCGGCGCGCTGCTCAAGCCCAACTACGACTGGTGGAAGAACACGCTCGTCACCGGCACCGAGATCTTTGCCGGCTACGGGCTGGCGCTGGTGGTGGGCGTGCTGCTGGCGCTGGCCTTTACGTGGTCCAAGCTGCTCGAGGCGCTGGCGCTGCCGCTGCTCGTCACGCTCAACATGATCCCCAAGGTGGCGCTCGGGCCGCTCATCATCGTGTGGTTCAAGTACGGCGTGCTGCCGAACACGCTCATCGCCTTCTCGATCGCGGTGTTCCCGATCCTGCTCACCACGGCGCGCGGCCTGCGCGAGATCGAGCCCGACCTGCTCGACCTGGTGCGCTCGCTGCGCGGCAGCCGCTGGCAGACCTTCACGAAGATCCAGCTGCCCGGCGCGCTGCCCTACGTGTTCTCGGGCATGAAGGTGGGCGCGATCCTCGCCGTGGCCGGCGCCATCGTCGGCGAGTTCCTCGGCTCCGACCGGGGTCTGGGCTACCTGATGCTGCAGGTGCAGGTGACGCTGGACACGCCGGCCATGTTCATGGCCGTCATCCTCATCACGCTGATCGGCGTGGTGCTGTACGGGCTCGTGCTGGCGCTGGAGCACTGGCTGGTGCCCAAGGACGCGCGCATCGGCTGAGCCCGCCGTTCGAAAAACTCCTCTCCACCGCATGACCACCGAGCCGTTCATCCACCTGGCGGGCGTCCGCAAGGTCTACCGCCGCGGCCGTCAGGAGCACCTGGCCGTCTCCGACGCCACCTTCGACGTCATGCCCGGCGAGCTGGTGTCGCTGGTCGGCCCCTCGGGCTGCGGCAAGAGCACGCTGCTGAAGGTGCTGGCGGGCCTGCACCCGCACGACGGCGGCGAGGTGCGCATCGGCTCGGTCACGCACCCCTTCGCGCCCGAGCGCGACATCGGCATGGTGTTCCAGGCGCCGCTGTTGCTGAAGTGGCGCCGCATCCTCGAGAACATCCTGCTGCCGGCCGAGCTGCTGGGCCTGCCGATGCGCGAGGCACGCGAGCGCGGCCGCGAGCTGATGTCCATGGTGGGCCTCGCCGGCAACGAGGAGAAGTACCCGTACGAACTGTCCGGCGGCATGCAGCAGCGCGCGGCCATCGCCCGCGCGCTGATCCACGACCCCAAGCTCGTGCTGATGGACGAGCCCTTCGGCGCGCTCGACGCGCTGACGCGCGAGAAGATGAACCTCGAGTTGCTGCGCATCTGGAAGGAGAGCGGCAAGACGATCGTCTTCGTCACGCACGGCATCTCCGAGGCGGTGTTCCTCGGCACGCGCGTCGTGGTGCTGACGGCGGGGCCGGCGCGCATGGCCGACAACTTCCCGATCGAGCTGCGGCACCCGCGCACGCTGGACATGAAGACGCACGAGGCCTTCGGCGTCTACACACGGCGCATCTACAAGCTGCTGGGAATGGAATAGAGGGGCACGCATGAGCCGGGCCGCGCCGACCTTCACGATCGAGTCGATCGACTTCTTCGAGCGCGACGTGCGGCTGCGCATGCCGTTCCGCTTCGGCGTCGTCACGCTCACCGAGGCGCCGCAGGCCTTCGCGCGCGTGCGCATCCGGCTGGCGGGTGGCGCCGCGGGCCACGCGGCGGTCGGCGAGGGCATGGCCGCCGAGCTGCTGGCGCCAAAGTGGTTCGACAAGAACCCGGCGCTCAGCAACGAGGACAACTTCGACCAGCTGCGCGCAGCGCTGGCCCTGGCGCGCACGCTCTACCTCGACGGCGTGCCGCGCACGGCCTTCGGCCACTACGCCGCGCACTACCGCGCGCAGATCGAGCAGGGTGCGGGGCAGGGCCTCAACCCGCTGGTGGCCAGCTACGGGCCGGCGCTTGTCGACAAGGCCGTGCTCGACGCGCTGGGCCGCGCGCTCGGCCGCTCGTTCGAGCAGCTGGTGCAGGCCAACGACATCGGCCTCGTGCCCGAGGCTGCGGTGCCGCTGGCGCCGGACCTCGCGGGCTTCGACCTCGGCGGCTTCCTCGCCGGCCTGCGGCACGCGCCACACCTGGCCGCGCGGCACACCGTCGGCCTCGTCGACCCCATCGTCGCGGCCGACCAGGCGGCTGGCACGCGCGTCGGGGATGGACTGCCCGAGACGCTGGAGGAGGTCGTGGCCGCCTACGGCCAGCGCTGGTTCAAGCTGAAGGTGGGCGGCAACGCGGGCGCCGACGTCGAGCGCCTCGTGCGCATCGCCGGCGTGCTCGACCGGCTGCCGGGCTACCACAGCACGCTCGACGGCAACGAGCAGTACGACAGCGTCGACGGCGTGCTGGCGCTGTGGCGCCGCATCGAGGCCGAGCCGCGGCTGGCGCGCCTGCGCGAGAGCGTCGTCTTCATCGAGCAGCCCATCAAGCGCCAGGCCGCGCTGGCCGAAGACGTGCGCGCGCTGGCGGCCTGCAAGCCGGTGATCATCGACGAGAGCGACGATTCGCTCGAAGCGTTCCCGCGCGGGCGGGCGATGGGCTATGCCGGCGTGTCGTCCAAGACCTGCAAGGGCCTGTACAAGTCGCTGCTGAACCGCGCGCGCTGCGCGCACTGGCAGGCTCCCGAGGCATCCGGCGGCGGCACTTTCCTGATGAGCGGCGAAGACCTGACGATCCAGGCCGGCCTCGCGCTGCAGCAAGACCTGGCGCTGGTGTCGCTGCTGGGCATCACGCACGTGGAGCGCAACGGCCACCACTACGTCAACGGCATGGCCGGGCTGCCCGCCGCGGAGCAGCGCTCGTTCCTGCGCGCCCACCCCGACCTCTACGAAGAGAGCCACGGCGCGGTGCGCGTGCGCATCCGCGACGGGCAGCTGGCGATCGCTTCGCTCGGCTCGGCCGGCGGCCCGGGTTTCGCCAGCGGCGCGCGGCCCGACTGGGCGTCGATGCGGGCGATGCCGGGGCGCTGAAACCCACCCGGCGGCGGCAGGCAGGCAATGGAAGAACCCCGCTGGTACCAGCGCCTGCTGGCCACGTTGTGGCATTACCTGCCGAGCCTGCTGGTGCTGCTGGCGCTGGCGCTGCTGTGGCAGCTGGCCGTCACCGCGTTCGGCGTCAAGGAGTTCATCCTGCCGTCACCGTGGGCCACGCTGCAGGCCTTCTTCAGGCCCAACTATCAGTGGATCAACAACCTGCTGGCCACGCTGTACGCGGTGCTCGGTGCGTTCGCGCTCTCGGCCGTGCTGGGCATCGCGCTGGCGGTGGTGATTGTCTGGAACGACCTGCTGATGCGCACCGTGATGCCGGTGCTGATCCTGTTCAACACGCTGCCGAAGATCGCGCTGGCGCCGCTGTTCGTCGTCTGGCTGGGCTACGGCATCTGGCCCAACATCGTCATCGGCACGACGATCGCCTTCTTTCCGATGGTGGTGAATACGGCCGTGGGGCTTTCCAGCGCCGAGCCCGACATGCTCGACCTCGTGCGCACGCTGAAGGCCGGGCGCTGGCAGGTGCTGCGAAAGATCCGCTTCCCGAACGCGCTGCCATACATCTTCGTCGGCCTGAAGCTGAACGCGACGATGAGCGTCATCGGCGCCATCGTCGGCGAGTTCGTCGCCTCCGAGCGCGGACTCGGTTCGCTCATCATCTCGGGCGGCGTGACGATGGAGACCCCCTCGATCTTCGCGTCGCTGTTCCTGATCTCGGCGATGGGGCTGGCGCTGTACGGCCTCGTCGTGCTGGTCGAGCGCTGGGTCGCGCCGTGGTCGCTGCGTGAGGACGCGGCGACATGATCGTGCCGAACTCGTTTCTGCGCCGGCCTGCGCCCGGCGGCCGGCAGAGCGGCCGTACGGAGCGGCCGTGCAGAGTGGCCGACCAGCCGGCCGGTGCACTCACCGCAAGACCCGCAGCCTGTTCTTCGCCGCCGGCGCGTGGCCGGCATCACCGCTGGAGACTCCCGATGACGCTACATGCCCTGTCCCGGGCCCTGGGCTCGGCCCTGCTTTCCGTGGTCGCCGCGTTCGCGGCGGTGGCTCCTGCCGCCGCGCAGGACAAGATGCAGTTGCAGCTGAACTGGTTCCACCTCGCCGACCATTCGCCCATCTACCTGGCGCTGAAGAAGGGCTACTACAAGGAAGAGGGCATCGACCTCGCCGTGCTGCGCGGCAGCGGCTCGGCCGACGCGGCCAAGAAGATCGAACTCGGCCAGTCCGACGTCGGCATCGCCGATGCACCCACCGTGCTCACCGCCATCGGCAAGGGTGCCAACCTGAAGATGGTGGCGGTGGTCTACGACAAGGCGGGCAACAACGTCTTCTTCCGCAAGAGCGCCCGCATCCAGGCCCCCAAGGACCTGGTCGGCAAGAAGATCGCCGTGCCGCCGGCCGACTCGCACCGCGTGCTGTGGCCGGCGTTCGCGGCGCTGCACGGCATCGCGCCGGATGCCGTGACGCTGGTCAACGTCAAGCCCGAGGGCAAGCAGGCCATCGTCGCGGCCAACGAGGTCGATGCGTCGTTCGACCTGTACACGAGCTACGCGATCTGGGAGAAGGCGCTGGGCAAGGGCGACGTCGGCCACCTGCTGTGGGCCGACTTCGGGCTGCCGATCTACGGCCACACCTACTTCGTCAACAACGACCTGATCAGGAAGAATCCCAAACTCATCGAACGCTTCCTGCGTGCCACCCACAAGGGCTGGAAGGACGCGAAGGCCAGCCCCGCAGCCTCCATCGACGCGATGGTGGAAGCCGTGCCGGGGCTGGATCGCAACACGCTGCTGGCGACCATGCCGCAGATCCTCGACCTGTGCGTCACCGAGCGCTCGACCAGGCACGGCCTGGGCTGGATCGAACCCGAGCTGATGCAAAAGACGATGGACATCACCTTCGCCAGCAACAAGCCCGACAAGGCCTTTTCGGCAGCCGATGCCTTCACCAACCAGTTCAGCAGCAAGATCAAGCCCTGAGCTGAGCCGCCAAGGGCAGGTGATGCAGACCGACTACCCCCAGACCGAACCCGGGCGCGCCGAAGTCGACGCGCAGCGCGGGCCGTTCCTGCTGGAGTTCGGCAGCCCCTGGTGCGGGCATTGCCGGCGGGCGCAGCCGCTCATCGCCGCGGCGCTGGGGGCGCATCCGGGGCTCGGGCACCGCAAGGTGGCTGACGGGCCGGGTCTGCCGCTGGGGCGCTCGTTCGGCGTGAAGCTGTGGCCGACGCTGGTGTTCCTGCGCGACGGCGTCGAGGTGGTGCGGGCCGTGCGACCGCAGACGCAGGCCGAGATCGACGAGGGCCTCCGGCGCATCGCGTTGCCGCCCGCGGGCTGAGTTGCAGCGCCACGCCGCGGCATCGGGCATGGCGATGCGGCACGGCGCCAACGCCCGCCCTCGGCGTGGGCGCCAGGCCGCGTTTCAAGCCCGTCAGCCCGCGACCTCGCCCATCACCCACTCGTGGTAGGCGTGAGTGGCCTCGCTGACGGGCACGACGTACAGCGCCGGCACCTCGTACGGATGCATGCCGAGCAGCAGCTCCTTGAGCGCCGGCACGGCGGCTTCGGTGGTCTTGAAGGTCAGGCGTTGCTCGTCGTCGTGGCGGATCGCGCCTTGCCAGCGGTAGACGGCGTCGATGGCTTCGATGTGCACGCAGGCGGCCAGCCGGTGTTCGACGGCGGCCTGTGCCATGCGCCGGGCGTCGTCGCCCTTTGCGACGGTGGTGCTGAGCAGACACAACTTCATCGGGAACACCCCGCGTGATCCCACGGCCGGAGACGACCCCCGACCTGCGGCGATTCTGGTCGCGGGCGCGCGACGAGCCGTTGACCACGCTCAGAGGTCGTCGCGCAGCGTCGCGAATCCGCTGCGGCGGCCAGCCGGGGCGCCGGCCACGCCGCCTTCGTCAATGCCCGGCGGCCGCGCCCCACAGCTGCTTCAGGCGCGCATCGCGGCCGCAGCTGGTGCGGTAGTACGTGTAACGCACCGGGTTCTTCTTGTAGTAGTCCTGGTGGTAGTCCTCGGCGGCGTAGAACGGCCCGGCACGCTCGATCGAGGTGACGATGGGCTCCTTGAACGGCTTGCTCTTCTCCAGCGCCGCCAGCGAGGCCCTGGCGGCGGCCAGCTGCGCGTCGTCGTGCGCGTAGATGGCCGTGCGGTAGGGCGAGCCGGCGTCGCAGAACTGGCGGTCGCGCACGGTGGGGTCGATGGTGCGCCAGTACTTCTCCAGCAGCTGCGCGTAGCTCACCCGTGCCGGGTCGAAGACGATGCGAACCACCTCGGCGTGCCCGGTGCGCTTGGCCGCCACCTGCTCGTAGCTGGGGTTGGGCACGGTGCCGCCGGTGTAGCCCGAGGTGGTGGAGATGACGCCGGGCACCTTGTCGAAGTCGGCCTCCACGCACCAGAAGCAGCCGCCGGCAAAGGTGGCCATCTCGGTTCGGGCCGCCGCGGCCGGGGCCGCCGGCGCGGTTTGTGCCTGCGCGGCGAGCGCCGCCCACAGCGCCAGCGGGGCGGCCAGCAGCGCGGCCGCGCGGGCCAGGGAACGGCGCGTGTTCATGCCGCTGCCTCCTGGAAGCGCAGCGCGACGCCGTTGTTGCAGTAGCGCTTGCCGGTGGGCCGCGGGCCGTCGTCGAAGACATGGCCGTGGTGGCCACCGCAGCGCGCGCAGTGGTACTCGGTGCGAGGGAAGACGATCTTGTAGTCGGTCTTCGTCCCCAGCGTGCCCGGCAGCGAGGTGAAGAAGCTCGGCCAGCCGGTGCCGCTGTCGAACTTCATCTCCGAAGTGAACAGCGCCAGGTCGCAGCCGGCGCAGTGGTAGGTGCCGCGGCGCTTCTCCTTGTCCAGCGGGCTGGTGCCGGCCGGCTCGGTGCCTTCTTCGCGCAGCACGCGGAACTGCGCCGGGTTCAGGCGCTGGCGCCATTGCGCATCGGTGAGCACGAGCTTGTCGGCGCGCGTGGGTGGGCTGGCGGCAAGCGCGCGCGGAAGCGCCGAGGCCGCCCAGGCGGCGCCCAGCGCGGTGGCCGCTTGCAGCCAGCGGCGGCGGGTGGGGGTGTGGGGCATGGTGGTGTGGTGGTTGATGGACGAGACGGGGACGAGACGGGGACGAGATCGTTCGCCCATGGTCGCGTGGGCCGGCGAAATCTTGCAGCGACTACCATCGTCGCCCCTCGAACCGCAGGGTTGAACATGATCGCCATCACGGAACGGACCGGGATCGAGACACTTTGCCGCCAAAGCGCCCGCGCGGCCATCGCCACCTGTGGCGCGGCCTGGCGGCTGGCCCGCGCCGCGGTTGCGCTGGTGATCGGGGCCGCTGCGCTGGGGTGGGCCGCCACGCCCGCGCCGGCCCTGGCGCAGGGCCAACCGGTGCGCGTGGCTTCCAAGATCGATACCGAAGGCGCGCTGCTCGGGCAGTTGATCGTGCAACTGCTGCAGGCCCACGGCATCGCCACGCAGAACCGGCTGTCGCTGGGCAACACGAAGATCGTCCGCACGGCGCTCATTGCCGGCGAGGTCGATCTGTACCCCGAGTACACGGGCAACGGCGCCTTCTTCCACGCCGACGACAAGAACGCGGCATGGAAGGACCGGCAGCAGGGGTATGCGCGCATCAAGGCGCTGGACCAGGACAAGCATCGGCTGGTGTGGCTGGCGCCGGCGCCGGCCAACAACACCTGGGCGATCGCCGTGCGCAAGGACCTGGCCGCGGCGCACCAGCTGCACACGCTGGCCGACCTGGCGCGCTTCGTCGGCGGCGGCGGCAGGCTCAAGCTGGCGGCCTCGGCCGAGTTCGCCGAGCGTGCCGATGCGCTGCCGGCGTTCCAGTCTGCCTACGGCTTCAAGCTCGCGCGCGAGCAGTTGCTGCTGCTGGCCGGCGGCGACACCGCCGCCACCCTCAGGGCCGCGGCCGAACAGACCTCGGGCGTCAACGCGGCGATGGCCTACGGCACCGATGGCCCGGTGGCCGCACTGGGCCTGCTGGTGCTGGAAGATCCGAAGGGCGTGCAGCCGGTGTACGCGCCGGCGCCGGTGGTGCGCGCCGAGGTGCTGGCGCGCGAGCCGCGCATCGCCACCGTGCTGGCGCCGTTGTTCAAGCTGCTCGATGCGCCCACGCTGCAGCGGCTGAACGCGCAGATCGCGCTCGAAGGCCGCGACGCGCGGCAGGTGGCGCGGGCATTCCTCGAGGCGCAAGGTCTGGTGAAGTGAATCTCGGCGCCGGCGCCCGCGCTGCCGCCGGCCACCTGGGGCCGCGCGAGCGGCTGCTGCCGCTGTTGGTGGTGCTGGCGCTGGCGGCGACGTTCGGGCTGGCTTTCGTGACGGTGGCGCCGAACCGGCTGGTCAGCGGGCGCGGCCTTGCGTTGCTGGAATGGCTCGGCCGGCCCGAGGGGCTGGCGGGTGGCGGCATGGCCGGCGTCGCCGCCGCGTTGCGGTGGGCGCTGGTGCTGATTCCACCGCTGATGCTCGCGGCGGCCGCCCTGCGCCCGCCCTCACGCGCGCGCCACGCGGTGGTGGCAGTGGCGGCCAGCGCGTGGCTTGCGGCGTGGACAGCGCTTGCCGGCGACGCCGCGGCGGCGCTGCGCCCGCAACGCGTGGCCTTCGGCCCCGGCTACTGGTTTGTGGCGCTGCTGGCGGGGCTGATGGCTGCCGATGCGTTGCGGCGGCTGCGCTTGCGGCCCGCAGTGCATGTCGCCGCTCACGCCGCCTGGTGGCTGCCGGTGGTGGCGCTGCTCATGTCCGGCCAGTTGAGCGAACTGGCCCTGCTGCGCGAATGGGCGCAGCGCGACGACGTATTCCGCGAGGCCGTGCTGCGCCATCTGGAGATCGTGGCGGTGGCGCTCGCGCCGGCACTGGCCCTCGGCTTGCCGCTGGGCGTGGCCGCGGCGCACCACGAAAGGCTGGGCCGCCTGGCCGCCGCCGTGCTCGGCACGGTGCAGACGGTGCCTTCGATCGCGTTGTTCGGCCTGCTGATCGCGCCGTTGGCGGCGCTGGGCGCATGGTGGCCGGCCTCGGGCATCCGCGGGGTGGGGCTGGCACCGGCGGCAGTGGCTCTGGTGCTGTATGCGCTCCTGCCCATCGTGCTGGGGGTGGCCGCAGGGCTCAAGCAGATTTCGACCGGCGTGCTGGAAGCGGCCCGTGGCATGGGGCTCGGTGCGCGCCAGCGACTTTGGCTGGTGGAGTTGCCGCTGGCGCTGCCGGCGCTGGTGCAGGCGCTGCGCGTGGCTGCCGTGCAGCTGGTGGGGTTGGCAGTGGTGGCGGCGCTGGTCGGGGCAGGAGGTCTGGGCAGTTTCGTCTTCCAGGGGCTGGCCGCGGGTGCGCTGGACCTCGTGCTGCTGGGCGTGGTGCCGGTGGTGGCGATGGCGTTGCTGGCCGACGCCATTCTCGCGGCGCTGGCCGCCTCGCTCGGCGCCAGGTCGGTCCCCGCGAACGCCGCCGCGGCAGCCGTCGGCCCCCACGCCGACCCGCGCGGCGCCGCGGTGGAGCACGCACGATGAGCGCCGCCGACGCCCCGCTCATCGAGCTCATCGATGTGCACAAGTCGTACGGCGGCAAGGCGGCGGCCGATGGCCTGACGCTGTCCGTGCGGCGCGGTGAGTGCGTGGTGCTGCTGGGACCTTCGGGCTCGGGCAAGTCGACAGCGCTGAAGCTCATCAACCGCCTGGTCACATGCGACCGCGGCGAAGTGCGCTTCGCCGGCCGCGATGTGCGCAGCGTGCCGCCCGAGCCCTTGCGCCGGCGCATGGGCTACGCCATCCAGTCGATCGGCCTGTTCCCGCACTGGAGCGTGGCGCGAAACGTCGCCACGGTGCCGGCGCTGCTGGGCTGGCCGCGCGGGCGCATCGAGGCGCGGGTGGACGAGCTGCTCGGGCTCGTTGGGCTGCCGCCCGCGGATTTCCGCGCGTGCCGGCCGCACGAGCTTTCGGGCGGCCAGCAGCAACGCGTGGGCGTGGCGCGCGCGCTGGCCGCCGACCCCGAAGTGCTGCTGATGGACGAGCCCTTCGGCGCGCTCGACCCGCTCACGCGGCAGGAGCTGCAGCGTGAGTTGGCGCGCATCCAGCGCACGCTGGCCAAGACGGTGGTGCTGGTCACGCACGATGTCGACGAGGCACTGCGGCTGGCCACGCGCATCGTCCTCATGGACGGAGGGCGCGTCGTGCAGCAGGCGGCACCGCTGGAGCTTCTGCACGCGCCGGCCAGCGAGTGGGTAAGCGAATTCCTCGGTCGCGATGAACTGGGCCTGCGCCGGCTGGCGCTGCAGACTGTCGGCGAGCGCATGCGGCCGCCGCTGCCGGCGGCGCCGGCGGGCAGTGCGCACGCCACCCCTCCCGGCGGCCCGCCGCTGGCCGCAGACGCCACGCTGCGCCACGCGCTGGTGCAGTTCCTCGCGCAGCGGCGAGAGCGGCTCGAGGTGGCCGATGCCGATGGGCGCCTCGTCGGCGTGCTGCACCTGCCGGATCTGCTCGGGCAAGACACGGCCGGCGTGCCGCCTCGCGATGGCTGATTCCAATGCTTCCGGCGACGCACGCGCGGCCGTGCCCTGGCCCCGTGAGCCGGCGTTGTGGGGGCTGGCGATGTTGGGGGTGCTGACCTTGGCGATGCCCGGGCTGGCACCGGGCTTCGCTGCCGCCTTCCCACAGCTGGAGCGACCGATGTACGAGCACGACAGCTTCGCTGCTTTGCTGGCGTGGCACGTCGGGCTGGTGGCGCTTTCCAGTGTGGCGGCGGCGGCCGCCGGCATCGCCGCCGGCGTGTTCGTCACGCGCGAGGCGGGGCGCGAATTCCGCGGCGCGGTGGAAACCGTGGTGGCCATCGGCCAGACGGTGCCGCCGGTGGCCGTGCTGGCGCTGGCGGTGCCGCTCCTCGGGTTCGGCGTGGCGCCGGTGCTGATCGCGCTGTTCCTCTATGGCCTGCTGCCCATCCTGCGCGGCACCCTTTCCGGCCTGGAGAGCGTGCCCGCCGAGGTGCGCGAGGCCTCCGCGGGCCTGGGGCTGAACGCGTGGCAGCGGCTCGCGCAGGCCGAGCTGCCGCTGGCGCTGCCCGGGGTGCTGGCCGGCGTGCGCAGCTCGGTGGCCATCAACATCGGCACGGCCACCGTCGCCGCCACCGTGGGCGTTCGCTCGCTCGGCTCGCCCATCATCGTGGGGCTGGCGGGGTTCAACACCGCCTACGTCGTGCAAGGCGCGGTGCTGGTGGCCCTGCTGGCCGTGGGGGTCGACGGGTTGTTCGCGCGTGCCGCGCAGCGCGTGGCGGGCCGGGTGGGAGCCTGAGCACGCGCCGGGGGCGTGCGCGGTTCCTGCAAGGCACTCGGCAAGGCTGCGGCGCATGCCGAGTCAGGCCCGAAGCCGCTTGGCCCGGCCGCGCCTGGCGCTGCTGGTGCGCCCTACACGTGCTGATCGATCAGCACCGGGTTGCCGTCGGGATCAGCCACGACGATGTGCGCCGGCCCGCTGCCTGCCTCGTCGGCCGCGGTGGAAGGCGTGATGCCGCGCTCGCGCAGCCGGCGCTGCACCTCGCGCACGTCGGTGAACGCCGGCAGCGTCTGGCACTCGTTGTCCCAGCCCGGGTTGAACGTCAGCATGTTCCTGTCGAACATGCCCTGGAAGAGGCCGACCGTGGCGCTGCCGTTGCGCAGGAGGAGGTAGTGGTGCGCCGGGTCGCCGCCGTAGACGGTGAAGCCCAGCGCCTCGTAGAAGCGGCGCGAGGCGGCAAGGTCCTTGACGGCCAGGCTCAGCGAGAAGGCGCCGAGTTCGAGGGGCTGTGGTGGTGCGGTCATGAGGGTCGGGCTGGGGGTGGGGGTGGCTCGGATGCGGTGGCCCGCCGGGGAATGCGGGCCGCGCCGCGGCAGCGTAGGATGCCGCGCGATGGATGGCTTGCCAAATCTTGCGCAGGCGGCAGCCGGCGGGGTGGTGACCCGGCCCGTGCGCCCGAACGGTGCCGGCTACGTGCAGCGCATCAACGGCGCCATCGACCACGTCGTGCGGCACCTGGGCGAGCCGCTGAGGCTGCAGGACGTGGCGCGTGCAGCGCACTTCTCGCCGTTTCACTTTCATCGCATCTTCCATTCCCTGGTGGGCGAGACGGTGCACGACTTCGTCAAGCGGCTGCGGCTGGAACGTGCCCTGACGGTCATGGCGCAGCAGCGCGACGCGGCCGCGGTGGCGCGGGCCGCCGGCCACGCCCGGCCGCCCCGGCGCACGCTGACGCAGATTGCGCTGGAGTGCGGGTTCACCTCCAGCGCCGACTTCTCACGCAGCTTTCGGGCCCGGTTCGGGGCGGCGCCGACGCGGTTCGACCTGGCGCGCTGGCAGCGCGAGCGGCGGGCGCGCATGCAGGCCGAGCTGGTGCCGGGCGAGGGGCACCGCCTGGCCGGCCTGCCCCCGGGCGAGAACCCCGACGGCTTCCAGGTGCGGCTGCAGCGCGTGCCGGCGCGCCGTGTCGCCTACCTGCGCGTGCTGCGGCCGTACGAGGGCCGCGGCGTGGCCGAGGCGGCGTTGCGCCTGGTGCGCTGGGCGCGGGCGCGCGGTCTCGAAGGCGGGCAGTGGCTGGGCTACCAGTGGGAGAACCCGGACGTCGTGGAGCTGGAGCACTGCCGCTACGACGTCGGCCTGGTGGTGCCGCATGCCACCGTGGTGGACGGCGAGGTGAACGTCGCGGAGTTCGCGCCGATGACCCTGGCCGAGCTCGACATCGCCGGCCCGATCGAACTGGAGATGCGTGCCCTGGACTGGCTGTTCAGGACCTGGCTGCCGGCCAGTGGCTTCGTGCCCGACGACCAGCCTTGCTTCGAGGCGTGGAACGGACTGCCGTTCGCGCACGGCTTCCAGCACTTCGAGCTGCGCGCGCAGTTGCCGGTGGTGCCGGCTTGAAGCCGGCCGCCGCCGGTTCGCGCGCGGTTCAATCGGTGGCCGCGGCGCCGGTGGCGGTGTCTCCCGCGAGGAGCGCCGAGACGTAGCCGGCGGCCCACGCGGCGCAGCCCGGGCCGTCGGGCAGGTAGTCGAACGGCTCCATCGCCAGCCAGCCGCCGTAGCCGGCCGCGCCAAGCGCTGCGAGGATGGGCCCGAAGCGCAGCGTGCCCTGGCCGGGCGCCCGGCGGTTGGGGTCGTTGAGTTGCACGTGCGCGAGCAGGCCGCTGCCCCACCAGCGGGCAATCAGCCCGGGCAGCGGCTCGGCCTCGGTGGCGCCGGCCGAGCAGGTGTCCAGCATCGTGCGCAGGCCGGGCAGGGCGGTGGCCCGCACGATGGCGACGGCCTCCGCGACGGTGTTGACCACCGAGGTCTGCTCGCGCGACAGCGGTTCGATGCAGTAGACGAGGCCGAGGGCCGTGGCGCGCTCGCCGGCGCGCTGCCAGGCCGCGGTGGCCCGGGCCAGCGCGTCTTCCACCGTCTGCCCGGCGGCGGGGTTGCGCTGTGCCGGAGAGCCGTGCACGAGGTAGCGCGCCCCCATCGCCGCGGCGATGTCGATGAGGTGGTCGAGCACGGCCCGGGTGCGGGCCTGCACGGCGGCGTCGGCGCTGCTGATGGACAGCCCCTTGGGCGCCACCAGCAGCCAGTGCAGCCCGCTGATGGCCAGGCCGTGATCGGCCGCGATGGCCGCGAAGCCGCGCGCCTGCGCCTCGGTGAGCGCGCCCGGGTCGTCGGCCAGCGTGTACGGCGCGACCTCGAGCGCGCGGTAGCCCAGCCGCGCGGCGTAGGCGCATTGCTCGGCAAACGGCCACGGCGCAAGCACCTCGTTGCACAACGCCAGACGGTCGAGCATGGGCAGGGTGGCCATGGCTTGCCTCCCGGGTCGTTCAGGCGGTGCGTGGGCTTCGCCGGCCGTCGAGCCAGCGCCGCACCGGCGCGAACTGGCTGAGCAGCATCAGCAGCACCACGGCCGCCAGCAGCGCGCTGATCGGCCGCGTGAAGAACGGCGCCAGGCTGCCGTCGGAGAGCACGAGGCCGCGGCGCAATGACTTGTCGATGATGTCGCCCAGCACCAGGCCGAGCACGAACGGTGCCACCGGGTAGCCCTGGCGGCGCAGCACGAAGCACAGGAGGCCCGTGCCCAGCATCACCCAGACGTCGAACAGTCGCTGCGCGATCGAGTACGCGCCCAGCACGCACAGCACGAAGACGATGGGCATGATGATCTCGCGCGGCACGCTCAGCACCTTCAGCAGCGGGCGCACGAGCACGAGGCCGAACACCAGGATGGCCAGCGTGGCGGCGATGGTGATGCCGACCACGTCGTAGATGAACTGCGGCTGGCTCGCCATCAGCATCGGGCCCGGTTGCGCGCCGTGGATGATCATCGCGGCCATCAGCACGGCGGCCGGCGCCGAGCCGGGAATGCCCAGCGCCAGCGCCGGGATCAGCGCGCCGGGGATGGCGGCGTTGTCGCCGGTCTCGGCGGCGATCAGGCCCTCCACCGAGCCATTGCCGAACTGCTCGCGCTCCTTGCTCGCGCGGCGCGCCGCAGCGTAGGACGACCAGGCCGCCATGTCCTCGCCGACGCCGGGCAGGATGCCGATGAACACGCCGATGACGCCCGAGCGCAGGATGGTGAGCCGATAGCGCACGAGATCGGCAACCTTCGGCAGCACCGAGTCCACCGAGGCCCGCACGGCCGCCAGCCGCGGCTGGCTCATCACCGTCAGCACCTCGGCGAAGCCGAAGGCGCCCACCAGCGCCGGGATGAGCGCGATGCCGCCCGACAACGCGTTCTCGCCGAACGTGAAGCGCGGGTGGGCGTGGATGGGGTCCAGCCCGATCGTCGCGGTGAAGATGCCCAGCAGCCCCATCAGCCAGCCCTTCACCGGGTTCGCGCCGGTCAGCGTGCCCGACAGCATCACCCCCACCATGCCGAGCCAGAAGAACTCGAAGGCGCCGAAGCGCAGCGCGGTTTCGGCCAGCAGCGGCGTGAACATCGCCAGGCACAGCACGCCGAACAGCGAGCCGGCCACCGAGCCCGTGGTGGCGATGCCCATCGCACGGCCCGCCCGGCCCTGGCGCGCCAGCATGTGGCCGTCCAGGCAGGCGGCGGCATTGGCTGCCGTGCCCGGCATGTTCAACAAGATGGCGGTGCGGCTGCCGCCGTAGATGGCGCCCACGTACACGCACACCAGCACCAGGATGGCGTCGGTGGGCGCCATCTTCACCGTGAGGGTGGTGAACAGCGCCACGCCCAGGGTGGCCGACAGGCCCGGCAGCAGGCCGATGAGGATGCCGGCCAGCGTGGCCGAGAGGGCGTAGGCGATCTGCCACGGCCCGGCCAGGCCGGCCAGTGCGGTGCCGAGGTGGGCCAGGCCCTCCATGGGAATGCGGCAGCCGGGCGCAGGCGCTGCCGGCTAAGGCAGCCGCACGAGGAACACGCGCTCGAACAGCGCCGAGATGGCCACGGCGGCGACGAGCGCGACCACGGCCGTCGACGCGAGGCCGCGCGCGAGGCGGCCCTCGCGCCGCCAGGCCGGCCCGCTGAACGTGGCGGCGAAGGCGAAGATGAACAGGGCGGCCTCGGCCTGGAATGGCCAGCCACGGCCGAGCGCGGCGCCGGCGAAGGCCAGGCACAGCAAGGCCGCGAGCCCGGCCGTGCGCCAACCCGAGGGGCCGCCCAAGGCGGCGGGCTCCGCGCCCTGCGCAGCCGCGGTGGCCGGCGCGGCCGTCCTGCCCGGCCGACGCAGGAGCGGCGCGGCCAACGCGGCCGCAAAGACCAGCATCAGCGCCCCCACGGCGCCGGGCAGCAGCCCGGGCGCCGACCACGGCGAGATGCCCTGGTGGCCGAGGCGGTCCATGTGCCAGGAGCCGACGAGGATGCCTGCGCCCAGCGTCGCCCAGCAGGCAACGGCGAGCCACTCAATGCGATCGCGCTGGTTCACTGCCATACGAAGAGGCGTGCGGGAACCGTCGCGAGCGGCCCGAGGTCGCGGCGAGCATCGCAGCCGTACTCACGACCGGCGAGAAGCGCCCGCGCGAGATCGGGCCGCGCAGCAGGTTCATCCACGCTTCGTCAGCGCTTGATGCCCAGCGACTCCGGCGACACCTTCGCCAGCCCCGCATCCTGCAGCAGGTAGGCGTCGGTCACCACGGTGGGCCACACGGCGTCGTAGGCGGCCTTGCCGAACAGCGGCGTGAACAGCGCCCCGCGGTCGGCGGCGTACTTCTTCAGCTTGTCGGAGGTGACCACCTTTTCGGCCCACAGCTTCTCGACCGTGCTCACCACCTCGGCCGGCACGCCCTTGGGGATGAAGATGCCGAAGCCCGTGGTGACCTTGGGGAAGTTGGGCACGAACTGCGTGATCGGCGGGATCGTGCCCACGCCCTCGATGGTGAGGCCGGTGTCGGCCACCACCGCCAGCGCGCGCAGCCGCTTGCCCTTGAGCATCTCGCTTTGCTCGGGGGCGAGCTGGGTGGTGAGCTGCGTCTCGCCGGCCACCGTGGACACCACGGCCGGGTTGCCGCCGTCGTAGGTGACGTGGCGGTACTTGGCGCCGGTGGCCTTGGCGATGGCTTCCATCGCGAAGTGGCCCGAACTGCTGTTGCCGGCGGTGGCCACCGGCAGGGGGTTGGCCTTCATCGCCTCCAGCAGCTGCGGCATCGTCTGGTATGGCGTGCCGGGGTTGACGCTGACGATGGAGACGTTGGTCACCGCCAGGAAGAGGTGGAAGTCGTCCAGCTTGCTCGGGATCATGCCGAGCACGGGGTAGGTGCCTAGTTGCTTGGCGGCGCCGGCGGTCCAGGTGTAGCCGTCCTTCGGGGCGTCCATCGTGGCCTTGGTGCCGATGGAGCCGGCGCCGCCCGGCTGGTTGACGACGACGATCTTCTGGCCCAGGCCCGCTTCGATCTCGGCGGCGGCCAGGCGCGTGACCTGGTCGGTGGCGCCGCCGGCGGCCCAGGGCACGATGATCGTGACCGGCTTGGTCGGCTTCCAGGTCGCCTGGGCTTGCGCCACGCCGGCGGCCGCCAGCGCCGTGCAGGCCAGGGCGCAGCGTGCAGCGGTCCAGGCCACCGACGCGAAAGGCTTTGGCGAACGTGTGTTCATGCGAAGGGCTCCTTGGCGGGTGTTCACCGAATGGTGAATCGAGCCACCCATCGTAGGCAGCGCCCGCTCGGGCGGCATCGGGGGGCACCCCAGGATGGTGTCAATCGCGCACCAGGTATCCCAGCACCAGGTCGGTCATGTGCGACAGCCGCTCCACCCGGGCCTTGGTGGCCAGCAGGTCGCGCCCGAAGATGGTGGAAAGTGTGTGGCAGTTGCCGAGGTAGAAATAGGCCAGCCCCGCGATCGAGATGTACAGCTGCACCGGGTCGATGCCGGCGCGGAACAGCCCCGCTCGGTGCCCGCGCTCCAGCACGTCGGCCAGCGTGGCCACCAGCGGCGAGTGCATCGAGCGGATCTTGGTCGAGCGCTTCAGGTGCCGCGCCCGGTGCAGGTTCTCGCTGTTGAGCAGCGTGAGGAACTCCGGGTGCGCGAGGTCGTAGTTCCAGGTGAAGGCGGTCAGGCGCCGGATGGCCTCGATCGGCTCGACCTGAGAGAGTTCCAGCCGGTGCTCCTCGCCGCGGATGCCCTCGTAGGCGCGCTCGAGCACGGCGAGGAAGAGGTCTTCCTTGCTGCCGAAGTAGTAGTAGATGAGGCGCTTGTTGACGCCGGCGCGCTCGGCGATGCGATCCACGCGCGCGCCACCCAGGCCGGCGGCGGCGAACTCGGCGGTGGCGGCGGCGAGGATCTCGCTTTGCGACCGGTCGGCGTCGCGGGCGCGTGGCTCGGCCGGGCTCGTGCGCGCCACCGCTGCCGCCGTGCCGTGTGCTGCCGGGCGGGGGCCGGCACCAGAGCCCGTGCGGGGGGCTGCGGCACGGCGCGGGCGCGCCTGCGCCGCGCCGCGAGGTGCGGCAGCCTGCGCTTGGGCAGAGGTCCCCGAGGACGTGGCCTTCTTTGTCACGGTGGCTACGGCGGCGGCAGGGTGGCGTGGTATGACGCAATTCACCGGGTGTCGAAGTATCACCTGCCCGGTGGATGCCGCGGGCAGCCTGCCCGGGCCCGCGCCGCGGGAGGTAGGGGGACGCTTGTCTTTACACCACGCGCGCCGCCCGCCTAGCATCGGCCGCCGTGATCAACACGCTCGCACAAAGCCGCTACACCGCGTTCATCAGCTACGCGCACGCCGACGACGTGGCGTGCTTCGACTGGATCACGCTGTTCCGCAAGGAGCTGGAGCGGGGCCTGGCGGCGTCGCTGCGCGGCGTGGCGCTGCCGCCGGTGCACCAGTCGGGCGACAACGGGCCGGTGGCCGGCGTGCTGGGCCCCGAGCTGCGCGAGCGCATCGAGCAGTCGTTCGCCATGGTCGTCGTGGTGCACGACAACTACGTGCTCTCGGAGTGGTGCCGCAAGGAGCTGGAGACCTTCGTCCAGGTCTTCGGCCCCGAAGGCTGCCAGGAACGGCTGTACATCGTGGCGCTGTCGGAGGCAGCGGTGAAGCAGGCGCAGGCCGGCGAGGCCTGGCAGCGCCTGCTGCCCGCCGGGCAGCTGTGGATGCCGTTCTTCGACCCGGACAAGCGCACGCAGCCGCTGGAGATCTACCTCGGCCCGCAGCTCGTCGCCCCGCCGTTCAAGCAGCAGTTCCTGCGCCTGCGCGAGGACTTCGTCGCCAAGCTGAAGGCCGGCGCGTCGCAGGCCGCTGCGCCGATCGTGGCCGGCTCGGCCGTGGCGGGTGCACCCGCACCCGGCGTGGCGCCGGTGGCGGCGCCGGCCGTGCCGCAGTCGTTGCTCGGGGGCGCGCCGGCGCCTGCAACTGCGGCGACGGCGGCGGGAACGCCCGCCCCGGCGGCGTCCGCGCCGCCGACCGCCGACGTGCGCATCTACATCGAGAGCAATCGTCACGAGGTCTCGCTGTGGCAGCCGCTGGGCGAGCAGATCCGCCGCCGCTGGCAGGCGCTCGCGGCCGCGCAGCCGCAGGCCCCGGGGCTGAACCTGCGCGCCCGCGGCCTGCCGGTGGAGCAGATCGACCTGTACCCCTCGCTCGACGACGCCGACGGCGTGGTGCTGCTGTGGGGCAAGAAGACACCCGATGCGCTGGTGGCGCAGATCAACAAGGTCGAGAACAAGATGAGCCCGGGTCGTGACGCCGCGCCCGGCGTGGTGGCCTACCTGATGCCGCCGCAGCAATCGGCCGACCCGGTGCCGGCGTGGGGCTGGCCGGTGCTGCGCTTCGATGCCGCCGCGCAAGGCACGATCGACGTCGTGCCCGACGAGAACGATGAGCTGCAGGACTTTCTGCAGCGCGTGCTCGAACGCCGCCTGCAGCGCGCTGCGCCGGCCGCTGCGCCACTGGTGGCGCCGGCGACGGCGCGCACCCCTGGGGGCGGCACGTGAACACCGGGCCGGCATCCCCGGCCTCGCCCGCCACCGCGGCCGACCCGATGGCCGAGGTGGCCGCCACCTCGCGGGCGCCGCTGCGAGACGAGCGCGGGCTGCGCCTGCCGCGCGAACCGTACCCGGGGCTGCGCCCGTTCCTCGACTTCGAGGCAGCGCTGCTGTTCGGCCGCGGCCGGCAGGTGCGCGAGATCATCGAGCGCCTGGCCAGGACGCAGTTCGTGGCCGTGCTCGGCGGTTCGGGCTCGGGCAAGAGCTCGCTCATCCACGCCGGCGTGACCCCCGAGTTGCGCAGCTACGGCATTCCCGGCGCCGGCGACCTGTGGCTGCCGATGGTGTGCACGCCGGGCACCAACGTTGCCGCGGCCGACCAGGCCGCCGGCCGCCACACCTCGGTGGCGCGGCTGGTGCGCCGCTTCGCCAAGCTCCTGAACAGCCGCGGCAGCGAAGCCGCCGACGCCGCGCGGCTGGCCGAGATGGCCGATGTCTTCCGCCAGGAAGCCGGCTTCGCGCGGCTGCTCGAGGCCTACGGCGGCGAGCTCGCGGTGCCGCCCGGCCCCGACCCGGCCGAAGCCCGCGTGCTGTTCGTCATCGACCAGTTCGAGGAGGTGTTCCACCCCACCAACCAGGGCGTGGACGACGCGCGCGTGCTGGTCGAACGCGTGCTCGACCACTTCTTCCAGCCGCACCCGCGCTGCCACGTCGTGCTGACGATGCGCAGCGAGCACCTGAACGACTGCGCCACGTTCCTCGAGCTGCCCGACGCCATCAACAAGAGCAGCTTCCTCGTGCGCCGGCTCGACGCCGACGAGCTGCGCGAGGCCATCGTCGGGCCGGCACAGCGCTTCCTGCGGCTGATGGCGCGCCTTCACGCCGGCCGCCCCGAGGCCGCGCGCCTGCCCGAGCAGGTGGCGTTCGAGCCCGAGGTGCTCGAGCGGCTGCTGCGCGATGTGATGGCGATCACCCGCGACCCCGACCACCTGCCGCTGCTGCAGCACATGCTGGCGCGGCTGTGGCAGGCGGCGCTGGAGCGCGACGACGACATGGACGCGCTCGTGCCGGCGCGCGTCACGATGGCCGACCTGGCGCGGGCCGTCAACGCCGCGCGGCCCGGCCCCGCATCGGCCGCGGGTGCGGGCGTTCCGGAAGGCGCGAACGTCCTGCGCGAGAGCGTGCACAACTGGCCCGAGCGCATCTACCTCGACCACGACGCGGCCAACCGCCAGCGGCTGGACAGCCTGCTGCGCCGGCTGGCGCTGAAGGACCCCAACACCGGGCACTACTCGCAGCAGCGCATCGAGGCGGGCGCGGCGGCCACCCTGCTCGGGCTGCCC
>JAEUPD010000213.1 GCA_016788525.1 Rubrivivax sp.
GCACCTCGGTGACGCGTTCGATGCGGTGCAGGGCGAGGCCGCCGCCGGCGCGGTCCGCGCCGACGAGACAGTTGCGCGCGATGTCGCTCGCCTTGCTCGCCCAGGGCGACACCGTGCCCAGGCGGGGCATGACGACGACGACATCGCCTTCGGTCGGGCCGCGATAGGCGTCGCCGTAGTCCAGCAAGCCCTGCAGCTTGTCCAGGGCCGCCCGGTCCGGGGCGGCATCGAAGGCCGCCCAGTGGACGTGGCGCGCCGCCACCGCGGTGATGCGCGGGCACGCCTCCTGCAGCCGCCTGAGCAGCGCCTCGGCCCGGAACGTGCTCAGGGCGTTGCCGCCCTCGAAGAACTGCAGGAACAAGGGCGACGCTGGCATGCAATCTTGGGGGGCGGCAAAGGCCAGGATTCTAGGTGGGTGGGATAATCCCGCCCCATGCCTATCCCCCTGAAGACCGGCGCCGAGATCGACGGCATGCGCCTGGCCGGCCGCCTCGCCAGCGAGGTGCTGGACCTGCTCACGCCGCACGTCCGCCCCGGCGTGACCACGCTCGAGCTCGACCGCATCGCGCACGAGCACATCACCAAGGTGCAGGGCGGCATCCCGGCCACGCTCGGCTACGCCCCGCCGGGCTACCCGGCCTACCCGGCGTCGCTGTGCTCGTCGCTGAACGACGTGGTGTGCCACGGCATCCCCGACGACCGGCCCCTGAAGAACGGCGACATCGTCAACATCGACGTCACCGTCATCAAGGACGGCTGGCACGGCGACAACAGTCGCATGTTCGTGGTCGGCGACGGCACCATCGCCGCCAGGCGCCTGTGCCGGGTCACCTTCGAGGCCATGTGGAAGGGCATCGTCAAGGTCAAGCCGGGCGCACGCCTGGGCGACATCGGCCACGCCATCCAGACCTTCGCCGAGGCGGCCGGCTACTCGGTCGTGCGCGAGTTCTGCGGCCACGGCGTCGGCGCCCGCTTCCACGAAGAGCCGCAGGTGCTGCACTACGGCCGCCCGGGCACGCTCGAAGAGCTGGTGCCGGGCATGATCTTCACGATCGAGCCGATGATCAACGCCGGCCGCCGCGAGATCAAGGAAGACCGCCGCGGCAACCGCCCCTACGACGGCTGGACCATCGTCACGCGCGACCGTTCGCTGTCGGCGCAATGGGAGCACACCGTGCTCGTCACCGACACCGGCTACGAGGTGCTCACGGTGTCCGCCGGCAGCCCGCCGCCGCCGGACTTCGCGCCGCTGGGCTATGGGCAGCCCGCCCGGGTCGGTGCGGCCGGCACGGCCGGTGTCCTGGCCACGGCCACCCCCTGAGCGGCGCGAGGCCCGCCACCGCTGTGCTGCCCGCAGTGCCCCAGCTGCCGGTGCTGCGCCAGCAGTTCAAGGACGGCAAGGCCCAGCTGACCGACCATTTCAAGGCTTCGCGCCCCACGACCTCGGGCGCGACGCGGCTGCTGCGCGGCCTGGCACGCCATGTCGACGACACCCTCAGCGCACTGTGGCAGCAGCACGGCCTGCCCGCGCTGGCCCCGGGTGGGGCGCTGGTGGCCGTGGGCGGCTACGGGCGTGGCGAGCTGTTCCCGCATTCCGACGTCGACGTGCTGGTGCTGCTGCCCGGCGAGAGCACCGAGGCGCACCCGGCGCGCGATGCCGTGGCCGCCTTCATCACCGCCTGCTGGGACATCGGCATCGAATGCGGCTCGTCGGTGCGCAGCGTAGCCGAGTGCGTGGCCGAGGCCCGCCGCGACGTGACCGTGCAGACCTCGCTGCTCGAAGCGCGCTTCGTGTGCGGCGGCCGCAAGAGCTTCGACGGGCTGCGCCGCACGCTGCGCGAGGCGATGGACGCGCGCGCCTTCTTCACCGCCAAGACGCTGGAGATGAAGCAGCGGCACGTCAAGCACGAGAGCACGCCGTACGCGCTGGAACCGAACTGCAAGGAGAGCCCGGGCGGCCTGCGCGACCTGCAGGTGGTGATCTGGGTGGCGCGCGCGGCCGGCTACGGCCGCACCTGGGCCGAGCTGGCCGGCCACGGACTCATCACGCCGTTCGAGGCACAGCAGCTGCTCAAGCACGAGGGCACGCTCAAGCTCATCCGCGCGCGCCTGCACGCCATGGCCGGGCGGCGCGAGGACCGGCTGGTCTTCGACCTGCAGACCGCCGTGGCCGAGAGCTTCGGCCTCGAATCCACCAAGGGCCAGCGCGCCAGCGAGGCGCTGATGCACCGCTACTACTGGGCGGCCAAGGCGGTGACCCAGCTCAACCAGATCCTCATGCTCAACATCGAGGAGCGCCTGATGGGCGTGGAGAAGGCGCCGATGCGCCCGATCACCATCCGCTTCTTCGACCGTGGCGGCGTGCTCGAGGTGGCGCACGACGACATCTACGCGCGCGACCCGCACGCCATCCTCGAGACCTTTCTGGTGTTCGCGCAGACGCCGGGGCTGCAGGGCCTGTCGGCGCGCACCTTGCGCGCGCTGTACAACGCCCGCAACGTGATGGACGCGCACTTCCGGCGCGACCCGGCGAACCGGCGGCTGTTCATGGAGATCCTGCGCCAGCCGAGCGGGCAGACGCACGTGCTCAGGCTGATGAACCAGACCTCGGTGCTCGGGCGCTACCTGTGGGTCTTCCGCCGCATCGTCGGGCGCATGCAGCACGACCTGTTCCACGTCTACACGGTGGACCAGCACATCCTGATGGTGGTGCGCAACGTGCGGCGCTTCTTCATCCCCGAGCACGCGCACGAGTACCCCTTCTGCAGTCAGCTCGCCGCCGAGTGGGACAAGCCGTGGATCCTCTACCTGTCCGCCATCTTTCACGACGTGGCCAAGGGCCGTGGCGGCGATCACTCCGAGCTCGGCGCGCACGAGGTGCGTCAGTTCAATCGCGAGCATGGCGTGGCGGGCGAAGACGCCCAACTGGTCGAGTTCCTCGTGCGCCACCACCTCACGATGAGCCACCTGGCGCAGAAGGGCGACCTCTCCGACGCCGAGGTGATCCGCGGCTTCGCGCGGCTGGTGGCCACGCCGCGGCGGCTGAACGCGCTGTACCTGCTGACGGTGGCCGACATCCGCGGCACCAGCCCCAAGGTGTGGAACGCCTGGAAGGGCAAGCTGCTCGAAGACCTCTATCGCCTCACGCTGCGCGCGCTGGGCGGCGCACAACCCGACACCCACGCCGAGATCGAGGCGCGCAAGGCCGAGGCGCGGCAGATCCTGGCACTGCACTCGGCGCTGCCCGGCACCGAAGAACCGCTGTGGAAGACCCTCGAGGTGAGCTACTTCGCCCGCCACGACGCCGCCGAGATCGCCTGGCATGCGCGCGCGCTGTGGCGGCACCTGAACAGCGCCACGCCGGTGGTCAGCGCGCGGCCTTCTTCGGTGGGCGAAGGCCTGCAGGTGCTCGTCTACTCGCCCGACCAGCCGGACCTCTTCGCGCGCATCTGCGGCTACTTCGACAACGCCGGCTTCAGCATCCAGGACGCCAAGATCCACACCACGCGCGCCGGCTACGCGCTGGACACCTTCCAGGTGGTGAGCACGCTCGTGGCCGGCGACGACGACGGCGAGATCGACCACCGCAGCCTGATCTCGCTGGTGGAGACGCAGGCCGCCGCCGCGCTGGCCGCCAAGGGGCCGCTGCCCGAGCCGCGGCGCGGGCGCGTGTCGCGCCGCGTGCGCTCGTTCCCGGTCATCCCGCGGGTGGCGCTGGCACCCGACGAGCGCGCGCAACGGTGGCTGCTCACCGTCTCGGCCAGCGACCGCAGCGGCTTGCTCTACGCCGTGGCGCGCGTGCTGGCGGCCCACCACGTCAACCTGCAGCTGGCCAAGGTCACCACGCTGGGCGAACGGGTGGAGGACACCTTCCTCGTCGACGGGCCCGAGCTGCAAAAGCCCAAGGCGCAGTTGCGCATCGAAAGCGAGATTCTCGATGCGGTGTCGTGACCTGCGCCCCTGCTCCCGCGGCCCATGGCGGCCGCATCGCAGGCCCGGCCGGGCCGGCGCCGCCGCCCTGACGCAGCGGGCGGCGGCCGTCGCCCTGCCGCCGGCGTGAGCGGCAGTCCCCATGGCCGTGCAGCGCATCGCCGCCGACGACGCCATCGCGCGCCTGCGCGAGTTCGATGCCGTCATCGACGCACGCAGCGAGAGCGAATACTCGCTCGATCACCTGCCCGGTGCCGTCAACTGGCCGACGCTGAACGATGCCGAGCGTGCCGAGATCGGCACCACCGACCGGCAGGTCTCGGCCTTCGAGGCACGCAAGCGCGGCGCGGTCATCGCCGCGCGCAACATCGCCCGGCACCTCGAACAGCACGCGCTGGCGCTGCCGCGCGAATGGAAGCCGCTGGTCTATTGCTGGCGCGGTGGCCAGCGCTCGGGTGCGCTGGCCACGCTGCTCGATGCGATCGGCTTTCGCACCTGCGCGCTCGAAGGCGGCTACCGCGAGTTCCGTCGTGCGGTGCTGCGCGATCTGGAGGCGCTGCCTGCGGCCCTGGCCTTTCACGTCATCGCCGGCCGCACCGGCAGCGGCAAGAGCCGGCTGCTCACGGCGCTGGCGGCCGAGGGCGCCCAGGTGCTCGACCTGGAAGCGCTGGCCCGCCACCGCGGCTCGGTGCTGGGGCTCGTGCCGGGTGACACGCAGCCGGCGCAGAAGGCGTTCGAGACGTCGCTGTGGCAGGCGCTGCGCGGCCTCGACCCGATGCGGCCGGTGTGGGCCGAAAGCGAGAGCCGCACCATCGGCCGGCTGCGCGTGCCCGAGCCGTTGCTGGCGCGGCTGCGCAGCGCGCCGTGCGTGGTGGTGCAGATGCCTGCGGCCGCCCGCGTGGCGCTGCTGATGCACGACTACGGCCACTTCGTGCGCGACACCGAAGCCTTCTGCGAACGCCTGGCCGCGCTGCGCGAGCACCGCGGCGCCGAGGCGGTGGCGCGCTGGCAGGCGCTGGCCCGCGCCGGCGAGCACGCGGCGGTCGTGCACGAGCTGCTCGTGCTGCACTACGACCCGGTCTACGAGCGTTCGATGGCGCGCAACTACACCGGGTTCGCGTCGGCGCAGGCGCTCGAGCTCGCCGACGGCGGGACCGACAGCCTTGCGCACGCCGCACGGCATCTGCACCGGCAGCTCAGCCATCCCGCCAGCGGCCTGCTGCGCGGGCCTCACCCACCGCTCCCTGCCACCGCCGAGGTGGCCGGCGCGCCGCCCGCACGCCCCTGACCGCGATCAAGCGGGCGCCCAAACCTGCCTAGACTGCGCCGCCGCCGGCCGGCCGGCGACCCGAGTGCAATCCCCATGGCCAGCGATCTATCCACCCACACCCCTCCCGCCACGCCACCATCTGCCGGGCCGCCACCGCGCGGCGGCGTGCGCGAGGTCGACCTCCGCCGCCCGCTCGCCTGGTTGCGCCTGGGCCTGGCCGACCTCGTCGCGGCGCCGGTGCCCGGCCTCGCGCATGGCCTGGCCGCCGCGGTCTTCGGCTGGGCACTCGTGTGGCTGGCGCGCGACCACTTCTGGGGGCTGGCCGGCGCGTTCAGCGGCTTCCTGATCGTGGCGCCCATCGTCGCCACCGGTCTGTACGAGATCAGCCGCGAGCGGGAGCGTGGCCAGCCGCCGCGGCTGGCCCACGCGCTGCGCGTGTGGAAAGGGGGCGATCGGCGCCTCATGCGCTTCGGCCTGCTGCTGGGACTGGCCGGCACCGGGTGGGTGCTGACCTCGGCGTCGCTGATCACCCGCTACGCCGCGCAGCCGGTGAACCGGCCACTGGACTTCCTGCACCTCGTGGTGCTGCATCCGAGTTCCTGGCTGTTCGAGGTCTGGCTGGCGTTGGGCGCGCTGCTGGCCGCGCCGGTGTTCGCCAGCAGCGTGGTGGCCTTGCCGCTGCTGCTGGACCGCAAGGGGGTGAGCGTGCTGCAGGCGGTGCTGACGAGCTGGCACGCGGTGCTCGCCTCGCCGGCGACGATGGCGTTGTGGGCGGCGCTGATCCTCGCGCTCACCGGCCTGGGCATGGCCACGCTGCTGCTGGGCCTGGTGGTCATCGTGCCCTGGCTGGGCCATGCCAGCTGGCACGCCTACCGCGACATCGTCGTGCCCGAGGAAGCGCCCGCCACGAGCGGCCCGCCGGCGCAGGAGCCGCGCTGATGTTCGGCTACACCGAAGAGCAGATCGCCAACTTCGGCCTGACCTTCGGGGTCAGCGCCTTCATGCTCTACATGGTGTTCATCATCTTCCAGCTGGCGCGCGAGTCGAAGGCCGGCAGGTTCGGCACCTTCGTGCTGTTCCTGGCGCTGGGCGTGGGGCTGCTGGGCTTCGTCGCCAAGGGCGCCATCAAGTGGATGATGGGGGTTGAGTGAGTCGCGCCCGACGGCCGGCCGCATGAAAAAGGGGCGCCGTGGCGCCCCTTGTCCCCCTTGTCGTTTGTGCACGCGGTCGCGGCCCGTGGCCGGGCCGCCCTCAACCCATGTGCAGGCCGCCGTTGCAGCTGAAGTCGGCACCGGTGGTGAAGCCGGAGTCCTCGCCGGCCAGCCAGGCGACGATGGAGCCGATCTCGTCGGGCGTGCCCAGGCGCTTGACCGGAATCGTGGCGACGATCTTCTCCAGCACTTCGGGTTTGATGGCACGGACCATGTCGGTGCCGATGTACCCGGGGCTCACGGTGTTCACCGTGACCCCCTTGTTGGCCATCTCCTGCGCCAGCGCCATCGTGAAGCCGTGCATGCCGGCCTTGGCCGCCGAATAGTTGGTCTGGCCGGCCTGGCCCTTCTCGCCGTTCACGCTGCTGATCTGGATGATGCGGCCCCAGCCCTTTTCCACCATGCCCGGCACCACCTGCTTGGTGACGTTGAACATGCTGGTGAGGTTGGTGTCGATGACGGCGTCCCAGTCTTCGCGCGTCATCTTCAGGAACATGCGGTCACGCGTGATGCCGGCGTTGTTCACCAGCACGTCGATGGCGCCGTGCTCGGCAGTGGCCTTGGTGAAGGCGTCGACGGTGCTCTGCCAGTCGGCCACGTTGCCCACCGACACGTGAAAGGTGTAGCCCAGCGCCTTCTGCTCGCCGATCCACTTGGCGTGGTCGCGGCTGGGGCCGCAGCCGGCGATGACCTTGAAGCCTTCCTTGTGCAGGCGCTGGCAGATGGCGGTGCCGATGCCGCCCATGCCGCCGGTGACGTATGCGACCTTCTGAGCCATGTGTCTCTCCTTGACTGTGGTGATGATGGGTCGAGTATCGGCCCGGCCCGGGTGAAACGCGTGCGGTCAGACCCTGAGTGAGCCCGTCGCGAGGCAGGTGGCGGGGTCGGCTTGAGGGCCGCGGCCCGGCGGTCAAGCGCCCCTCAGGCCTTGGCCTTGACGTAGCGGCCGGGCGCCGGCTCGATGAACTTGTGCTCGCGGCTGCCGAAGCCCCTGGGCGCCGGCACGCTCTTGCCCGCCTTGGCGGCCAGCCACCTCGTCCACACCGGCCACCAGCTGCCGGGCTGCTCCTTCGCCCCTTGGAACCATGCCGCGGCGGCGGCCGGCAGTTGTTCATTCAGCCAGTGGCTGCGCTTGCCCTTGGCCGGCGGGTTGATCACGCCGGCGATGTGGCCGCTGGCCCCGAGCACGAACGTCACCGCGTTGCCTGCGCCGCCCTTGCCGCCACCGGCGCCGCCGGCCATCAGCGGCACGCTGCGGTAGGCCGCCTCCCAGGGCACGATGTGGTCCTCGCGCGAGGCGTAGATGAACACCGGCGCCTTGATCTTGCCCAGGTCCACCTTCTCGCCGCACACCGTGAGGCGGCCGGGGATCTTCAGCTCGTTCTGAAGGTACATGTGGCGCAGATACCAGCAGTACATCGGGCCGGGCAGGTTGGTGCTGTCGCCGTTCCAGTACAAGAGGTCGAACGGCGGCGGCGTCTCGCCCTTCAGGTAGTTGCCCACCACGTAGTTCCACACCAGGTCGTTGGGGCGCAGGAAGCTGAAGGTGGTGGCCAGTTCCTTGCCCTTGAGCAGCCCGGGGCCGTTGGGCGCGCCGGCGCCGATGGTCATCTCGCGCAGCTGGACGCTGGCCTCGTCGACGAAGATGTCCAGGATGCCGGTGTCGGCGAAATCCAGCAGCGTGGTCAGCAGCGTCACGCTGGCGGCGGGGTGCTGGCCGCGGGCGGCCAGCACCGCCAGCGCGGTGGCGAGGATGGTGCCGCCGACGCAGAAGCCCAGCGTGTTGATCGTCTCGGCGCCGGTGATGGCCTGCACCGTGCGGATGGCAGTCAGCGGCCCCAGTTCGATGTAGTCGTCCCAGGTGCGATCCTTCAGACTCTCGTCGGGGTTGCGCCAGCTGACCACGAACAGGCGGTGCCCCTGCTCGACCGTGTAGCGAACCACCGAGTTCTCAGGCTGCAGGTCGAGGATGTAGTACTTGTTGATGCAAGGCGGCACGAAAAGCATCGGCCGCTCGTGCACCTTGGCGGTCAGCGGCTTGTATTCGATCAGCTGGAAGAGTTCGTTCTCGAACACCACCGCGCCCCCGGTGGTGGCGACGTTGCGGCCGACCTCGAAGACGCTCTCGTCGGTCTGCGAGACGTGGCCTTTCTGCACGTCTTCCAGCAGGTGCTGCATGCCTTGCGCGATGCTCTCGCCCTGGGTGGCCACCGCCTTGGCCAGCGCCTCGGGGTTGAAGGCGAGGTAGTTGCTCGGGCTGGCCGCGTCGATCCACTGCTGCACCGCGAAGCGGATGCGTGCCTTGGTCTTGGCGTCGCCCTCCACGGCCTCGGCCATCTGCATCAGCGTGCGCGCGTTGAGCAGGTACAGCTGCGCATTGAAGGCCGCGGCCGGGTTCTTCAACCACTCCTCGCCGGCGAAGCGGCGGTCGGCCACCGGCGCCTGTCCATTCGTGGCACCGGCCCCGGAATGCACGGCGGCGGCCAGCGACTGGTTCCACAGGTCCGAGGCGCTTTTCAGGTAGTCACCCTGCAGCGCCGACATGCGCTCCATCGGCAGCGACAGGCCCGACATCGACTTCCACAAGCCGCCGAACGCCGCACCGAAGGCCTGGGCAGGGTCGGCGCCGGCGGCCGCAGCGCCGGCGGCGCTCTGAGCACCTTGCGTGCCCTCAGCGCGCTGAGCGCCCGCCCGGCGGGCGGCGGCACCGCCGTCAGCCGCCACACGCTTGCGTGTTGCACGGCCCGCCGGGGCCTGGGTCTTGGTCTTCATCGAGTGGATCCCCCGAACTGGGTTCTGGCCGGCCTTGCCGCACACTCGCGTTTTTAGGGCGAGGCGCTTACCCGTGCATGACGCACGGTGGCGTCTCGCATCGTGAATTCTAGGGACTCACCACCGGCCGCCCGGCATGCTCATCGTCGCTGTCGCCTGGATCTACGTCGCTGGCATGGCCGCACTCGCCGAGGCCCTGTCGCCGCAGGGCACGGTGCTGGGCGCACTCATCACCTTCCTGTTCTACGGCGCGCTGCCGCTTGGCATCGTGCTCTACGTGATGGCCACGCCGGCGCGCAAGCGCGCGCTGCGCCGGCAACATGAGCTTGCCGAGGGCGCCGGGCCGGAGGATGCGGCCGCCACCGCAACCGCCGTCACGGACCTCACCCCGGGGTCAGCCATCGATCCAGATGGCCGCGGCCATGCGACCGCTGCGACCGTCGCGGCGAAACGAGAACAGGCGTGACGCCTCCTCGTAGGTGCAGGCGTCTTCGGCGCTGATCTCGGTCACGCCCAGCCGCTGCAGGCGCTCCCGCGCGAGCCCTTGCAGGTCGGCCAGCCAACGGGGCGAACCGTCGGCACGCGGCCTGTAGGTGAAGTGCCTGCACCACTGCGGCGCGTTCAGCGCGGCGCCTTCCTCGCCAGGCACCCCGGCCCCCGGGCCGGCAGCCGCGTGACCAAAGGCCTGCAGCACATCGGCGCCTACCTCGAACCTTCGCGGCCCGATGCAGGGCCCGAGCCAGGTCAGCAAGTCATCGGGTCGCACCGCCAGCGCTTCCATCAGCGCCTGCACGGTGTTTTCGATGACGCCGGCCGCCAGCCCGCGCCAGCCGGCATGCGCGGCCGCCACCGCGCGGCCGTCGCGCGCCGCCAGCAGCACCGGCAGACAGTCGGCCGCCCCGACGACGCAGGCGATGCCAGGCACGCGCGTCCACGCCGCGTCGGCTGGTACCGGGGCCCGCTCGGGCGTGCTCGCATCCAGTTCGATCACCCGGTTGCCATGCACCTGCTGCAGCCACACCGGGCGGGCCGCAGGCTCGCGGCTCGCGGCACCCGCGGCACCTTGGCGCCGCAGGCTGGCCGCGAAGCGCCGCCGGTTCTCGGCCACCGCCTCGGGCGCGTCACCGACGCTGCGGCCGAGGTTCAGGCTGGCCCACTCGCCACGGCTGACGCCGCCGGCGCGGGTGGTCATCAACGCCCCCACGCGGCCGGCCGCGCCCCAGCGCGGGCGGATCAGTGCCTCTTCCGGCAGGCAGGCCGCCACGCCGCCGCTGGCCGGCCGGAGCGCTCGGCCTTCAGCTTCGGGGACCGCGCCCGCCCCGCAGCTGCCGGCCGCCTGCAACTCACTCGGCATCCGGGCACGCCTCGGGCCTCGTCTGCTCGAACGCCGGCAGCTTCATGCAGGCGTCGAACACGCGCATCACGTGGGGCACATGGTCGAGCCGGCACTCGTAACGCCGCGCGTTGAAGATCTGCGGCACCAGGCAGCAGTCGGCCAGCGTCGGTGTGGCGCCATGGCAGTAGGCGGCGGGCGCGGCCGCGAGCTGGCGCTCCACCACCTCGAGGCCGGTCTCCACCCAGTGCCGGTACCAACGGTTCTTGTCGTCCTCGCTGACCTTCAGGTCGCGGGTCAGGTAGCGCAGCACGCGCAAGTTGTTCAGCGGGTGGATCTCGCAGGCGATGTCCAGCGCCAGCGCGCGCACGCGGGCCCGCTCGGCGGGCGAACGCGGCAGCAGCGGCGGCTTCGGGTGCGTCTCTTCGAGGTACTCGATGATCGCCAGCGACTGCGTGAGCGTGTGCGCGCCATCGCGCAGCAGCGGCACCAGCCGCGCCGCCGACACCGCCGAGTAGCTCTCGGAGAAATGCTCGTTCTTCGCCAGGTGCACGGCCTGGTAGTCGTACGCCAGGCCCTTCAGCGCCAGTGCGATGCGCACACGGTACGACGCCGAACTGCGAAAGTAGTTGTACAGCTCCATGGTGGCCTGCCTTGCCCGGAGGTCTTCCGGTCGAACGATGCCCTGTGTTGCGAAAAGCGATTCGAATGGACCGCGTACGGCCGGCCGCGGTCAGCGCACGGCCACGCGCAGCGTGGGCAGCCCGGCGATCGCGCCTTCCATCACCTCGCCGCGCGCCACCGCGCCCACGCCGGCCGGCGTCCCGGTGAAGATGAGATCCCCCGGCGCCAGCACCCAGGCGCGGCTGAGCTGCTCGATGATCTCGTTGACGTTCCAGATGAGCTCCGACAAGTCGCCCTTCTGCCTGAGCTGACCGTTCACCGCCAGCGTGATGGCCCCCTTGCTCAGGTCGCCCGCGCGCGCCTTGGGCACCAGCGGCGAGATCGGTGCCGACTGATCGAACGCCTTGCCGATGCACCAGGGCCGGCCCTGCTTCTTCATCTCGCCTTGCAGGTCGCGGCGGGTCATGTCCAGGCCGGTGGCATAACCCCAGATGTGCTCTGCGGCGCGGGCCGCGGGGATGTCGCGCCCGCCGGTGCCGATGGCCACCACGAGCTCGATCTCGTGGTGCAGGTTGGCCGTCAGGCTCGGGTAGTCGATGGCGCCGGTCTCGCCTTCGGCCACCGGGACCAGGGCGTCGGCCGGCTTCATGAAGAAGAACGGCGGCTCGCGGCCCGTGAACCCCATCTCCTGCGCATGCTCGACGTAGTTGCGGCCGACGCAGTAGATGCGGTGCGCGGGAAAGAGGCCGCCGCCCTGCACGGGAACACTGGCCGGGGCCGCCGGGGCAAAGACGTAGGTCATGGGGTGCTTGTGGAGGATTCGACGCGGAAGGCCGATGCTACGCCGCCGGGCCCTGCGGCCCAGGCCGCCGAGCGGGCCGTGCGCCGTGGTTTGTCCCTGCGCCTGGGTACACTGCCCTCGATGTTCGCGCCGCGCCGCATCCAGCATTGCCGAGTGTGCGGCACCGCGACCGCCTACCGCGTGCCGGCCGACGACAACCGCGAGCGCGCGGTGTGCGGCGCCTGCGGCGAGATCCACTACGAGAACCCGATCAACGTGGTGGGCACCGTGCCGGTGTGGGGCGACCAGGTGCTGCTGTGCCGCCGCAACATCGAGCCGCGCCACGGCATGTGGACGCTGCCGGCCGGCTTCCTCGAGCTGGGCGAGACGGTCAGCGCCGGCGCGTTGCGCGAGACCGAAGAGGAAGCCGGCGCGCACGTGCAACTGCAGGAGTTGTTCACCGTGCTCGACGTGGTGCGCGCCGGTCAACTGCACCTGTTCTGGCGCGCCCGCATGCTCGACACGCACCTGGCGCCGGGGCCTGAGACGATCGAAGCGCGCCTGTTCCGCGAGGACGAGGTGCCGTGGGAGCAGATCGCGTTTCGCACCGTGCGGCAGACGCTGGAACACTTCTTCGCCGACCGGCGCGCCGGCCGCTTCGAGCTGCACACCGGGCAGATCGGCTGAGCCGCGGGCGCTCGGAAGGGCCGCTACGCCGCCGGCTCCAGATGGGCCGCGGTGCCCGGGGTGCTTTCGCCGGCAGGCACCACGGCGGGGCCGGTGGCGCCGTCGAAGCCCAGTTCCCACACCAGGCCGAGCTGGCGCGCGTCGGCCACGCCTTCGGCGATGGCCGCGAGCTCCAGGCCGTGGATCAGCGCAACCAGACTCTCGACGTGGTTGCGCGCCACCGCATCGTCGGCCGCCCCGGCCAGGTGGCGCGCGTCGACCTTGACGTAGTCGATGCCCAGCTCCTTGAGCGCCGGCAGCGTGCGCGGCGAACCGCCGGCGTGCTCGACGCCCACGCGCACACCCAGCCGGCGCCAGGCCGGCACCGCCTCGCGCAGCGCGGCCGCGGCCGGGCCGGGCAGCCCCCCCGCCGCCAGCGCCGACGCGCCGATGCTCGGCGCCCCTGCCGCCCCCGGCGGGGCGGTCGGGGCCGGCGGGGCTGGCGTGGCGTGCACCACCTCGGGCTGCTCGGCCCACTCGATCGACAGCTGCTGCGCCGCGGCCGGCGCGGCCTTCAGGCGCGCCAGCACGGCGCGGGCAAACCCCGGCGCCAGCAGCGAGCGCGGCGCCACGTGCACGCCGCGCGGCCGGCCGTCCTGGGCGATCGCCTGCAGCGCCAGGTC
>JAEUPD010000135.1 GCA_016788525.1 Rubrivivax sp.
GCGCAGCAAGGAAGTCACGGTCGGCGCCGACGAGGGCCTGCGCCCGGGCACCACCTACGAGGGCATCAAGGACATCCGCAGCGCCGTGCCTGGCGGCGTGGTGACGGCCGGCAACGCCAGCCAGTTCAGCGACGGCGCCGGCGCCTGCGTGGTGGTGCACGAGAAGGTGGCCGAGAAGAAGGGGCTGAAGCCGCTGGGTCGTTTCCTCGGCTTCGCCGTCGCCGGCTGCGAGCCCGACGAGATGGGCATCGGCCCGGTGTTTGCGGTGCCCAAGGTGCTGCAACGCCTGGGGCTGAAGGTCGGCGACATCGACCTGTGGGAGCTGAACGAGGCGTTCGCGGTGCAGGTGCTGTATTGCGCCGACAAGCTGGGCATCCCGATGGATCGGCTCAACGTCAATGGCGGCGCCATCGCCATCGGGCACCCGTATGGTGTCAGCGGCCAGCGGCTGACAGGCCATGCGCTCATCGAAGGCAAGCGCCGCGGCGCCAAGCGGGTATGCGTCACCATGTGCATCGGCGGCGGCATGGGCGCCGCCGGCATCTTCGAAGTGCTCTGACCTGCCCGCTGCGAGGCGGCGATGGAGGTGCTGCGCACCCCGCAGGAGCGATTTGACGCGCTGCCGGGTTTTTCCTATGCGCCGAAGTACATGCAGCAAGGCGACCTGCGCATGCACTTCGTCGACGAAGGTCCGCGCGACGCGGCGGTGACGGCGCTGTGCCTGCACGGCGAGCCGACCTGGGGCTACCTGTACTGCAAGATGCTGCCGGTGTTCACCGCGGCCGGGGTTCGCGTGGTGGCGCCGGACTTCTTCGGCTTTGGCCGCAGCGACAAGCCGGTGGACGACGGCTGGTACAGCTTCGAGCGCCATCGCGACGCGATGCTCGCCTTCATCGATGCGCTGGACCTGCGCAACATCCTGCTCGTCTGCCAGGACTGGGGCGGGCTGATTGGCCTGACGCTGCCGCTGGCCTACGAGCACGCAGGCGGCCCCCAGCGCTTCACGCGGCTGCTGGTGATGAACACGGGCCTGGGCACGGGCACCGTGACCGAGGGCTTCAAGGCCTGGCGCTCGTTCTGCAACGCCAACCCCGACCTCGCGGTGGGCAAGCTGATGAAGCGCGCCTGCCCGGCGCTCGATGAGGCCGAGGTCGCGGCCTACGACGCGCCGTTCCCCGACCAGCGCCACAAGGCCGGGGTGCGGGCCTTTCCGAACCTCGTGCCCGACCACGAGCATGCCCCGGGCGCGGCGATCAGCCGCGAGGCCGCCGCCTTCTGGCGCGACCGCTGGCAGGGCCAGAGCTTCATGGCCATCGGCATGCAGGACCCCGTGCTTGGCCCGCCGGCGATGCGCGCACTGCACCGGCTGATCCGCCATTGCCCGCCGCCGATGGAGGTGGCCGACGGCGGCCACTTCGTGCAGGAGGTGGGGGCGCCGATCGCCGAGGCGGCGCTGCGCCATTTCGGCCTCGCGGCACCTGCCTCGGCCGCGGGCTGAAGCCGACAACGAACCCCGGCCGATCGCCCGCGACCATGCCGTTGATTTCGCTCGAAGACTGCCGGCGCGCCTTCTCGCTGGCGCCCCACGTGGCCGAACTCGGCATCGTGCCCGTCGAGGTGGGCGAAGGGCGCGTCACGAGCGAGCTGCGCATCGAACGCCGCCATCTGCAGCACAGCGGCGTGGTGCATGCCGGCGTGCTGGCGACGATGGCCGACCACACGATGGGCTTTGCCGCGCAGTCGGTGGCGCCCGAGGGGCTGCTCGTGCTGACGGCGGAACTCAAGTGCAGCCTGCTGCGTGGCGCACGCGGTGAGCGGCTGGAGTGCGAGGCACGGGTGCTCAAGCCCGGCCGCAGCCTCACCTTCACCGAAGCCGAGGTCTACGCCGTCGAAGGCGGCCGGCGCTCGCTGGTGTTCAAGGCCTCGGCCACCATGGCGCTGACGCCGATGCCGCCGGGCGTGAGCCTGCGCGCGGCGCCAGCAACCGCGGCGAACGGATAAGCCCGAGCCCATGCGCGAGACCATCGACTTCCTGCTGCACGACTGGCTTCGCGTCACCGAGCTGACCTCGCGCGAGCGCTTTGCCGACCACTCGGCCGAGACCTTTGCTCAGGTGATCGACACCTGCGAGCGCATCGCGCGCGAGAGGTACGCGCCGTTCAACCGCCTTGTCGACACCGAGGAGCCGCGCTTCGATGGCGAGAAGGTCATCCTGCCGCGGGCCACGCACGAGGCCTGGGCGGCCTATGCCGACAGCGGCATGCTGGCCGCGGCGCAAGACTACGCGCTGGGCGGCATGCAGCTGCCCTACACCGTGGAGGCGGCGGCCGACGCGTTCTTCGCCAAGGCCTCGGTCAGCATCGGCGGCGGGCTGCTCACCCGCGGCAATGCGGGCCTGCTGATGGCGCATGGCACCGCGCGCCAGAAGCAGGTGTTCGCCGCCACCGAGTTCAGCGGCCGCTGGTCGGGCACGATGTGCCTCTCGGAGCCGCAGGCGGGCTCCAGCCTGTCGGACATCACGACCCGTGCGGAACCCGATGGCCAGGGCTTCGAGGCCGACCCGCTCGGCCCGCGCTTCCGCCTGCGCGGCAACAAGATGTGGATCTCGGCCGGCGAGCACGAGCTCACCGAGAACATCATCCACCTGGTGCTGGCGAAGATCCCGCGCGAAGACGGCACCCTGGTGCCGGGCACCAGGGGCATCTCGCTGTTCATCGTGCCCAAGAAGATGGTCGGCGCCGACGGGCAGCTCAGCGGCGAGCGCAACGACGTGGCGCTGGCGGGCCTGAACCACAAATGCGGCTGGCGCGGCACCACCAACACGCTGCTGAACTTCGGCGAGGGCCGGTTCCTGCCCGGCGGCAAGCCGGGTGCGGTCGGCTACCTCGTCGGCAAGCCCGGCGAGGGCCTGCGCTGCATGTTCCACATGATGAACGAGGCGCGCATCGGCGTGGGCCTGGCCGCCACGATGCTGGGCATGGCCGGCTACGAAGCCTCGCTGGAGTACGCGCGCAACCGGCCGCAGGGCCGACCGGTCGGCCCGGCGGGCAAGGACGCCAGCCAGCCGCAGGTGAGGCTCGTCGAGCATGCCGACATCAAGCGCATGCTGCTGGCGCAGAAGAGCTACAGCGAAGGCGCGCTGGCGCTCGAGCTGTACTGCGCGCGGCTGGTCGACGAGCACCACACCGGCGATGCCGAGGCGGCGAGAGAGGCTTCGCTGCTGCTCGAGGTGCTGACGCCGATCGCCAAGAGCTGGCCCAGCGAGTGGTGCCTGGAGGCCAATTCGCTGGCCATCCAGGTGCTGGGCGGCTACGGCTACACGCGTGACTTCCCCGTGGAGCAGTACTGGCGCGACAACCGCCTGAACATGATCCACGAGGGCACGCACGGCATCCAGGCGCTGGACCTGCTGGGCCGCAAGGTGGTGATGGATGGCGGCGCGGGCTTGAAGCTGCTGGCCGCGCGCATCAGCGCGACCGCCGAGCGCGCGGGCCAGGTGCACGGGCTGGCCGAGCCGGCCAACGCGCTGGCCGGGGCACTGCGAAGGCTTGGCACGGCCACCCAGTCGGCCTGGGCCACCGGCAACCCCGAAGAGGCACTGGCCAACGCCACGCCGTACCTGCAGGCCTTCGGCCACGTGGTCCTGGCGTGGATCTGGCTCGACCTGGCGCTGGCCGCCGACCTGAGCGCGTCGCCGGGCCGCGCGGCGCTGAAGCCGGGCAAACTTGCGGCCATGCGCTACTTCTTCGCCTACGAGGTGCCGAAGATCGACGCCTGGCTGGGCGTCGTCGCGCGGCGCGAGCCGCTCACGCGCGAGATGCGCGACGAGTGGTTCTGAACTCCGCCTTCTGGCCGCACGCACGCACATGGCACTGTCCAGCAAGCAGTTCGAGGCACTGACCTGGGTGTTGATCGGCAGCGGCCTGCTGCTGCTGTGCCTGGGCTACTTCGCGCGCCGCAGCGGCGCCGCGTGGCTCGGCCTGGGCCTTGCAGCCGCCGGGGCCGCCGACGCCGCGGCCGGCCTCGCGCTGCTATGGTGGCGCTCTCGCCGGCCGGATTGACGCCGGCCATCGACCCGCACACCCAACTCCAAGGAGACCGATCATGAGCACCCCGGTGACCCGACTCTTCGACCTCACGGGCCAGGTGGCCCTGGTGACCGGCGGCTCGCGCGGGCTGGGCTTGCAGATCGCCGAGGCGCTGGGGGAAGCCGGCGCGAAGATCATGCTCACCTCGCGCAAGGCGGCCGATCTCGAGGAGGCGGCGGCCGACCTGGCTGCCAAGGGCATCGACGCGCGCTGGATCGCCGCCGACGCGGCCGACCCGGAAGGCGTGAAGAAGGTGGTGGCCGAGACGATGCAGCGCCTGGGCCACATCGACATCCTGGTCAACAACGCCGGCGCCACCTGGGGCGCGCCGGCCGAAGACTACCCGCTGGAGGCCTGGGACAAGGTGATGAACCTGAACATCCGCAGCATGTTCCTGTTCAGCCAGGCGGTGGGCAAGGCGAGCATGGTGCCGCGCAAGCGCGGGCGCATCATCAACGTGGCCAGCATCGCCGGCCTGGGCGGCAGCATGAACGTCGAGTTCATCGCCTACGGCGCCAGCAAGGGTGCGGCGGTGAACTTCACGCGCACGCTGGCCGGCGAGTGGGGCGAGCACGGCATCACCGTCAATGCGCTGGCGCCGGGATTCTTCCCGAGCAAGATGACGCGTGGCACGCTGCAGGCGCTGGGTGCGGACAAGCTCGCCGCGGGTGCACCGCTGAAGCGCATCGGCGACGACGACGACCTGAAGGGCGCCGCGCTGCTGTTTGCCAGCCAGGCCGGCAAGCACATCACCGGGCAGATTCTGGCCGTGGATGGCGGCGTGTCGTGCGTGCACGCGGGCGGCTGAGGCCCAGGCCGGACCAGCGGTGAGCGGCACGTCGGCCCACCCGCGCCGGCGGCGGCAGGGGCCGCTGCACTTTCCGGCGCGCATCCCGTTCGTCGAGGAGCTCGGGCTCGAGTTGTGGCACGCCGGCGATGGCGCGAGCGAGCTGCGCATCACCCTGGACGAGGCGCACTGCAACAGCTGGCAGGTCGCGCATGGCGGCGTGGTCATGACGTTGCTGGACGTGGCCATGGCGCAGGCCGCGCGCACGATGCACCGCGCCGGCGAGAAGCTCGGGCCCGGCGTGGCGACGATCGAGATGAAGACGACCTTCGTGCGCCCGGCTGCGGGGCACCTGGTGGCGCGCGGCCGGCTGCTGCACCGCACGCCCACGATGGCATTCTGCGAGGCCAGCGTGTTCGACGAAGCCCAGCGCCTGTGCGCGCACAGCACCGGCACATTCAAGTACATCCGGGCGCCGGGCAACCAGCCCGCGCCGGCCGGTGGCGAGGCAACCGGGTGATCTGGACCTGGGCGCGCTGGCCGGCGCTGCGGGTCGACGATCTGTACGACGCGCTGGCATTGCGCGCCGAGGTGTTCGTGCTGGAGCAGGGCTGCGCGTTCGTCGACCCCGACGGCGCCGACCGGCAGTCGGCCCACTTGCTCGGGCGCAATGAGGTGGGCGATCTGCTGGCCTACCTTCGCGTGGTGGATCCCGGCATCAAGTACCCCGAACCGGCCATCGGCCGTGTCGTCACCGCGCCGGCGGTGCGTGGCACGGGGCTCGGCCGCGCGCTGATGGCCGAGGGGCTGCAGCGCTGCGAACAGGCGTGGCCGGGGTGCGCCATCGCGCTGGGTGCCCAGGCGCACCTGGAGCGCTTCTACGGCAGCCTGGGCTTTGCTCGTCGCGGCGAGGCCTACGTGGAGGACGGGATTCCGCACGTGCACATGCTCCGCGTGGAGCAACGGAGGGCGTCATGAAGGGCTTTGCCACGCACGAGGTGTTCAACCAGGCCGAGCCGCTGGCCGGCGTGAACCTGTTCCGCATCAACCGGCCGCTGCGCGACGCGCTGACGAAGCTCGTGCCGGCGCTGCCCACCGAGCGCCTCGATGCGCTGGGCGCCGAGATGGGCAGCGCGGCGATGCAGCGCCATGCGCGGCTGGCCAACGAGCACGCGCCGGTGCTGCATGCGCACGACCGCGTCGGCCGGCGCGTGGACGTGGTGGAGTTCCACCCGAGCTACCACGCGTTGCTGGGTGCCGCGCTGCGCCACGGGCTGCACGGCGCGCCCTGGGCGGCGGGGGTGGCCGGGACCCAGGGCGAGCGCTCGCCGCACGTCGAGCGCGCCGCCGGCTTCATGCTCTTCACCGAGGCCGAGCCCTCGGTGCTGTGCCCGGTGTCGATGACCTACGCCGTGACTCCCGCGCTGCGCGCCAACGCGGCGCTGCACGCCACGTGGGGCGGCCGGCTGGCCGGCCGCGACTACGACGAGCGCTTCGTGCCGGGCACCACCAAGCGCGCGGTGACGATGGGCATGGGCATGACCGAGAAGCAAGGCGGCTCGGACGTGCGTGCCAACACGACCAAAGCGGTGGCCGACGGCGACGACGCCTGGGGCCGGCGCTTCCGCATCACCGGCCACAAGTGGTTCATGTCCGCGCCGATGTGCGACGCGTTCCTCGTCCTCGCCCAGTCGCCGGGCGGGCTGAGCTGCTTCTTCCTGCCGCGTTTCCTGCCCGATGGCAGTGTGAACCCGCTGCATGTGCAGCGGCTCAAGCACAAGCTGGGCAACCACGCCAACGCCAGCAGCGAGGTGGAGTTCTTCAACGCCGCGGCGTGGCTGGTGGGCGAAGAGGGCCGCGGCGTGCCGCAGATCCTGGCCATGGGCGCGCTGACGCGGCTGGACTGCGCGCTGGGCACCGCGGGGCTGATGCGGCAGGCGCTGTCGATCGCGCTGCACCACACGGCGCAGCGGCACGCCTTCGGCAAGCCGCTGGTGGCGCAGCCGCTGATGAAGAATGTGCTGGCCGACCTGGCGCTGGAAAGCGAGGCCGCCACGCTGCTGGCGCTGCGCCTGGCGCTGGCCGTGGACCGCACCGAACACGACCCGGCCGACGTGCACGAACAGGTGATGCGCCGCGTGCTGACCCCGGTGGCCAAGTTCTGGGTCTGCAAGCGCGGCAGCCACTTCGGCCAGGAGGCGATGGAGTGCCTGGGCGGCAACGGCTACGTCGAGGCCGCCGGCGAGGGCGTGATGGCGCGCATCTACCGCGAGATGCCGCTGAACAGCATCTGGGAGGGCGCGGGCAACATCATGGCGCTGGACCTGCAGCGCGCGCTGCGCGGCGCCGATGTCGCACCCGCGTTCGAGCACGAGATGCGCGCGGCGCGCGGCGCCAGCCCGTCGCTGGACCGGGCCACGGCGCGGGTGCTTGCCGCGCTGGACGCCGGTGTGCCCGAGGCGCAAAGCCGCATCCTGGCGCGCGACACGGCGCTGGTGCTGCAGGCGGCACTGCTGCACCGCATCTCGCCGCGGGCCGTGTTCGAGGCGTTCTGCGCCTCGCGGCTGGAGGCGTCGTGCGATGTGTTCGGCGCGCTCGATGCACGTGCCGACCTCGATGCGATCGTTGAACGCGCGATGCCGGCGGAGGTGGCCTGAAGCGCGCGGCGCAGCGCGGCAGGGCCCCGGCGGTTGTGCCGAAGTCACCAACCCAGCAACCCAGGAGACAAGCGAGATGAGTGGTGGACCGAAAGCCGGCGGCGTGGCCGTCATCACGGGGGCGGCGTCGGGCTTCGGCCTGCAGGCCAGCCGCATCGCGGCGCAGCGCGGCATGAAGGTGGTGATGGCCGATGTGCAGGCCGATGCGCTGGCCATCAGCCAGCACGAGGTGGAAGGCCTGGGCGCGCAGGTGCTGCCGTTCCAGCTGGACATCTCCAAGGCAGAGCAGGTGCAGGCGCTGGCCGACGCGACGCTGAAGCGATTCGGCGTGCCCAGCTTCGTGTTCAACAACGCCGGTGTCGGCGCCGGCGGCCTCGTCTGGGAGAACACGCTGCGCGACTGGGAGTGGGTGTTGGGCGTCAACGTCTGGGGCGTGGTGCATGGTGTGCGCACCTTCACGCCGTTGATGCTCGAGGCCGCGAAGCGTGACCCCGCCTGGCACGGCCACATCGTCAACACCGCGAGCATGGCGGGGCTGCTGAACCCGCCCAACATGGGTGTCTACAACGTCAGCAAGCACGCGGTGGTGTCGCTGTCGGAGACGCTGTACCAGGACCTCGCGCTCGTCACCGACCAGGTGCACGCGCATGTGCTGTGCCCGTTCTTCGTGCCCACCGGCATCCACCACAGCCACCGCAACCGGCCGGCCGAGCTGGCCGCCGCCAAGCCCACCAAGAGCCAGCTGATCGGCCAGGCGATGAGCGAGAAGGCGGTGACCAGCGGCAAGGTGACTGCCGCCGACGTGGCGGCCAAGGTGTTCGACGCGATGGACGCGCAGCGCTTCTACATCTACAGCCACCCCAGGAGCCTGGCCACGGTGCAGACGCGGCTGGAGGACATCATGACGCCGCGCAACCCGAGCGACCCGTTCCAGGACCGGCCCGAGGTGGGGCAGCAGTTGCGCGCGGCGCTGCGGGCCGGGTAAGGGTGGGCCGCGCGCCGCGGGCCTGCGCGAGCCCTCACACGGGTCCTCGCGCAGGCCCTCTCCAGCGAGCGTGAGAGGGGGCAAGGCGCAGTGCCGGTCGAGCGAACGCCGCGGCGCTTCAGCAGTCGAGGGCCAACGCCTGCAGCGGCACTTCGGTGGGGGGCCGGGTGACGACGAAGACGATGCGGCGCGGGTTCGACGCCGCCCCCGGCAGCACGTCGAGCCGGCTGACCAGGCCCTCGCGCGCAGCGAACGCCGGCACCGCCCGATGCAGGCGCACGACGTGGTCGTGGCGCAAGGTCTCGCCGCTGTTCTCGCCGGCGCGCACGCGGCTGGCGTGGTCGTGCTCGACGACGGCCCAATAACCGCCCAGCTGCGATGAATTCGCCGGCTGCGGCTCGACGCGGGCGAGCACCTTGCCGTCGGGCTCGCGGGTCAGCGTGAGCACCGGGGCGGGCGCCGCCGGCGCACTGGTGTCGGGCAGGCGCGGCCAGGCGCGCCAATCCAGCCCGTCCACCAGCACCTGCGGCGTGTAGACGTTGCCCCGGCCTTGGCGCGCGGCCCACTCGTACTGCCGGCGGGTGAACTGCTCGCTGGCGAAGCGGTCGGGCCAGCCCAGGCGGTCCCAGTAGGTGACGTGGTAGCCCAGCGCAATGACGTCGCTGCGGCCCTTCAGCGTGGAGAGCCAGCGATCGGCCGGCGGGCACGAGCTGCAGCCTTCGGAGGTGTACAGCTCCACCACGCGTGGCGGTGTGGTGGCGTGGGAGCGTGCGGTGCAGGAAGCGGCCCCGCCCGCGGCGGCGGCGGCCAGGCAGGCGCCGCCGATGCCGATGCCGACACCGATGCCCCGCAGGGCTCGGGCGAGCGGGGTGCTGCGCATGAGGGCCGCTCAGGCGCCTGCGCGCAGGTACTTGGCGAACTCGTCGAACTCGACCGAGCTCATCACGCCGCCCTTGGACTTCATCTTCTTGGCCTTCATGTCGTAGAGCTGGCCCATCATGTCGAGGAACTCGGCCTTGCTGACCATGCCGTCCTTGTTCTTGTCCATCATCTTCACGGTGGCGACGTCGCCGAAGCGCATGTCGTCCATCGTCTCGGCCCGGGCGATGGGCGCGGCCAGGGCGACGGCGGTGACGAGGCTGGCCAGCGCGGTGCGGCGGGTGAAGTTGCGAATCATTCGGTGCTCCTTGGGTGAGGTGGGATCGAGCCTGTCGGCCCGAGGGGTTTTGAAGTCGCCGGCGAAACGTCTGTCGCGGGCGGTGCCGCGCCGCTTACACCGCGCTCTTGCGCCGTTGGTACGGCTGACCCTGTACCCTTCGCGCGGCGTCTGACCGGGAACCTCGCACTGGCTGCACGGTGCAAGACCGAGTGCACGGCGTGCGCCCATCGACGCCTGCGCGACAGCGGATCGGCGGCAGCTCACTACCATCACCACCACTGGCCAGGTCGGGGCCCGCCCTCCGGGCGGCAACTTCGTGCCGGGCCGGTGCACGTCTTCAGGGCGGGGTGGAAGTCCCCACCGGCGGTAGGCGGGTGCGCTGCAGCATGCGGCGCACCACGCGAGCCCGCGAGCGCCCGTGCCGGCCGGCGTGCCGGTGCGGGGTCAGCAGACCTGGTGAGATGCCAGGGCCGACGGTCATAGTCCGGATGAAAGAAGACGCGCGACGCGGTGCGCTCCCTGCCGGGCGCGCCGCGGCATGGCATGCGCCTGCCCGCCGGGGGTCGACGCGTGCCTGCCGTGGCGCGCCAGGTCGGGGCGGGCCCTGTCGCGCACTCCCTGAAACGTTCTTCGGTGTGACTTCACTTCAAGGAGCGTTTCGATGAACTTCATTGCCCAGACCCATCGCGAGCATTCGCCACCTCCGCGCGGTGCGCCGCGGGGTCGACCACCTGAGCTTCTGCATGAATGCCTGCGGGCCGCAGCCAAGGCCCTGCGGGCCGGCCGCCCCGTGCTGCTCACCGACGACGGTGACCGCGAGGACGAGGCCGACCTGATCGTCGCGGCCCAGTGCCTCACGGTGCCCGTGATGGCCACGCTCATCCGCGACTGCAGCGGCATCGTCTGCCTGTGCCTGACGCCCGACCAGGCGCAGCACCTGGGCCTGGCGCCGATGGTGCGCGACAACCGCAGCCGCCACGGGACGGCGTTCACCGCGTCCATCGAGGCGCGCGAGGGCGTGACCACCGGCGTCAGTGCCGCCGACCGCGTGGCCACGGTGCGCGCGGCCACCGAACCGGGGCGCGGCGCGGCCGACATCGTGAGCCCGGGCCACGTCTTCCCGCTCGTCGCGCATGCCGGTGGCGTACTCGCGCGTCGCGGGCACACCGAAGGGGCCCTGGAGCTGTGCGCGCTGGCCGGCCTGCGCCCCACGGCGGTGCTGTGCGAGCTGATGAACGCCGACGGCTCGATGGCGCGCGGCGAGCAGGTGCGTGACTACGCGGCGCGGCACGGCCTGCCGATGCTGGCCATCGAAGACCTGGTGGCCTGGCGGCAAGGCGGCGGCGAGCCCGTACCTGGCTGATTCCGGAGTGCCGCCGCGCGGATGCAGGGCCGGTGCAGGGCCGATCGGCCCTTACACTGCGGCGCCTCCAGATTCAACGCGCGCCGCCTCCGTCCTTGGACCCGAAGAACAAGATCCTCGATCAGATCGCGGCCGAGCTGAAGGCCCGGCCCTCCCAGGTGAAGGCGGCGGTGGAGCTGCTGGACGGTGGCGCCACGGTGCCGTTCATCGCCCGCTACCGCAAGGAGGCCACCGACGGCCTGGACGACGCGCAGCTGCGTGAGCTGGAGGTGCGGCTGGCCTACCTGCGTGAGCTGGAAGACCGCCGCGCCGCGGTGCTGCAGAGCATCGATGAACAAGGCAAGCTCGCGCCCGCGCTGCGCGCGGCGGTGGAGGCGGCGCCGACCAAGCAGGAGCTGGAGGATCTCTACCTGCCCTACAAGCCCCGCCGACGCACGAAGGCGATGATCGCTCGCGAGGCTGGGCTCGAGCCGCTGGCCGACAGGCTCTTTGCCGACCCGGCGCTCGAGCCGGCGGCCGAGGCCGCGGCGTTCATCCATGCCGAGGCGGGCTTTGCTGATGCGGCTGCGGTGCTGGACGGCGTGCGCGACCTGCTGTCGGAGCGCTGGGCCGAGGACGCGGTGCTGGTGGGTGCGCTGCGCGAGTGGCTGTGGGCCGAGGGCCTGTTCGAGAGCCGGCTGGCCGCGGGCAAGGACCCCCAGCACCCCGATGCGGCCAAGTACCGCGACTATTTCGACTACGCCGAGCCGATTGCCAAGGTGCCCAGCCACCGCGCGCTGGCGGTGTTCCGCGGTCGCGCGCAGGACTGGCTGGAGGCGCGGCTGGTGCTTGCCGAGGCGCCGGCTGCAGCACCCGCAAGCGGCGCCATGGCGGCGGCGACCTCGCTGGCCGAAGGGCGCATCGCCCAGCACCTGAAGTGGCGCCACCAGCACCGCGCCGGCGACGAACTGCTGCGCAAGGCCATCGCCTGGACATGGAAGGTGAAGCTGTCGCTGAGCCTGGAGCGTGACCTCTTCGCACGGCTGCGCGAGGCGGCCGAGGCGGTGGCGATCAAGGTCTTCGCCGACAACGTGCGCGACCTGCTGCTGGCCGCACCCGCCGGCCGCCGTGTGGTGATGGGGTTGGACCCCGGCATCCGCACCGGCGTGAAAGTGGCGGTGGTCAGCGACACCGGCAAGGTGCTGGAAACAGCCACCGTCTTCCCGCACGAGCCGCGCAACGACTGGGATGGCGCGCTGCACGCGCTGGGCCGCCTGGTGGCGCAGCATGGCGTGAACCTCATCGCCATCGGCAACGGCACGGCCAGCCGCGAGACCGACCGGCTGGCCGCCGAGCTCGTCAAGCGCATCAAGGGGCTCGCGCCTGACGTGGCGCTGGACAAGGTGGTGGTCAGCGAGGCCGGTGCCTCGGTGTACTCGGCCAGCGAGGTGGCCAGCCACGAACTGCCGGGGCTGGACGTGAGCCTGCGCGGCGCGGTAAGCATTGCGCGGCGGTTGCAGGACCCGCTGGCGGAACTCGTGAAGATCGAGCCCAGGAGCATCGGCGTGGGGCAGTACCAGCACGACCTGAACCCCGGCGCGCTGGCGCGCTCGCTGGACGCGGTGGTGGAAGACTGTGTCAACGCCGTGGGCGTGGACCTGAACACCGCCTCGGTGCCGCTTCTGGCGCGCGTGTCGGGCCTGAGTGCGGGCGTGGCCGCCGGCATCGTGCGCTGGCGCGACGCGAACGGCGCGTTCGCCAGCCGGCAGCAGCTGTTGCAGGTGAGCGGCCTGGGGCCGAAGACTTTCGAGCAGGCGGCCGGCTTCCTGCGCATCCGCGACGGCGACAACCCGCTGGACATGACCGGGGTGCACCCGGAGACCTACCCCGTGGTGGAGAAGATGCTGGCCATGACCGGCCGCCCCGTGCGCGAGCTGATGGGCCGCGCCGAGGTGCTGCGCACGCTGAAGCCCGAGGTCGTGGCGCGCGAACTGGGTGCGGGGGCTGGCGACGGACGCTTCGGCGCCATTACCGTGAAGGACATCCTCACCGAGCTGGAGAAGCCCGGGCGCGACCCGCGGCCCGACTTCCAGGTGGCGCGCTTCAATGAAGGCGTGAGCGACCTCGTCGACCTGAAGCCCGGCATGGTGCTGGAGGGCACGGTTAGCAACGTGGCGCAGTTCGGCGCCTTCGTCGACCTCGGCGTTCACCAGGACGGGCTGGTGCATGTGAGCCAGCTGAGCCACAAATTCGTGCGCGACGCGCGCGAGGTGGTCAAGGCCGGCCAGGTGGTGAAAGTGCGCGTGGTCGAAGTGGACCTCGCGCGCAAGCGCATCGCCTTGTCGATGCGGCTCGATGCCGAGCCGGCGCGCAGCGCGGCGGCGGCGGTCGACAACAGGTTCCAGCCGTCGGCGCGCGGGCAGCGGCCGGCACCCGCCGAGGCCGCCGCGGGGCAGGGCGCCATGGCCGCAGCGTTCGCCAAGCTGAGGCCGGCGCGCTGAGGCGGCGCCGGACGGGCAGCACCAGGCGAGACCGGGGCCACGGCGCGGCGGGCAGCGAGCAACGAGCGAGGCGATGCGCAACGTCGAGATCTACGCCGGCCCGAAGGCTCGCGCGCACCTTCGCGAGTACGGCCTGAGGCCGCAGGACATCCGCGTCGTGCCCGCCGCCGCGGGCGGGCCGAAGGGCTTGGTGCTCAACCCGCTGGACCGCTACATCTTCGGCCGCTGGCTGGCGCAGAGCGACCAGGTGGTGCATGTCGTCGGCGCCAGCATCGGGGCGTGGCGCATGGCCTGCGCGTGCCTGCCCGACCCGGGTGCAGCGCTGGCGCAGCTGGCCGAGGACTACATCACCCAGCGCTACCCGCATCGTCCGGGCAAGCTGCCGGAAGCCGAAGTGGTGTCGCAGATCTTCGGCGCGAAGATCGTGCAGCGGCTGGGCGGCGCCCTCGGGCAGGCGGTGCTGTCGAGCCCGCGTTACCGGCTGCATGTCTTCACGAGCCACGGCCGTCGCCTGCTGCACCGGCCGGGCCGCATGCGCGCTGCCATCGGATACCTCGGCGCTTACCTCAGCAATGCCGCCAGCCGCCGGGCCCTGGGAATATGGCTGGAGCGCGTGGTCTTCAGCGATCCGCGAGACGAACTGCCGTTCCCTCTGGCCGACTTCCGCAGCCAGCGGGTGGCGCTCAACGAGGGCAACCTGGCGCCGGCCATCCTCGCCAGCTGCACCATCCCGTTTGCGCTGCAGGCGGTGCAGGACGTGCCCGGCGCGCCGCCGGGCACCTACTGGGACGGCGGCATTACCGACTACCACCTGCACCTGAACTACTCGGCAATGAGCGAGGGCCTGGTGCTCTACCCGCACTTCCAGCCGCGCATCGTGCCGGGCTGGCTCGACAAGGCGTGGCACAAACGCCACCGTGCCAGCGGCCACCTGGACAACCTCGTCGTACTCTCGCCGCACCCGGGGTTCGTCGAGCGGCTGCCCAATGGCAAGCTGCCCGACCGGCAGGACTTCCGCGACCTGCGCGACGACGACGTCGGCCGCGAGCGCATCTGGCGCGTGGCCCTGGCAGAGAGCACGCGGCTGGCGGAGGACTTCGCGCGTGTGGTCGAGCGCGGTGGGCCGATCGACGCGCAGCCGCTGCCGTGACGGTGCGGTGTCGTGGGCGACCAGCTTCGTGGGCCGTGCGGCAGACGCCGGCCGATCGCCCTCGGGTAAACTCCCGCCCACTGGTGAACCGTCCGGCACCAGCCGTTCGACAAGAGCCCAGGAAAGGCAGGATGGTTATGACACCGCGGACTACGAGGTTCTTCACCGGCATCTGAACGCCGGCCGCGCAGTCACGCCTGTCTCATCCTCCTGAACAAGCAAAGCGCGGCCTGGCCCCCGCGCTTTTTTGTTGCCCGAGAGGAACCCCATCATGTTGAACATCACGCTGCCCGACGGTTCGCGTCGCGAGTTCGCCGGGCCTGCGACGGTGGCCGAAGTGGCCGCCGCCATCGGCCCTGGCCTGGCCAAGGCCGCCATCGCGGGCAAGGTGGACGGTCGACTCGTCGACACGAGCCACCGCATCGAAGCCGATGCGGCGCTGGCCATCGTCACGGAGAAGGACGCCGACGGCCTGGAGATCATCCGCCACAGCACGGCGCACCTGCTGGCCTACGCGGTGAAGGAACTGTTCCCCGACGCGCAGGTGACGATCGGCCCGGTGGTGGACAACGGCTTCTACTACGACTTCGCGTACAAGCGCCCGTTCACGCCTGAGGACCTGGCGGCGATCGAGAGGCGCATGGGCGAACTGGCGGCCAGGAACGAACCGGTGGTGCGCCGAGTGCTGCCGCGCGACGAGGCCATCGCGTACTTCAAGGGCCAGGGCGAGCACTACAAGGCCGAGATCATCGGCAGCATCCCCGCCGGCGAAGACGTGAGCCTGTACCGCGAGGGCGGCTTCGAAGACCTGTGCCGCGGCCCGCACGTGCCCAGCACGGGGCGGCTGAAGCACTTCAAGCTGATGAAGGTGGCCGGCGCCTATTGGCGCGGCGACCAGGCCAACGAGCAGCTGCAGCGCATCTACGGCACGGCCTGGGCGACGAAGGACGAGCTGGCAGCGTACCTGCGCATGCTGGAAGAGGCCGAGAAGCGCGACCACCGCAAGCTCGGGCGCGAGCTGGACCTGTTCCACCTCGACGAGCACAGCCCCGGCACGGTGTTCTGGCACCCCCACGGCTGGGTGGTCTGGCAGGAGGTGGAGCAGTACATGCGCCGCGTGTACCGCGACAACGGCTACCAGGAGGTGAAGGGGCCCCAGATCGTCGACCGCGTGCTGTGGGAGAAGAGCGGCCACTGGGAGAAGTACCGCGACGCGATGTTCACGACAGAGTCGGAGAAGCGCGAATACGCGCTCAAGCCGATGAACTGCCCGGGCCACATCCTGATCTTCAAGCAGGGCATCAAGAGCTACCGCGACCTGCCGCTGCGCTATGGCGAGTTCGGCAACTGCCACCGCAACGAGCCCACGGGCGGGCTGCACGGCATCATGCGGGTGCGCGCCTTCACGCAGGACGACGGCCACATCTTCTGCACGGAAGACCACATCCTGCCCGAGTGCGTGGCCTACACGGCGCTGCTTCAGCGCGTGTACAAGGACTTCGGCTTCACGGACATCATCTACAAGGTGGCGACGCGGCCCGAGGCGCGCATCGGTTCGGACGCCATCTGGGACAAGGCCGAGCACGCGCTGATGGAAAGCCTGCGCGCGAGCGGTTGCGAGTTCGTCATTTCGCCGGGCGACGGCGCTTTCTACGGCCCGAAGATCGAGTACACGCTGAAAGACGCCATCGGCCGCCAGTGGCAGTGCGGCACGATGCAGGTGGATTTCTCCATGGCCGAGCGGCTGGGTGCCGAGTACGTGGCCGAAGACTCCAGCCGCCGCCACCCGGTGATGCTGCACCGGGCGATCGTCGGCAGCCTGGAGCGATTCATCGGCATCCTCATCGAGCAGCACGCCGGCGCCCTGCCGGCCTGGCTGGCGCCGGTGCAGGTGGTGGTGGCCTGCATCTCCGAAGGCCAGGCCGACTACGCCGCCGATGTGGCGAAAGCGCTGAAGAAACAAGGACTTAGGGTCGTGGTCGATTTGCGGCCCGAGAAGATCACGTATAAAATCCGCGAGCATTCCCTGCAGAAGGTGCCGTACATCCTGGTCGTGGGCGACAAGGAGAAGGCGAACGGCGCCGTCGCGGTGCGCGCCCGGGGCAACCAGGACCTCGGGGCGATGTCCCAAGCGGCCTTCATGGCTCGCCTGTCGGAAGACATCGCCTCCAAGGCCTAGGTCGCAACGAGGCGCGCTTTTTGTCGTTTTCGTGGCGCGCACCGCCTTCGCGCCACCTGAGGAGCCAAGACCATCGCTACCTTCATGGACCGCCGCATTCCCAATGCGGAGCGCAAGCACAGGCTGAACCGCGAGATCATGGCGCCGCAGGTGCGCCTGAACGGGGTGGAAAACGAACCGCTGGGCATCGTGCCCACCCTGGAAGCGTTGCGCATGGCGGGCGAGCTGGACGTCGATCTCGTGGAGATCGCCGCCACCGCCGACCCCCCGGTCTGCCGGCTGATGGACTACGGCAAGTTCAAGTACCAGGAGCAAAAGCGCGCCGCCGAGGCCAAGGCCAAGCAGAAGGTCATCGAGGTCAAGGAAGTCAAGTTCCGCCCCGGCACCGACGACAACGACTACGACATCAAGATGCGCAACCTGCGCCGCTTCATCGCCGAGGATGGCGACAAGGGCAAGGTGACGTTGCGTTTCAGGGGCCGCGAGATCACCCACCAGGAACTCGGCATGCGCATGCTGGAACGCATCCGCGACGAGCTGGCCGACGTGGCGGTGGTGGAGCACATGCCCAAGCTCGAAGGCCGCCAGATGATCATGGTGCTGGCGCCGAAGAGGAAGCAGTAACTGAGTTTCGCGTTCCGGGCGGTCTGGTCGCCGCCCGCAGCGCAACCAAGCCGTTGCAGGCCGGTCAAGCGCACCTTCGCGGTGCCGCCTGCAAGGCAACCTAGAAGGAGCAGTCATGCCCAAGATGAAGACCAAGAGCAGCGCGAAGAAGCGCTTCCGCGTGCGCCCCGGCGGCACCGTCAAGCGCGGGCAAGCCTACAAGCGCCACATCCTCACCAAGAAGAGCACCACCCGCAAACGCCACCTGCGCGGCGCGGTGAACGTGCACGAAACCAACATGGGCCACATCGCGGCGATGCTGCCCTTCGCGGGCCTGTAGCCCGCCACCACCGACGAACACGAAGGAGCACATCCATGCCTCGCGTCAAACGTGGTGTCACCGCCCACGCCCGCCACAAGAAGGTGCTGGCCCTGGCCAAGGGCTTCCGCGGCCGCCGCAAGAACGTCTTCCGCATCGCCAAAGAGGCGGTGATGAAGGCCGGCCAGTACGCCTACCGTGACCGGCGTACCCGCAAGCGCGTGTTCCGCCAGCTGTGGATCGCGCGCATCAACGCCGCCAGCCGCGAGCTCGGCGTGACCTACAGCAAGTTCATGGCCGGCCTGAAGAAGGCGCAGATCGACATCGACCGCAAGATGCTGGCCGAACTCGCCGTGAACGACCCGGCTGCCTTCGGCAGCATCGTGGCGAAGGTGAAGGCCCAGCTCGCTTGAGCCCCGCGGCCGCCTTCGCCTAGCAGCGGGCGGCCGGTTCGAGCAACGAAGGCCGTCACCTCGGGGCGGCCTTTTTTCATGCCCGACGAAACACCCCTGTCCCCGTCCAAGTGCGATCCATGAGTGACCTCGACACCCTGGTCAGCGCGGCGGCCGCCGAGTTCGGCGCCGCGCCCACACCTGCCGAACTCGAGAACGCGAAGGCGCGTTTCCTCGGCAGGGCCGGCCGTGTCACCGAACTGCTCAAGTCGCTGGCCAGCCTGCCGGTGGAGCAGAAGAAGGCCCGCGGTGCCGAGATCAACCAGATCAAGGCGCGCATCGAACAGGCCTTGCAGGCGCGGCGCGAGGCGCTGGCCGAAGCCGAGCTGGAAGCGCAGCTGCGCGCCCAAGCGCTCGATGTCACCTTGCCCGGGCGCCAGCGCGGCATGGGTGGCCTGCACCCGGTGAGCCGCGTGCTCGAGCGCATCGAGGCGATCTTCGCCAGCATGGGCTTCGACGTCGCCGAAGGCCCCGAGATCGAGACCGACTGGATGAGCTTCACGGCGTTGAACAACCCCGAGAACCACCCGGCGCGCTCGATGCAGGACACCTTCTACGTCGACATGAAGGATGCCGAAGGCCGCTGGCTGAACCTGCGCCCGCACACCAGCCCCATGCAGGTGCGATACGCGCGTGCGCACGCCGCGAAGTACGCCCCCCTGGAAGCGGCCGGCCAAGCGATGCCCGAGATCCGCGTCATCGCGCCGGGCCGCGTGTACCGCGTCGACAGCGACGCCACGCACTCGCCGATGTTCCACCAGGTCGAGGGCCTGTGGATCGGCGAGAACGTCAGCTTCAAGGATCTGAAGGTCGTGTTCACCGGCTTCGTGCGCGAGTTCTTCGAGACCAGCGACTTCGACGTGCGCTTCCGCCCGAGCTTCTTCCCGTTCACCGAGCCGAGCGCCGAGATCGACATCCAGTTCCGCAGCGGCCCGCTGGCCGGGCGATGGCTCGAGGTGGCCGGCTCCGGGCAGGTGCACCCCAACGTCGTGCGCAACTTCGGCCTCGACCCCGAGCACCACATCGGTTTCGCCTTCGGCATGGGAGGCGACCGCCTGGCGATGCTGCGCTACGGCATCGACGACCTGCGGCTGATGTTCGATGGCGACCTGCGCCTGCTGTCGCAGTTCCGCTGAGCTGAATTCGAGTTCGAGACGAGACGATGCAATTCCCGGAGTCCTGGCTGCGCGAGTTCTGCAACCCGCCGCTGTCGACCCAGCAACTGGCCGAGCTGCTCACGATGAGCGGCATGGAGGTCGAGGAGCTGCGCCCGGTGGCGCCGCCGTTCTCTGGCGTCGTGGTGGCCGAGATCGTCGAGGCCGTGCCGCACGCGCAGGCCGACCGCCTGCGCGTGTGCCAGGTCAGCGTCGGCACCGGTGAGCTGCTGCAGGTGGTGTGCGGTGCACCCAACGCCCGCGTGGGCCTGCGCGCGCCGCTGGCCAAGGTGGGTGCGCAGTTGCCGCCGCCGGCCGGCAACGCCGACGCTGAGCCCATCAACATCGGCGTGGGCAAGCTGCGCGGCGTGGAGAGCCACGGCATGCTCTGCTCCGCGAAGGAACTCGGCATCGCCGACGACCACGGCGGCCTGCTCGAGCTGGATGCCGATGCGCCGCTGGGTCGCCCGCTGCGCGAACAGCTGCAGCTCGACGACACGATCTTCACGCTCAAGCTCACGCCCAATCTTGCGCACCTGCTCAGCGTGTATGGCATCGCGCGCGAGGTGGCCGCCTTGACCGGCGCGCCGCTGCTCACGCCGCCGATCGAGCCGGTGAAGCCGGCGCACGACCAGCGCCTGCCCGTGCAGGTGCAGGCGTCGGACCTGTGCGGCCGCTTCTCCGGCCGCATCGTGCGCGGCGTGGACACCCGGGCCCGGACCCCCGACTGGATGGTGCAGCGCCTGGCGCGCTGCGGGCAGCGCAGCGTGACGGCGCTCGTGGACATCTCCAACTACGTGATGTTCGAGTACGGGCGGCCTTCGCACATCTTCGACCTGGACAAGATCCACGACCGTCTCGAGGTGCGCTGGGGGCGCCAGGGTGAGGCGCTCGAGCTGCTCAACGGCAACACCGTCGAGGTCGACGCGACGGTGGGCGTCATCGCCGACGCGAAGGCCGTCGAGTCGCTGGCCGGCATCATGGGCGGCCAGGCCACGGCGGTCTCGGACGACACGCGAAACATCTACATCGAGGCCGCCTTCTGGTGGCCCGAAGCCGTGCAGGGCCGCTCGCGCCGCTACAACTTCAGCACCGACGCCGGCCACCGATTCGAACGCGGCGTGGACCCGGCGCAGACGGTCGAGCACATCGAGCACATCACGCGGCTGGTGCAGCGGGTCTGCGGCGGCCAGGCCGGCCCGATGGACGACCAGATCAGCGGGCTGCCGCAGCGCCAGCCGGTGTCGATGCGCGTGGCCCGCGCGGCCAAAGTCATCGGCCTGCCGGTGACGCAGGCGCAGTGCGCCGATGTCTTCCGCCGCTTGGGCCTGGTGTTCACCGAAGAGCCCGGCCTGCTGCGGGTCACCCCCCCCAGCTGGCGCTTTGACCTGTCGATCGAAGAAGACCTGATCGAGGAGGTGATCCGCGTCGTCGGCTACGACAAGCTCCCGGCCACCGACCCGCAGGCGCCGGTGGCGCCGCAGGTGCGCCCCGAAGCGCGCCGCAGCGGCCATGCCTTGCGCCACCGCATGGCCGACCTGGGCTACCAGGAGGCCATCAGCTACAGCTTCGTCGAGGAACGCTGGGAGCGCGAACTGGCCGGCAACGCCGATCCGATCAAGGTGCTCAACCCGATCGCCGCGCCGCTGGCGGTGATGCGCTCCAGCCTTGTCGGTAGCCTGGTCGGCGCATTGCGCCACAACCTCTCGCGCAAGGCGACGCGGGTTCGCCTGTTCGAGGTGGGCCGCGTCTACCGGCGCGATGCCGCGGCGCGCGACGATGAGCTGAACGTCGCGGGCGTCGCTCAGCCGGCGCGCATCGCGGCGCTGGCCTACGGCCCGGCCGAGCCTGCGCAGTGGGGTGCCCACGAGCGCGGAACGGACTATTTCGACATCAAGGGTGACCTGGAGGCGCTGCTGGCCCCACGCAGCGCGTTCTTCGAACCTACACGCCACCCGGCGCTGCACCCCGGCCGGTGCGCGCGGGTGTTGCTTGATGGGGTGGATGTTGGCGTGGTGGGCGAGTTGCACCCGCGCTGGCGCCAGGCGTACGAGTTGCCGCAAGCGCCGCTGCTGTTCGAGCTCGATCTGGCTGCAGTTCAGGCTGGAGCCGCGCCGTCATACGAGCCCGTGTCGAAGCAGCAGCCGGTCTGGCGCGACCTGGCCCTGGTGGTGGCTGAAGGCGCCTCCCACGAGGCGCTGATGGCTTGCTTGCTGGCCGACCCTCGGGGGCTGATTCGCTCGGCCACGCTGTTTGACCTCTACCGCCCGGGCACCGCGGGCGGTTCCCTGGCGGCCGGGGAGCGCAGCCTGGCCTACCGCCTGGAGCTGCGCGATGATGCAGCGACGCTGACCGACGAGCGCATCGACGCGGCGGTGGGCGCGGCGGTGGCGCGGGCTGCGGCTGCCTTCGCCGCCCGGCTGCGCACCTGAACGCCCGCAACCCCGCGCCGCACGCCACGAGGGAGACCGAAACATGGCCGAGGACACCACGAAGGGCACTGATCCCGCCGCTGCCGCACCGGCGGCAGCGCGCAAACCGGCGCTGCTGCCCACGCTCGAGACGCCCACCCTGACCAAGGCCGAGCTGGCCGAGCTGCTGTTCGACCGCCTGGGCCTGAACAAGCGTGAGAGCAAGGACATGGTCGAGGCCTTCTTCGACCTCGTGCATGCCACGCTCGTGGCCGGCCAGGACGTGAAGCTGTCGGGCTTTGGCAACTTCAACATCCGGCGCAAGGCGCCGCGCCCCGGCCGCAACCCGCGCACCGGCGAATCGATCCCGATCAAGGCCCGCAACGTGGTGACTTTTCACGCCAGTCACAAACTGAAAGGCATCGTGCAGGGCGACACCCCCCTAGAAGCTGAGTTCGAGTAGAGTCTGAGCTTTCCCGTTGGATCCCATTGATTTCAATGGAGAAAGCGCTCCCAGCCATTCCCGCCAAGCGCTACTTCACCATCGGTGAGGTCAGCGAGCTGTGCGGCGTGAAGCCGTACGTGCTGCGCTATTGGGAGCAGGAGTTCGCGCAGCTCAAGCCCATGAAGCGCCGCGGCAATCGGCGCTACTACCAGCACCACGAGGTGCTGCTCGTGCGCCGCATCCGCGAGCTTCTCTACGACCAGGGCTTCACGATCGTCGGTGCGCGCAACCGCCTGGCCGATGCAGCGCTGCTCGATCGCAGCGCCGCCGTGGCTTCGGTCGAGGTGCCGCTGGTGCTGCCGGAAGAGGTTTCCGACGATGGCGCGGAGTTCGATCTACAGCGGCTGCGCAGCGAGTTGCAGTCCATCCGCGATCTGCTCGAGCCCTGAAGGCGCTCGCCCAGAGCGGGTGGCCGCTGCACGGCCGAACGGACCGGGGCTGCGATCGTCGCAGCGTGCCGGCATCGCAGGGCCAAGGAAGGCTTCGTCCGAGGGGCGCGCTTGACCGGGGCCGTATAATGCATCGCTTCGTCGGGGTGTAGCGCAGCCTGGTAGCGCACTTGCATGGGGTGCAAGGGGTCGCGAGTTCGAATCCCGCCACCCCGACCATCGGTATCAACGGGTCAGCTCTCGCAAGGGGCTGACCCGTTCGGCCTTGTTGGGCTTCTACCTGGGCTTCTACCTGGGCTTCTACCTGGGCTTCTACCTGGGCTTCTACCCGATCGGCCCCTCGCCCTTCCAGCCTGCGGTGCCCATCGCCGGCACGCGCAGCACCGGTCGTGCCGGCGGCGCGAGTGTGTCGCGCCTTGCGGCCTCGCGCTCAGTGCCCTGGCGCATGACAGCCGCCAGCCCGGCCAGCGGCGCCGCCAGCGCTGGCAGGAGGTCATCCAGCGACAGCAGGCCGACCAGGTGGCCCGCTTCGTCGTGCACCAGCAGCCGTCTCACGCCCACGGCCTCCATCGCGCGCACCGCATGCTCGACACCGGCACGCGCGTCGACGCCCACCGGCGGACCGGACACGAGCCTGGACACGGGCACCCGCGAGGCGTCGCCGCCGCGGGCCAGCACTTCGATCGCCAGGTCGCGGTCGGTCACGATGCCGCTGACGCGCACACCTTCGGCCTTCTCCTCGGTGACCACGATGGCGCCGACATGGTGGTCACGCATCAGTTGTGCCGCGCGTTGCAACGACTCGCGCCCGTCGAGGCTGACGATGTGGCGCGAGCAGAGGGATTCGGCGTTCATGTGACCTCCTTGCCGCAGTCGGCTCGATGCCGGCAGAACCGGCTGGCTTGATGCCCGCTACCCGGTCATGCGGCCGCATGCTGAACGCCGGCGCACCGGCTGGGATTGAGTCGGCGCAAGCGAAAGCCGCGGTGCCTGCGAAGGCGTCGCCGAGTTCACGTGCGAGGGGGTGAGAAACGAGGCGCAACGAAGCGCCGTCGGCCTCGGTGCCCAGGGCATGGTGGTCGGTGGACGCGGCCGTGGTTGCATGCCCGGCGCTGGTGCTTCCGCCCGCGCGCGGTGTGGCCGCGGCTCATACCCGCCGCTCGCGCACGCGCACGCCATCGCGCACGGTGGCGTTCGGGTAGACGATGACACGGGCGCCGTCGGCCAGACCGCCAGCGACCCAGGCCATGCTGCCGTTGCGCGCTCGCAGGTGCACCCGCGTCAGCCGCGCGCGGCCGTCGGCGATGACGAAGGTGGCCATCGCGGTGCCGGCGGCGCTGCCGGCACCACCGATGGCCGCTGCGCCACCCGCTGCGCCATCGGCGGTCTTCGCCAGCGCCTCGGGCAGCGGAAACACCGCGCTGGCCGGCACCTGCAGCGCACGCTCCTCGGCCAGCACGACCAGCCGCACGCCGACGCGGTAGCCGTCGCCCAGCGCCCGCCACTGTTCGCGCGGGCTCGCCAGTTCGATCAGCACATTGACGCGCTGCTCTTCCACGCCCAGTGCCGAGACCTTGGTGAACGCGGCCGGCTCGATGCGCCGCACGCGCCCTTCAAGCACGCCCAGGCCGCCCCAGCGCTCGATGCGCACGCGGGTGCCGGCGGCCACCCGCAACGCGTCGGTGGTGAGCAACTCGGCCAGCACCTCCAGGCGCGCCAGGTCGCCCAGCTCGACCAGCGGCGCGCCGGCGTTGACCGTGGCCTCGCTCGGTTGAACCACGCGCAGCACCTGTCCAGCCACCGGCGCGCGCACGGCGAAGCCGCGTGCCGTGGCGGCGGCCCCTGGCGTACCCGCCCCGGCGGCTGGTTGCCGCAGTGCCGTCAGCACCGCGCGCGCCTGTTCCAGCTCGTGCTCGGCGACGTGGCGCTCCTGCACCGCGGTGTCGTGCTCCTTCTGCGCCGCCTCCTGCGCCAGCCGATCGGCATCGAGCTTGGTCGGCGCGACGAAGCCGTCACGCGCCAGCTTCTCGCTGCGCTGCAGTTCCACGCGCGCCTGCTCGATGCCCACGCGCGCTCGCTCGATGCGCACGCCGGCGCGCGCCAACGCGGCTTCGGCGGTGCCGACGCGCGCCTGCGCCTCGCGCACGCTGCGCTCGTCGAGCATCGGCGCCAGCGCCGGCGTCAGCGTGGCCAGCAGGTCGCCGGCGGCCACCGCATCGCCTTCACGCAGCGTGATGCGCGCCAGCCGCCCGGCCAGCGGCGCCGAGACGACGTAGCGGTCGGGCAGACGCGTGCGGCCGTCCTCGTCCACCGTCAGCTCGAAGCGGCCGACGGCGGCGCGGGCCGCCTCCACCTCGATCGGCCGCGGCGCGAACGCCCAGGCCAGCAGCGCGATGGCGGCGGCCGCGGCAGCGGCCGTCCACAGCAGGGTGCGTCGTTGCATGTTGTTCTCCGCTCGTTCGTTCGCACTTTCGTTCGGGCGTCACTCGCGTGTCTTCAGCGCCGCCACCATATCCAGGCGGTCGATGCGCCGGCGCACGACCAGCGCGCTGGCCGTGCCGGCGGCGAGCACGGCGATCGCTGCCCAGGCATAGGTGGGCGCGCGGATGACCACCGGGAAGAAGAACTGGTCCGAGGCCAGGAGGCCCGAGATCAAGTGCACGAGGCCGAGGCCGAGTGCCATGCCCAGCGGCAGCGCCAGCGCGATGCCGATCGCCATCTCGCCCAGCAGCAGCGCGCTGACCTCGGCGCGCGTGAAGCCCAGAACACGCAGGCTGGCCAGCTCCCAGGTGCGTTCGGCCAGCGCGATGCGCGCGTTGTTGTAGACGACGCCCACGGCGATGATCACCGCCAGCGTCGTGAGGATGCTGCTCATGATGCGCACGTTTCGCGCGCTCACCTCCTGCATGTTGCGCAGCAGGGTCGACTTGCTGAACGCGCCCACCACGCGCGGCAGCGCCTTGCTGGCCTCGAGCAGCGCGCTTTCGTGGCCGCGCTCGACCGCCAGCGAGAACCAGGTCGCCAGCTCGTCCTCCTGCAGCAGGCGGTTCAGCGCACGGCGCTCCATGTAGGCATTCAGTCCCATCATCTCGCGCACCGTGGTGCTCACCGGCACGGACAACGTGCGCTGGTGGCCCTCGAGGACTTCGACCTCGACCCGGTCGCCGGGGCGCAGCCCGAGCTTGTCGGCCAGGCGGTCGGTCAGCACCAGGCCTTCGTCGTCCAGCCGGCTGCCCTCCCGGTTGTCGACATCGATGATGCGGGTCAGCTCGGCATGCGCGCCGTGGCCGCGGATCATGCCGCGTTCGCTGCGGTGGCCGTGGACGAAGCGCACCTGCACGTCGCGCCCCGATTCGACCTGCGTCACGCCGGGCAGGCGTGCCACCTCGCGCGCCGCGCCGGCCGGTGCCGGCTCGGCCAGCCAGACGATGACGTCGCTGCGCATCGCGACGTTGAACTGCGAGTCGACGATGAAGTCGATGGCGTCGCGGAAGAAGTTGCCCATCACGACGATGGCCACCGAGGCGGCCACGCCACCGATCGACAGCGCGGTGCGCAGCGGCTTTCGCTCCATGTTGCGCAGGACCATGCGCAGCGCCGGCGACAGGCCTTTCACGCCCAGGCGTTCGGCCAGCGTGCGGCGGTAGCTGCCGGGTGCCGGCGGGCGCATCGCTTCGGCCGGCGCCAGCCGCACGGTGGCGAAGATGGCACTCAACGTGCCCGCCACCGCGGTGGCCAGCGTCACGCCCACGGCGACGACCAGCAGCTGCGGCGCGATGTGGTGCTCGAAGCTCGGGAAATAGAAGAACTCGGCGTACAACGCGGTGAGATACGTGCCCATGCGCTCGCCGATGCCGATGCCCAGCGCCAGGCCGAGCGCGACGATCACCCCGACCAGCTTCAGGTAATGCGCGCCGATCGTGCCGTGGGTGTAGCCCAGCGCCTTCAGCGCCGCGATCTGTTCGCGCTGCGTGGCCACCAGGCGCGAGACGACGACGTTGAGCAGGAAGGCGGCGACGCCGAGGAAGATCGAAGGCAGCACGGTGCCCAGCACGCGTTGCTCCTTGATCTCGTTGTCGAGCATGGCGTGCGAGTTCTGGTCTTCGCGGCCGTGGGCCTCGCGGCCGCCGAACGGGCCGAGCAGCGCCTGCAGGGCGTCGATCGTGGCGCGCTCGCTGGCACCGGGCGCCAGCTTGATGGCAACGCGGTTGAAGGCGCCGGCCATGTCGTAGGCCGCGGCCAGCGCTTCGCGGTCGATCCAGAACACGCCGAAGCCGCGCAGGTCGGGCATGCCGAACATGCCGGCGAAGATGAACTCGGGCGAAAGTGCCGTGCCCACGATGTGCAGCGTGCGGCGCTTGCCGTTGATCAGCGCGCCGACCTGCGAGCCGGGCACGAGGCCGCGGGCCTGGGCGAAGCCGGCCGAGACGAGTGCGTCGATGGTGCCCCCGGCGCGCGCCGCGCTGCCGGCCGGCTCGAGGCCGCGGCCGCTGGCCACGGTGACGCGGTTCATGCGCGGCGGGTTGCGCAGGTCGACGCCGATCAGCTGGCCGATGATCGGGTCGGCGAGGCCTTCGATATCGATGCGCACGATCTGCTCGAGCGTGGTCTGCACGTCGGCCACGCCCGGCGCCTGGCGCAGCCGCTCGGCGTGCGCCAGGGGCGCGCGCTTCACGCCCGCGAAGACATCGGCGAAGCGGCCCTCGGCGTAGAAGCGATCGCGCGCCAGTGCCAGCGAATCCACCGCCGACAGCGTGGTGATGAAGGCACCGACGCCGCTGGCGACCACCAGCGCGATGGTCAGCGCCTGGCTCCACATCAGGCGCAGGTCGCGCAAGAGCTTGCGGTCGAGGGCTTTCATCGCGGGTCCAAGCACCCTTTGCCTTTGCTGGCCGGCGGGCTCACCAGGACAGCTCGGCCGGACTCACCTTCTTCGGGTTGGTCTCGATGCTGTGCACGCGCCCGTCGGCCAGCCGGATGACGCGATCGGCCATGCCGGAGATGGCAGCGTTGTGCGTGATCACGACCGCCGTCGTGCCCAGTTCGGCGTTGACCTTGGCGATGACCTCGAGCACGCGCTTGCCGGTGGCGTAGTCGAGCGCGCCGGTGGGCTCGTCGCACAGCAGCACCTCGGGCTGCTTGACGATGGCGCGTGCGATGGCCACCCGCTGCTGCTCGCCGCCCGAGAGCTGAGAAGGAAAGTGGTCTTGCCGTTCGGCCAGGCCGACCCAGGCCAGCGCCTCGTCCACCGGCATCGGGTGTTCGGCGATGTCGGTGACCAGGGCGACGTTCTCGCGCACCGTCAGGCTTGGGATCAGGTTGTAGAACTGGAACACGAAGCCCACGTGCTCGCGCCGGTAGCGCGTGAGCTCGGCTTCGCTGGCGCCGGTCAGGCGGTGGTCGGCGAAGGTCACTTCGCCGCTGGTGGGCACGTCGAGCCCGCCGAGGATGTTCAGCAGCGTGGACTTGCCGCTGCCCGAGGGGCCCAGCAGCACGATGAACTCGCCGCGGCCGATGTCCAGGTTCACATCGATCAGCGCGTGCACCGTGGCGTCGCCGCTGCCGTAGGTCTTGGTCAGGCCGCGGGCGCTGAAGACCGGCGCAGGAGAAATGGTCACGGAGCCGACGCGCGCCGCCGCGGTGCGGCCTCCGGGTACCCGCGCGTGCACAGCGCGAAGTTGTGCAGCGCCTCGCTGTCGACGATCTCGATGTCGCGGTTGTCCACGCGCAGCAGGCCCATGTCGGCCAGCATCGAGAACGAGCGGCTGACGCTCTCGTGTGCCAGCCCGAGGTGGCTGGCGATGTCGCGCCGGCCCATGCGCAGGTGCAACCGGCGCGTCGACTGGCCAGCCTCGGCCATGCGCCGCGCATGCAGCAGGATGAAGCGCGCGGTGCGCTTCTCGGCGCCCACCGTGGCCATGAGCCAGGTCTTTTCGCCGGCGCGTGCCAGCTGCCGGGCCATGGCGGCCTGCCAGCGGGCATGGAACTGCGGCCATTGCGAGCCCAGGTGCGGCAGGTCGACGGCCGGCAGGGCGAACACCCAGGACTCTTCCAGCGCCACCGCCCCGCTGGCGTAGTGGCCGTCGGCGAGGCCATCGCAGCCCAGCACGTCGTGGCGCGTGACGAAGTCGAGCACGTGTTCGTAGCCGTCTTCGCCGGTCAGCACGGTCTTGAAGTTGCCGGCCTGCACCACGTAGATGCTGCGGGCGGGTGCGCCCTCCAGGAACAGCGGGGTTTCCTCGGCCACCCGCACCAGCGGGTACGGGGCCGGCGTGGGCGAGCCCGTCGCGCCCTGGCTGCCCGGCGCATGGAAGGCGGGCTCCCCGAGCAGGTGCGCCAGGGCCGAAGGTGGCAGGTCCAGGCCATGCACGCGCGCCTGGGCACGCCGCCACTCCGCCTGTGCACCGGCCGCCAGGGGCATCGTCATCGGGTTCATGCGCCTCTCCTTCTTTGCGTGTCGCCGCAGAGAAGCATCGGCTTGCCGGGGGGCCTCGCCAATCGGCGCATGGCGCCACGTGCGCTTCACAGGCACGCCGCCGCACTGGGGGTGGACATGAAGCTGCGGCCTAGGAAAACTCCTAGGCGCGCATCGCCCCACGCGCCGGTAGCCAGCGCCGCATCGTGGGCGCCGCGGCCGCATCGGCATTGAGGCGGCGCAACGCGATGGCGTGCCCGCCCCGCCGATGATCGCCAACCCGCCTGACTTTCCACCGCGCGACGTCGCCATGCCCCAGCGCCCGCCCAATGCAGCCCGGGAACCGCGCCCGCAAAGAGGCGGGGCACAAGCGCCCGGGCCCGGCGGGGCGGCACCGGCGCAGGGTGCAGGGTGCGTCTTCGACCCCTGGTTCGCCGCATCGGTGGCTGCCGACGTGCTGCTCACCACGCGATCGCCGGCGCTCGCCTGGCGGCAGCGGCAGCGCCTGCGTCTGCAGCAACTGGTCGAAGAAGCCGCGCAGCGCTCGCCCTGGTGGCGCCATCGTCTGCGCGGGTTCGACCGGGCGGCCGGCAGCGGTGGCGCGTCGGCCTGCGAGCTGATGGCCGGCGTGCCGCCCCTGGGGAAGGCCGAGCTGATGGCGAACTTCGACGCCGCAGCCACCGACCCTCGCGTGAGCCTGGCGGCCGCACGCGCCTTCGCGCAGGCCGCGGGAGGGCGCGCCTGCGCGTACCTTGGGCGCTATCTCGCCTGGGAGAGCTCGGGCAGCAGCGGCGTGCCCGCGCTGTTCTTGCACGACGCGCGCAGCCTGGCGGTGTGCGATTCGCTGCAGGCCCTGCGCGGGCCGATGGCCCAGGCCATGCCGATGCCGCCATGGGCGGCCTGGCCGCTGGGTGGACCCGCCGGCGCCGCGGCAGGCTGGCCGGGCACGCCGCGGGCTGCGTCTGCGCCGCGGGCGGCCCGCGTGGCCTTCGTGGGCGCCGTGGAGGGCCCGTTTGCCGGCGTGCTCTCGCTGGACCGCCAGCGCCAGCTCAGCCCCTGGGTGGCGGCCTCGACGCGCGCCTTTTCGTTTCTGCAGCCGTTGCCGCAGCTGGTGGCCGAACTCAACGGCTGGCAGCCCACGGCGCTGGCCACCTACCCCAGCATGGCCTGGGTGCTGGCGCGCGCGGCAGCTGAAGACGGGCTGCGCCTGCAGCTGGCAGGCGTGTGGACCGGCGGCGAGACACTGGGCGCGTTGTGCCGCCAGGCGCTGCAACAGGCCTTTGGCTGCACGGTGCGCGACACCTACGGCGCCAGCGAATGCCTCGAGATCGCCAGCGAGTGCGCCCATGGCGCGCTGCACCTGCACGCCGACTGGGTGGTGCTGGAGCCGGTCGATGCCCATGGCCGCGCCGTGCCCGAAGGCGAGTGCGCCGACCGGGTGCTGCTGACCAACCTGGCCAATCGCGTGCTGCCGATCGTGCGCTACGAACTTGGCGACCGCGTGCGCTTCGTGCCCGGGCGCTGCGCCTGCGGCAGCGCGCTGCCGATGATCGAAGTGCAGGGGCGCGGCGACGACGTGCTGTCGCTGGCCGGCGCCGGCGGGCGCAAGGTGCACCTCGCGCCCCTGGCCCTGACCACGGTGCTGGAAGACGAAGCCGGCGTGTTCGACTTTGTCGTTCAGCAGCGCGGCCCGCGCTCGTTGCGCGTCGATCTGTACGGCGCGGCCGGCTGCTCCAAGACCGCGCGCGAGCGCACGGCGGCCGTGCTGCGCCACTACCTGCAGCACCAGGGCGTGCCAGGCGCTCGCGTCGACGTGCGCGCTGCGGCCGCGTTGCCGGCGCGCGGGCGAAGCGGCAAGCGCCAGCGCATCTGTCGCGCGATGCCGGCCGAGCGCGGTGAGGAGTTGCCACCGTGAGCGCGCGTGGCCGCTCCAGAGCGCTCACACCGCAGCGCAAGCGCGGAGGTTCCTCATGACCGCGCGTGGCCGCTCCGAAGCGCTCACACCGCAGCGCAAGCGCGGAAGCTGAGTCATGGGCGCGAGCCGCTGGCTGGCCATGGAACTGCCCGCTGCAGGTCGGCCGCTGCAGGCTGCGTGGCGACGGCGGCTGCCCGAACCCGGGCCCGGCCAGTTGCGCATCCGCGTGGCGGCGTGTGGTGTGTGCCGCACCGACCTGCACCTGGCTGACGGCGACCTGGCGCACCCCGGCCGACCGGTGGTCCCCGGCCACGAGATCGTCGGCCGCGTCACCGCCATCGGACCGGCGCATGCAGGTGCCGAAGGCACGCACGCGCAGCCGGGCGAGTTCCACCTCGGTCAGCGCGTGGGCGTGCCTTGGCTGGGCTGGACTTGCGGGCACTGCGCGGCTTGCACGGGCGGGCATGAGAACCTGTGCGCCGAGGCGCGCTTCACCGGCTGGCAGCTCGACGGCGGCTATGCCGAGCATGCGCTGGTGGATGCGCGCTACGCCTTCGCGCTGCCCGATCGCTACAGCGACGAGCAGGCAGCCCCCTTGCTGTGTGCCGGGCTGATCGGGTACCGCGCCTACGCGCGCGCGCTGGCGCGCGGCGAGGTGCGGCGCCTGGGTCTCTTTGGTTTCGGCGCCGCGGCGCACCTCATCGCGCAGGTGGCGGTGTCGCAACGGCGCGAGGTGTTCGCGTTCACGCGGCCCGGTGATGCCCCCGCGCAGGCGCTGGCGCGCCAGCTCGCGGCGTCTTGGGCCGGCGGCTCGGACGCTGCGGCGCCGGTGCCGCTGGACGCTGCGATCATCTTCGCGCCGGTCGGGGCCCTCGTTCCGGCGGCGCTGCGGGCGGTACGGCCGGGCGGCACCGTGGTCTGTGCGGGCATCCACATGAGCGACGTGCCGGCGATGCCCTATGCGCTGCTATGGGGCGAGCGCGCGCTGTTGTCGGTGGCGCACCTCACGCGGGCCGACGGGTTGGCGTTCATGCGCCTCGCGGCCGAAGTTCCGCTGGAGGTGCACACGCACCGCTACGCGCTGGCCGATGCGCAGCGCGCGCTGGACGACCTGCGCGCCGGCGCGTTCAGCGGTGCGGCGGTGCTGGTGCCCGGTGCGCCTGCGAGCTGATCGGGGCGCGAGCCGGTCGAGGCATTCCACGCCCACCCGCTCAGGCGGTCATCGCTGCGGCGTGGCCAGCCGCCGCTTGAGCCCGCGCAGCAGCGCGCCGAGCAGCGGAAGCTTCTCGTACAGCTCCTCGGCGGCGTCCCAGTAGTCGCGGTGCACCCCAACGCGCCCTGTGGCATCGAATCGCAGCTCGGTGCAGCCGCGGAGGGCCAGGCGCCGACCGGGCCGCCCGTGGCGCGCGAAGCTCATCGTCCAGCGCAGGAACGCGGTGTCGCCTTCGCAGGCGCCGGCTTCGATCTCGAACTTCGGTTCGTGCACCTGCTCGAACATGTGCTCGAAGATGCGGCGGATCGCCGCGACGCCCTGCACGTCGTTGAACGGGTCCTTGAAGCGCGCGCCGGCAGCGTAGAGGTTCTCGATGCCGGCCACGCTGCCAGGGTGCAGCCTCTCGTAGAAGCGCGCGACAGCCGCCAGCCGGGCATCCTGCGCCCGCCAGGGCGTGGGGTCGGTGCCGGCCACTACAGCCCCGTCGCGCGCCGCACGGCGGCGAAGTAGAGCCCGTGCCAGGCCGACTGCAGCGTCTTGAGCCCGAGCGTGAAGCGGCGTGGGAAGTGGATCTCGAACTGCCCGGCCTGCCAGCCGCGCAGGATCTCGCCCGCGGCCTGTTCGGAGCTCATCAGGGCCGGCATCGGAAAGCGGTTCTGAGCGGTCAGGGGCGTGTCGACGAAGCCCGGGTTGACGATGGAGACGCCGATGCCACGATCGTGCAGGTCGAAGTACATCACCTCGGCGAGGTTGTTCAGCGCCGCCTTGGTCGGCCCGTAGGCCAGCGCATGCGGCAGGCCGCGGTAGCCCGCCACGCTGCCCATCAGGCTGATGTGTCCGCGGCCGGCGGCCAGCAGCGGCGGCAGCGACACCTCCAGCAGGTTCAGCGTGCCGATGTAGTTGATGTCCAGGTGGCGCCGCATCTCGGCCAACGAGTACTCCGTCGCACGCAGCGGGCGGTAGTGGCCCGCGCAGGCGAACACGAGATCGGGCGTGCCCCAGGTGCGCAGCAGCCGCTGGGCGGCACCTTGCACGCTGGCCAGGTCGGTCACGTCCAGCGGCAGCGCCAGGCTGCCCGGGTGTTCGGCGGTGAACTGCTGCAGCGCCGCGGCGTCGCGCGCCGACACTGCCACCTGCGCGCCCGCCTCATGCAACGCGGCCGCGGTGGCGCGGCCGATGCCGCTGGAGGCGCCGACGATCCAGGCACGCCGGCCCGTCCATGGCTCGATGCGAGGGTTCAGGGCCATGGCGCCGTCAACCTCGCGGCGCCGCCGCGGGCGCGTCGCCGGCCGCGTTCGGCAGGGCCGCAGCCATCGGCGTGGCGCGCGTGAAGGCGAGCTGCACCTCGCCCAGGCGGATGCCGAACTTGCTCATCGTTGCGCGGTTGAGCATCACGCGCTCGTCGACGAGGTGCATCCAGTCGTCGAACTGCACCTCCCAGACGCGGCCGTCCACCGGCAGGCGCAACGTGTAGGCCCAGCGAAAGCTGTTGCCTGCGGTCTGGCCGCCGGCCTCGCCCACCACGTCGTCGGCGCGGCCCGTGTATCGGCCAGCGCCATGGTGCGTGAGGCGCCACACGCGGCGCTCCTGCGAGCCGTCGCTGTAGGTGAAGCGTTCGTCGAGCACGCCCTGCTCGCGGCCGGGCTCGCCGCTCCAGCGGCACTGCATGTTCACGGTGAAGCGGCGCACCACCTTGCCGGCACGGTCGACGAAGACGCCGTGGGCCCGCACCTCGCCGTCAAAGTAGCGGCGCAGGTCCAGCAGCGGCCGCTCAGCGGCGTAGTCGCTGACCGCCGGCGAGCTGCAACCGGCCAGCGCAAACGGGGCGGCGGCGGCGGCCAGCCACAGGCTGCGGCGGCGGCCGTCGCATCGGGGCCCTGGCGCGGGCGCGGGCTGCGAGGCCATCGTGGCACTGGCAAAGCCGGGTGAGGCAGATGAGGCAATCGTCATGAGATTCATCGTGAGTATTGGGCGTCCGGCAGCGAGATGCGCCAGCGCCACACCAGCGCCGCGGCGAGCGCCTTCACGGCGCAGGGCACGAGCGCGTAGCAGATGGCCAGCGCGGTGAGCGAGTTCGCATCGCCCACGCCGGGGGCATAGCCGAGCGCCTGCACCAGTGGCAGGGCGAGCCCGGCGGCCGCGGCCAGCGTCAGCTTGGCGGTGAAGTTCCACCAGCCGAACCACAGGCCCTCGATGCCACGGGGCCCGGCGCCCGCCTGCGTGCGCATCGGAGCGGCGTGCTCTGCCCGGTGGCGGCGGATGAGTGCTGCCAGCAGTGCCGGAGGCACCACGAGTTCGGCGCCAAGCGCCAGGCCGGAAACCAGGCACACGAGCGCGAACAGCGGCAGGTCGCCCGCGCCGAGCAGCGCCGCGCCGGCGAATGACGCGATGGCCAGCCCCATGCTGGCAAGCCACGGACGCACGAGGCCGTGTCGGCGCACCGCGCGCACCCACAGCGGCATGCCCAGCGCCGCGGAAGCGAAGTAAAGCCCGAGCAGCCAACCTTCCGCCGCGCCAGCGGCTTGCAGCACGTCGCGCACGTAGAAGAGCACGAGGCTGGCCGGGATGGCACTGGCCAGCCCGCTGGCCAGCACCACGGCCATCAGGCGACGGAACCCGGCGTCGAGCCAGGGGCTGCGGGAAGGGGCGGCGCATGGCTCGGAGCCGCCCGCTGCAGCCGGCCCGGCGATGACGGCGGGTGCGGCTTCGCGCGGCAGCACGCGGGCCAGCGTCAGCCAGCCGGCGATCAACAGGCCGGCCAGCAACGCGACCGTGACGGCCCAGCCGGCCATCGACGGCAGTACGCTGGCCACCAGCACGCCGGCCAGCGCCAGTGTCTCGCGGGCGCCAACCCACCGTGCCTGCTCGGCCGTGCCGCCACCCAGCCGCACGGCCCAGGCTTGATGCGTGACCATCGCCAGGCTGTAGCCGAGCGACGTGAGCACGAGGGCCGCCGCGGCCCAGGCCAGCAATGCATGTGGCTCGCCGCGCAGGGCGGGGGGTGCAAAGAACAGCCCAGCCATGCCGAGCGCAATGGCGGCCGCTGCGGCCCCGGCCGCCCCCCAGGCGCGGCGCGCCGAGCGCGCGAACAGCCCGTCGACGCGCGCCCCGAGCCAGGGATCGACGAAGGCATCGAGCACGCGAACTGCCAGCAGCAACAGGCCGACCCAGCCGAGCGGCAGCGCCCACGTGCCGGCGGCGTGCGCGGGCCACTGCACATACAAAGGCAGCGCGGCGAAGGCCAACGGCAGCGCGAAAAGGCCGTAGAGCACCGTGTGCGGCAGCGGCGGCTGCAGCGCGGGTGCCGGCGGCGCACCCATCGCCGGTGCCGCCGGCGCCGATGCAGACAACGGCGAAGCGCTGGGGCTCATGTCGGGGCCTTCGAGCCGAGCAGCTGCTCGCGCAGCTGCGGCCGCGACGTCTGCGCCGCGAGCCAGATGCCGAAGAAGCGCGGTCCGAAGCCGGCATCGACCAATTCCAGCGGCGCGCCTTCGTTGGTGGCAAAGCGTGTGGTGCCGCTGGCCGGACTCCAATGGCCCGTGATGCGGTCGCCGGAGCGCACATCGGGAAACGCGCGTCGCATGAACTGCCCCCATCGCTCGGCGCTGCCTTCATCAAGGCTCGCGTTGCCGGCCAAGCGGCGCATCTCGGCCAGTGAGAAGTCGGCGATCGCGGAACCCGTGAGGGCGCGGCGGTAGTGGATCTCGAGCACGAGCGGGTGGGCGGCGAAGGCGGCGGCGTCGAAGTTGTCCAGCGCGAAGAGGCTGGCTTCGTACACGCTCATGCCGAGGACGCGCAGCGTGCCGGTGCCGATGCGCCGGGAGTCGGCAAGCCAAGGGTGGCCTCGCACGCGCGAGGCTTCAGCGACGGCCGGCGAACCAGCCGGCGTGGCCGCCGGCGCGGGCAGGGCCGCGCCGGCGAGCCATGCACAGGAGGCGCTCAGCCAGGTCCGACGGCAGGCGTTCATCATCGTGGGCCGTTGCGCTGGTGCTGTGCGAGGCGCACGATGCCGCTTGCGCTAGCGCGCGCCACCGGCCGCACGGTGCCGCAGCGTGAACTGGCGTACGTCGGTCTGCCCGGTGGCGAACGCCGCCTCGCAGTACGCGAGGTAGAAGTCCCACAGGCGAACGAAGCGTGCGTCGTGGCCAAGTGCCTCGACCTGCGCACGCGCGCGGTGGAAGGCCTCGCGCCAATGGGCCAGGGTGCGTGCGTAGTCGGCGCCGAAGGCCAGATCCTGCACGACCTCGAGGCCGCCCCTGGCCGCCTCGCGCCGGAACACCTCGGCGCTGGGCAACAGGCCGCCCGGAAACACGTACTGCTGGATGAAGTCGGTGCCGCGCACATAGCGTTCGAACAGGTCGTCGCGGATGCAGATCACCTGCACGCAGGCGCGGCCGTCTTCGGCCAGGCAGCGGCGCAGGGTGTCGAAGTAGGTGGGCCACCAGGCGCGGCCGACGGCTTCGAACATCTCGACCGACACGATGGCGTCGTAGGGCCGGCCCTGGGTCTGCACCTCGGCGGCCAGGTCGCGGTAGTCCTGCAACCGGAGGTCGGCACGCGCCCCGAGACCGAGGTGCTCGAGCCGTTGCTGCGCATAGGCCAGCTGCTCGTGCGACAACGTCACTCCCACCAGGCGCGCGCCGCGCAGCACCGCCGCCTCGGCCACGGCGCCCCATCCGCAGCCGATCTCGAGCACTCGGCTGCCGGGGCCGACGCCGGCTTCATCGAGTGCGCGGCGCACCTTGCGGTGCTGAGCCTCGGGCAGCGGCATCGCGGCATCACCGGCGAACCACGCACTCGAGTAGTTCATCGTCGGGTCGAGCCACGCGGAATAGAAGTCGTTGCCGAGATCGTAGTGAGCCTCGATGTTGCGGCGGCTGCCGGTGCGCGAGTTGCGGCGCAGCCAGTGCGTGACGCGGTAGGCGAGCGTGCCGAGCCGGCTGCCGTAGACGGCGCGCTCCAGGTTCTGGCGGTTGTGCATGAACAGCGACAGCAGCGCGGGCAGGTCGGGCGCGTTCCACTGGCCTTCGAGGTACGACTCGGCCAGGCCGATGTCGCCGCTGCGCAGCACGCGCTCGAACACCGCCACGTCATGCACCTGGATGCTGGCCTGCAGCGACGGCCCCCCCAGGGCCGCCGAGCCGCCCGGCGCGCCGAAGGTCTGCGTGCCCCAGGGCGTGCGCAGCTCCAACGAACCGTGCTGCAGGCGGCCGAGCAGCGCGAGCACCGTGCGCGCCGCGCGCGGCACGCGCTGCCGCAGCGGGGAAGAGGAGGCCGCGGAACCTGCGGTTCCGGACAGCGAGGGCAGCTTGGGAAGCGAAACCTCGTTCGGCGGCAGGCCGGTGGCGCTGGCCAGGGACGTGCTGTTCATGCGGGGTGCTCTTGCGGCGAGGGTGTTGCGGCCAGAGAAGGAGTCGTTGACGAGGCAGCCGCCGGCAGCGACCGGCGGTCGGCCTGCCGCGTCACGGTGTGTGCGGGCGGCGCCGGTTTGCGGTGGAACGGCACGCGCCCGAGCCACAAGCGCAGCGCCTGCCAATGGATGCGCGCCACCACGCCCAGCGTGAGCAGCGGCATGCGCAGCAGGGCGGCGCGGGCGGCGGCTCCGGTGAGGGGGGTGAGTCGCCCCGAGATGCTGGTGGTGAGCAGGAGCCCTGCCCCGTCGTGGTGATCGACGCGGGCGACGATGCGCCCGGCGGTGCGCAGGAAGCGGAAGCGGTAGTCGCCCCCCACGCCGAGAAACGGCGACACATGGAACGACTTGGAGGCCACCAGCGTGCGGCCCCAAGCCACGTCGGGCCCGCCGAGCAGGTAGCAGTGGCGCTCGCCGAAGGTGTTGTTCACCTCGGCCACTACCGCGCGCAGGCGGCCGTCGGTGCGGTGGCAGTACCAGAAGCTCACCGGCTTGAAGACGAAGCCGAGGACGCGCGGGTAGGTCTGCAGCCAGATTTCGCCATCGGCATCGTGCACGCCGTGGGCGGCCAGGAGCCGTTCGATCCATGCCAAGGCGTCGGCGCCACCGTCGCCGTGATCCTGGTCATGGAAGGACATCCACGTGCGGCGGTTGCGCGGCAAGGGGGCTGCAGCAGCGTCGCGCGCCCAGCGCCGCATGGGCAGCAGCACGCACATCGTCGGGTACTCGAACGCGTGCACTTTCGGGCGCAGGCGCTCATGGCGGACCTGCCCAATGACCAGAGCCGCGCCGGTCATGCCGGGCTCGGCTGCGTCATGGGCGGCGGCACCTCCGCGGCCGGCGCCAGGCCCGGCGGTGCGGGCTGGCCGCCGGAGGCGTCGAACCCGGTGCGCGCCAGCCAGGCTCGCACGCCCTGGGCGGCGGCCAGGCCTGCCTTCAGGCCGTCTTCGTGAAAGCCGTAGCCGCACCAAGCGCCGCAGAACCACACGCGGTCCTGGCCTTGGATCTCGATGAGGCGGCGCTGCGCGCGCACGGCGTCGAGGTCGAACACCGGATGCGCATAGTGGTAGCGGCCGAGCACCAGGTCTTCGCGCGGGGGGCGCAGCGGATTGAGCGACACCAGCAGCGGCTTGGCGAACGGCAGCGGCTGCAGCCGGTTCAGCCAGTAGTGCAGACACACGGCCTCGGGGGCGGCGCCCGCGCCGCCAGCACGCTCGTAGTTCCAGGCCGCCCAGGCGCGCGGCAGGCGCGGCATCAGCGAGGCGTCGGTGTGCAGCACCGCGAGGTTGGCACGCGTGCGCAAGGGCCCGAGCACCTGGCGTTCGGCCACGCTGGCTTCGGGGCCGAGCAGCGACAGCGCCTGCGGCGCGTGGCAGGCCAGTACCACGGCGTCGAAGCGCTCGGTGCCGGCCTCGGTGGTGACGAACACACCTTCGGGCCGGCGCCGCAGCTGCAGCACCGCGGTGCCTTGCCGGGCGTCGGGAATGCGCTTCAGCATCGCCTCGACGTAGCGGCGCGAACCGCCCCGCACGGTGCGCCATGGCGGCCGGCCCTCCACCTGGAGCAGGCCGTGGTTGTGGCAGAAGCGGATCAGCGTGCCGACCGGGAAGCGCAGCATCTGGTCGGTGGGGCACGACCAGATGCTGCCGATCATCGGCAGAAGGTAGCCGTGCACGAACGGGCCGCCGAAGCGGTGGCGCAGCAGGAAGTCGGCCAGGGGCTCTTCCAGCCGCGCGTCGGCGCCGCGTGCGGCGATGGACGAGGCAAAGCGGTTGAAGCGCAGGATGTCGCGCAGCATCCCGAGGAAGGCCGGCGACAGCAGGTTGCGGCGCTGCGCAAAGACACTGGCCAGGGACGCGCCGCTCCACTCCAGCCGCCGCGAACGCCCGTCAAGACCGTCTGGCGCCTGCACCGAGAACGACATGTCCGACGCCGCGGTCTCCACGCCGAGGGTGCGGAACAACTCGATCAGCTGCGGGTACGTGCGCAGGTTGTAGACGAGGAACCCGGTGTCCACGCCATGGGTCACCAGGCGGCCGGAGGTATCCAGCAGCGTCACGTCGACGGTGTGCGCGTGGCCGCCGAAGTGAGGCTCGCGCTCGAAGAGCGTCACCGCCGCATCAACCTGGCGGGAAAGCGTCCACGCTGCAGCGAGCCCCGCGACGCCAGCGCCCACCACGGCGATGCGCGGCCCGCCGGGGAGATCAGGCGAGCGGGTGACCGATCCGGGTGGAGGAGGGACGTGGTGAACCATAACGGATCGGAAGTATACCGATCAGTTCAAGATTCATCCAGTAGGGGATTTTCGGCGGCGCGCGCTCGGCGGCGCCGGCGGGAGCTTTCGTGGGGCCTCGTCGGACGTGGGGCCCCGGGTCCTGACCGGCGCCGCCGGCAACCGGGCCGCAGCCCGAGCCGGCGCCGCGGCCCCTGGTGCGGCATTGCCAGCGTGCGGCGTGGTCCCGCCGGCCGGGGAGCAAAGGCCCCCAAAACAGGTCTGCGACAGCCACTCGTAGATTTGGTCGGGCGTGTACTGGCCCGAGGCCTTGAGCAGCGGCAGCACCGGGTCGCAGGCGCGGGCATAGAGGGTGAACAGCACCACCTCGGGTGGCAGCGAACCCGACACCGTGCCGTCGCGCTGGGCCTCGGTGATCCAGCCACCCAGGCGGTCCGACAAGCGCAGCAGCAGGTTCAGATACACCTTGTCGGCGGTGAGCACCGTGCGCAGCGCCGAGTTCTGCGCCGGCAGCGAGGGCATGCGTCCCTCGTACAGCGTGCGCATGGTCCAGCGCAGCATGTGGTGCAGCCGCTCGATCGCCGGCCGGGGCGCGGCAGCGTGCTCGATCTCGTCCATCGCGGCCAGCGCGCGTTCGAGCACGCGCACCATGGCGGCGGCGGCCAGTGCCTCCTTGGATGCGAAGTGCTTGTACAGGCTCGCCTTGGCCATGCCGACTTCGGCGGCCACCTCGTCCACCGTCATGAAGTCGTAACCCTTGTCAGCCAGCAGGCGGTTGACGACATCGACGATGGCCTCTTCGCGCACCAGGCGCATGCGTTCGCGCAAAGGCGTGGTCATGGGGAACGTGAATGCATGGTTGGTTGCGCAGACGGCATAGTCTACGTCGAGGACTGATCGGTTGCGGCGAACGTTGTGCCCGCCGAGGCTGCCGGCCGGGGCCCGGCTTGACCGGCGGTGAGTTGAACGCTGCCTCGGCGAGGCGGGCGCCGAAAAGAAAAAAGGCCGGCGTCTGCCGGCCTTGCGAAACCTGAGCGCCCCGCGAACTCCGGGGCGACCGGGCACGATCACATCAGCGTCACCTCGACGCGGCGCGCCTCGGCGGCATTGCCGGAGCCGGTGATCGTCTCGGGCTTCTTGAGCTCGATCTTGTCCTCGGCCACACCCAGCGCCTTGATGGCGTCACGCACGGCAAAGGCGCGCTGCTTGGCCAGTTCGGCGTTCTGCTCGGCGTTGCCGGTGGCGTCGGCGTAGCCGCTGATGACGGCCTTCTTGCCTTCGCCCACGCCCTTGCTGATGCTGGCCAGGGCCTCGGGGGCGCCGGCGGCCAGGTCGGCCTTGCCCGTGGCGAAGTAGAACTTCACCACGCCGCCTTCGACCTTGATCGAGGCGGCATCGGCTGCGGCGGCCGCGGCAGCGGTGGCCGCTGCACTGACGTTGGGCGGCGCCGCCGTGGCCGCGGCCGGTGCCTTGCCCGCGCCGGGCAGCAGCGGCACGATCAGCAGCGCCACGATGTTGATGATCTTGATCAGCGGGTTGACGGCCGGGCCGGCGGTGTCCTTGTAGGGGTCGCCCACCGTGTCGCCGGTGACCGCGGCCTTGTGGGCATCGGAGCCCTTGCCGCCGTGGTGGCCGTCTTCGATGTACTTCTTGGCGTTGTCCCAGGCGCCGCCGCCGGTGCACATGCTGATGGCGACGAACAGGCCGGTGACGATGGTGCCCATCAGCAGCCCGCCCAGGGCCTCGGCGCCGAGGATGAGGCCGACGAGGATCGGCACCACCACCGGCAGCAGCGAGGGGATCATCATCTCCTTGATCGCCGCGGTGGTGAGCATGTCCACAGCCTTGCCGTATTCGGGCTTGGCGGTGCCTTCCATGATGCCCTTGATCTCGCGGAACTGGCGGCGCACTTCTTCGACCACGCTGCCGGCACTGCGGCCCACCGCTTCCATCGCCATGGCGCCGAAGAGGTAGGGGATGAGGCCGCCGATAAAGAGGCCGATGATGACCTTCGGGTTGCTCAGGTCGAAGCTGGCCGTGATGCCGCGCGCTTCCAGCGAGTGCGTGTAGTCGGCGAACAGCACCAGCGCGGCGAGGCCGGCCGAGCCGATGGCGTAGCCCTTGGTGACGGCCTTGGTGGTGTTGCCCACGGCGTCGAGCGGGTCGGTGATGTCGCGCACGCTGTCAGGCAGCTCGGCCATTTCGGCAATGCCGCCGGCGTTGTCGGTGATCGGGCCGTAGGCATCGAGCGCGACGATGATGCCGGCCATGCTCAGCATCGAGGTGGCGGCGATCGCGATGCCGTACAGGCCGGCCAGCGCGTAGGAAGCGAGGATGGCCAGGCAGACGAAGATCACCGGCCAGGCCGTGCTCTTCATGCTGACGCCGATGCCGGCGATGATGTTGGTGGCATGCCCGGTGGTGCTGGCCTGAGCCACGTGCTTGACCGGCTTGAAGTCGGTGCCGGTGTAGTACTCGGTGATCCAGACCATCGCTGCCGTCAGCACGAGGCCCACGACGCAGGTGCCGAACAGCGCCATCGCACTGGCCTTGCCGCCGCCGGTCATCTGCAGGCCTTGCGGAAACATCGCCGTGGTGACGAAGTAGAAGGCGACCAGCGAGATGAGGCCGGCGACGATGAGGCCCTTGTACAGCGCCGGCATCACGTTCTTCATGCCCGGGCTGGCCTTGACGAAGGCGCAGCCGATGATCGAGGCGATGATCGACACGCCGCCCAGCAGCAGCGGGTAGACGACGGCTGCACCGCCACCGCCGCCGACCACCATCAGCGCGCCCAGCGCCATGGTGGCGATCAGCGTCACGGCGTAGGTCTCGAACAGGTCGGCGGCCATGCCAGCGCAGTCGCCGACGTTGTCGCCCACGTTGTCGGCGATGACCGCGGGGTTGCGCGGGTCGTCTTCGGGGATGCCGGCTTCGACCTTGCCCACGAGATCCGCCCCGACGTCGGCACCCTTGGTGAAGATGCCGCCGCCCAGCCGCGCGAAGATGGAGATCAGCGACGAGCCGAAGGCCAGGCCGAGCAGCGGCTTGAGCGTGGCCGCATCGGGCTTGACCGGGCCGCCGATGGCCATGAAGAAGATGCCCACGCC
>JAEUPD010000225.1 GCA_016788525.1 Rubrivivax sp.
CCCACCGGCTGCGCGTGCAGCGACGGCGTCTCGGTGAGCTCCACCGACACCACCTGCCCGACGGCGGCACTGGCCGTGGCGTTCTTGGGGATCAGGATGTCCTGGCCATAGCGCCGATCCTCCGGCGCCACCAGCCACTGCCCGCCTTCGTGGAGCAACCGGCCGATGATGGGCGCCTTGGCGCGAGCCACGATGTCGAGCACGCGCCCTTCAGGCCGGCCCTTGCGGTCGTGGCGGACGATGCGCACGCGCACGCGGTCGCGGTGCAGCACCGAGCGCATCTCCTGCGGCGCAAGGTAGACGATGGGGTCGCCGCTGTCGGGCACGACGAAACCGTGGCCGTCTCGGTGGCCCTCGACGCGGCCCTCGAGTTCGGCAAGCAAGGCCCCGGCTGGGGCCGCTGTCGCTGTGGAAGTGCTGATAGAATCCTCTTTTGTACCTGCCCAGGTGGCGGAATTGGTAGACGCACTAGTTTCAGGTACTAGCGCTTAACGGCGTGGGGGTTCGAGTCCCTTCCTGGGCACCACCAACATCGGTCAAGGCCGGCTGATCTCGCGATCGCCGGCCTTGCGCTTTTCTAGATCTGGAATTTGCGCGCCAGCCCGTCGGGCCGCAGCGTGTCGTACTCTTCGAACGGTTGATGGATCCACGGGCTCGTGGGCAGCAGTTCGACGTAGTAGTCCGGCGTGTAGGTCGACACCCCTTTCACCCAGATCACCCCGGCACGCAGCTCCTGGATGGCCGGCATGCCGCGCAGCCGTTCGACCACGGCACGCAGCGTGTGGCCGGTGTCGGCGAGGTCGTCCACCAGCAGCACGCGGCCGGCCAGCTCGCCCTTGGGCATGGTGATGTACTTGGCCATGTCCAGCCGTCCCTGGATCGTGCCGGCCTCGGCTCGATAGGAACTGGTCGACATGATGGCCAGCGGCTTGTCAAACACCCGTGAGAGCACGTCGCCCGGGCGCATGCCGCCACGCGCCAGGCACAGGATCTGGTCGAACTGCCAGCCCGAGTGCGCTACCTTGAGCGCCAGCCGCTCGATCAGCAGGTGGTACTCGTCCCAGGAAACATAAAGGTGCTTGCCGTCGTCGGTGAGCATCGGGGAGGCCTCCTCGTCTTGAATCGTCGGATCGTGGGCGCCGGCACCCCGCCTCAGGCGCGGAACGGGTGGCGCAGCAGGATGGTGTGCACACGGTCGGGGCCGGTGGACACCATGTCGATCGGCGCACCGATCAACACCTGCACGCGCTCCAGATAGCGCCGCGCGTTGGCTGGCAGTTGTTCCCAGTTCGTCAGGCCGGCGGTGGTGTCGCTCCACCCCGGCAACAGCTCGTACACGGGCGCGCAGGCCGCGATCTCTTCGGCATCCAGCGGCAGCACGTCGATCAGGCGGTCGCCGAGTCGGTAGCCGGTGCAGACCTTGATCTCGGACAAGCCGTCCAGCACGTCCAGCTTGGTGATGCACAGGCCCGAGATGCCGTTGATGATGACGGAGCGCTTCAGCGCCGCGGCGTCCAGCCAGCCGCAGCGCCGTGCGCGGCCGGTGACCGTGCCGCGCTCCTGGCCGACGGTGGACAGGTGGTGCCCCACCGTGCCCGGTGCGTCGATCGGCAGCTCGGTGGGGAATGGCCCGCTGCCCACACGCGTGGTGTAGGCCTTGGTGATGCCGAGGATGTAGTGCAGCAGCCCGGGCCCCAGGCCGGACCCGGCGGCCGCGTTGCCGGCCACGCAGTTGCTCGACGTGACGTACGGGTAGGTACCATGGTCGATGTCCAGCAGCGTGCCCTGCGCACCCTCGAACAGCAGGTTGGCTCCCTGGCGATGCGCGTTGAACAGCCGGTAGCCGACGTCGGCCATCAGCGGGCGCAGCTGTTCGGTAGCGCGCAGGGCAGCTTCGAGCATCGGCGCGGCCTGAAGCGGCTGCGCGCCCAGCACACCGGTGAGCTCGGCGTTGTGCAGCGCCACCAGATCATGCAGCTTGGACTCCAGGCGCGCGGGGCTCTTCAAGTCCATCACGCGCAACGCACGCCGCGCCACCTTGTCCTCGTAGGCTGGGCCGATGCCCTTGCCGGTGGTGCCGATCTTGCCGCCAGCGCAAGCCTCGCGGTGCGCCTCGCGCGCGCGGTCGAGCTCGACGTGAAACGGCAGGATCAGCGGGCACGACTCGCTGACGAAGAGGCGCGAACGCACCTCGACGCCGATGCCTTCGAGGCGTTCGATCTCAGCCAGCAGATGCGCCGGATCGACCACCACCCCGTTACCGATGTAGCAGGCCACGCCCTCACGCATCACGCCCGAAGGTATCAGCTGCAGCGCCGTCTTGCGCCCGTTGATGACCAGCGTGTGGCCGGCGTTGTGGCCACCCTGGAAGCGCACCACGCCCTGCGCATGGTCGGTCATCCAGTCGACGATCTTGCCCTTGCCCTCGTCACCCCATTGGGTGCCGACGACAACGACGTTGCGGCCACCGCCGCGTGATGGGCCTGTTTGCATCGGGTTCGCTGGCTAGCGTGAGTGTTCGACAGCGGCCGGCGAGTGCCGGGCGGCGGGCGCCGCCGGAACGCCCGGCGCGGCAACGTCTCTCAGCACCCAGCGCCCGTCGAGTTCGACCAGTTCCCGGTCGCAGACAAAGGCCTGCACTTCGGGCTCGTGGCCGGGCAGGATGGCCAGCACGGTCTCGCCAGCCTCGCGCAGGCGGCGCACGGCAGCCCTCAGCGCCGGGTCTTCCCCCCACGGCGCGCGAATGGCGGAGGCGGCCGCGCGTGGCGAGGATGCCTCGGCCAGCGCCTTCAGATCGAGGCTGAAGCCGACGGCAGGCCGGTTGCGACCGAATACCGCTCCGACTTCGTCGTAGCGGCCGCCTCGGGCCAGCGCATCGGGGGCCCCGGCACCGTAGATCGAGAAACGCGGCCCGGTGTAGTAGCCATAGCCGCCCATGTCGCCAAGGTCGAAGCCCACGCGCAGCTCGGGGTAGGCCAGGCGCAGGTGCGCAGCCAGCCAGCGCAGGTCGTCCAGCGCCCGGCGCACCAGCGGCCGAGCCGGCAGGGCCTGTGCCGCCGCCTGGAGCACCTCATCGCCGCCATACAGCCCCGGCAAGGCCTGAAGACCGCGCGCGACATCGGCAGGCATGCCGGCCGTCAGGGCGCCCAGACCGATACGGTCCTTCTCGGCCAGCGCCTGCGCCACGTCCTGCAATGCGGCTGCATCGGCGGCCACGCCGGCCAGCAGGCCACGCAGCACACGGGCGTCGGCCAGGTCGATGACCAGCGGCCGCGTGCCCGCCTCTTCGAGGCAGTCCAGGGCGAGTTCGGCCGCCTCGAGGTCAGCCTCCAGGCCCGCGTGGCCGAAGATCTCTGCGCCGAATTGCAGCGGCTCGCGCGAGGCAGCCACGCTGGTGGCCCGGGCATGCAGCACCGGACCGCAGTAGCACAGCCGCGTCACGCCCTGGCGGTTCAGCAGGTGCGCATCGATGCGCGCGGCCTGTGGCGTGGTGTCGGCGCGCAGGCCGATGGTGCGCCCGCTGGTCTGGTCCACCAGCTTGAAGGTGCGCAGGTCCAGCTCTCGCCCGGTGCCCGACAGCAGCGACTCCAGATGTTCGAGCAGCGGTGGCACCACCAGCTCGAAACCGTACCCCAGTGCGCGGTCGACCAGCTGGCGGCGCAACGCTTCGAGCTGCCGGGCCTGCGCGGGCAGCACATCGGCGATGTGCTCGGGCAACAACCAGGCAGACAGCATCGGGCAACGTGTTTCTTTGAAAGCGGCATTGTAGGCGCCGGGCCTCGTGGCCCTGCCGTACCGAGCCGCCGCAGCGCCGGCGCCCAGCGGGCGTCAGGACCTGGCTAGCTAGCGCCACAACGCGAGCAAGGCCAGGCCGATGACGATGCTCACCAGGCCGATGAACCTGATCTGCCCGTCGGTCATGGCCAGCGCGCGCTCGAACATCGAGCGCCAGCCGCGCGGGCTCAGGAAGGGCATCAGGCCTTCGAACACGAGCATCAGCGCCAGCGCGCCGAGCAGCAGGTCACCCATGCTCGGGTGGGCACCGGAGCCACGGCGCCCGGGGCGTGCGAGCCAAGTGGCCGGGCATGCCGCCTCCCTGCGCGGTGCGCGGCGCGTTCAGCGCCGCGGCCCCGCCGGGCTGCTGCCTTGCATGGCGCGGAAGAACTCGCTGCTGGGGTCCAGCACCATCACGTCGCTGCGGCTGCGGAAGGTGGCGCGGTAGGCCTCGAGGCTGCGGTAGAACTGCGCGAACTGGGGGTCGCGGCCAAACGCCTCGGCGTACAGCGCCGAGGCCTTGGCGTCACCGGCACCCTTGATCTTCTGCGCGTCGCGGTAGGCCTCGGCGATGATCACCTCGCGCTGGCGGTCGGCGTCGGCGCGGATCTTCTCGCCTTCGGCGTTGCCGGTGGAACGCAACTCGTTGGCCACCTGGGCCCGTTCGGACACCATGCGCCGGTACACCGAATCGGTGATGTCGGCGACGAAGTCGACTCGCTTGATGCGCACATCGACGATCTCGATGCCGAACGACTTGGCGTCATCGAGCAGGCGCTTTTGCACGTCGCCCATGATGCGCTCGCGTTCGCCCGACAGCACCCCTTGCACGGTGCGCTTGGTGACTTCCTCGTTGAAGGCGGCCTGCACCACCGGCGACAGGCGGGTCTCCAGATTGCGGAAGTCGACGCCGTTGTTGCGGATGAATTGGCGCGGCTCGGCGATGCGCCACTTCACCAGCCAGTCGATGACCAGGCTCTTCTTCTCGGCGGTGAAGATGGGGCGCGTCTCGGGGCTGTCCAGGGTCTGGATGCGCTTGTCGAGAAACACCACGTTCTGGAACGGCGGGGGCAGTTTCCACTTCAGGCCGGGGTCGGCGATGACTTCCTTGATCTCGCCCAGCGCGTACACCACGCCCACCTGGCGCTGATCGACGACGAAGAGCGTGCTGGTGGCGGCCATCAGCGCGACGATGGCGCCCATGACGAAGATGCCGAGGCGGCTCATGTGATCTTCCTTGCCGGGCCCGCTTCAGCGGCCCTCACGGTCACGCGTGCGCGCACCGTCGCGCGAACGCACATCAGTGCTGGTGGTGGCCGCCGGCGGCGGTTCGGCCGGCGCGGAGGGCGCCAGCGCGGCCGCCGCCCCCGGTACGGCACCGGCCTGCTGCAGCAGGCGGTCCAGCGGCAGGTACAACAGGTTGCTGCCACCCCGCGTATCGACCAGCACCTTGGAGACGTTGGAGTACACCTGCTGCATCGCCTCGAGGTACATGCGGTCGCGGGTCACCTGGGGCGCCTTCTGGTATTCGGCCAGCACCGATCGGAAGCGCTGCGAATCGCCTTCGGCCTGCGCCACCACCCGCGAGCGATAGCCTTCCGCCTCCTCCATCAGGCGCGACGCCGTGCCGCGCGCCTTGGGGATGACGTCGCTGGCGTAGGCGCGGCCCTCGTTGACCAGCCGGTCGCGGTCGGCACCGGCCTTGACGGCATCGTTGAACGCCGCCTGCACGGGGTCGGGCACCTGCACGTTCTGCAGGTTGACGTTGGCCACCAGGATGCCGGCCTTCAGCCGGTCGAGCTGGCTCTGGATGCTCTTGACCAGATCGGCGGCGATGGCGTCGCGGCGTTCGTACAGCACCGAGTCGACCTTGCTGCTGCCGACGATTTCGCGCACCGCGGATTCGGCGGCCATCACCACCGCCTCGTCGGCGTTGCGGTTCTCGAACAGGTAGGCGCGCGCGTCGGCACGCCGGTACTGCACCGTGAAGCGGATGTCCACGATGTTCTCGTCCTGCGACAGCATCGAGCTGTCGCGCAGGCCCGTGGCCTGCACCACCGAGCTGCGCCCGACCTCCACCGACTGCAACTGCGTCACCGACACTGTCTCGTGCGCCTGCACCGGGTAGGGCAGCCGCCACTGGAAGCCGGCATCGGCGGTGTGGCTGAAGCGGCCGAAGGTGGTGACCACGGCCTGCTGACCTTCCTGCACGATGAAGAAGCCGCTGCCCAGCCAGACGAGCAGTGCCACCACGCCGATGAGGCCGGCCCCGATGCCGGCGCTCTTCATGTCCGGCTGGAACCCGCCGCCCCCACCGCCACCGCCGGAGGGACGCTCTTCGCGGTTGCGCTGCGGGCCCGGCCCGCTGCCCTTGCCGCCGAACAGGCCGGTGAGCTTCTTGTTGAACTCACGCCATAGCTCGTCCAGGTCGGGCGGGCCTTCGTTGCGGCCGCCGTTGTTGTAGATCAGGCCGGCGCGGGTGCGGCCGGCCCAGGCGGCGCGCAGCAGCGCGGCAGCCGCGCCGGCCAGCGCCCGCAGGCGGTCGCGAAGCGAGGGGATGGTGGAGTCACGCATGGTGGAGCGGTTGGGTGGCGTCGGCCGGGTCGGCGGGCAACAGGGCGCCAGGAGCGGATTCTGCTTCGGATGCGCGGCCGTCCCCGGCGCCAGGTGCGGTGCTGCGTCGATCCCGCAGGGCCACCTCGCGGGCAAGGGCCTGCCGCAGCACCTCGAGCCCCGCCCCGGTGACGGCACTGACAAAGACACGGCGACAGCGCACCCCTCCGGGAAGCTCCACCCAGTCTTCGAGCTGGCGTGGCTGGCGGGTGGGTTCGAGGCGGTCGCACTTGTTGAACACCAGCAGCTGAGGGATGCCCGCCGCACCGATCTCCTGCAGCACGCGGCCGACTTCGGTCATCTGCTCTTCGAGAACCGGGCTGGAGGCATCGACCACATGCAGCAGCAGGTCGGCGTCGGCAGCCTCCTGCAGCGTGGCCTGGAAGGCCTCGACCAGCTTGTGTGGCAGGTCGCGGATGAAGCCCACGGTGTCGGACAGCGTCGCGGCGCAGCCGGCGACGTGCCCGGCCTGGAGATCATCGTCGCTCGGCGCCTGCCCCGCCGCACCGGGTGCTGCCGGCAGCCACAGCTGCCGCGTGGTGGTGTCCAGAGTGGCGAACAGCTGGTCGGCCGCATAGCTGCGTGCCTTGGTCAGCGCGTTGAACAGCGTGGACTTGCCGGCGTTGGTGTAGCCGACGATCGAGATGCGCACCGTGCCTCGCCGCTCGCGCTGGCGGCGCTGGGTGCCGCGCTGACGCTTGACGCGCTCCAGACGTTCCAGCACGCGCTTGATGCGCTCGCCGATCATGCGCCGGTCGAGTTCGATCTGTGCCTCGCCCGGGCCGCCGCGCCCGCCGATGCCCCCACGTTGACGCTCCAGGTGCGTCCAGCGGCGCACCAGGCGCGTGGCCAGGTACTGCAGTTGCGCCAGTTCGACCTGCAGCTTGCCTTCGTGGCTCTGGGCCCTTTCGGCAAAGATGTCCAAGATCAACGCGGTGCGGTCGGCCACCGGCACGCCCAGGTGGTTCTCGAGATTGCGTTGCTGCGCCGGAGACAGCGCCTGGTCGAAGATGACGCCGTGCGCGCCGGTGGCCGCCACCATCGCCTTGATCTCGTCGGCCTTGCCGCTGCCCACGAAGAGCGCCGGGTCGGGCGCCCGGCGCCTGGCAGTGATGCGCGCCACGGCCTCGTCACCGGCAGAGGCGGCAAGCTGAGCAAGCTCGTCGAGTGCAGGGTCGAAAGGCGCGCCGCCGCCAAGGTCGACGCCGACCAGCACAGCGCGTGTCGCCTGTGCACCGCCCGCGCCTTGGCTGCGAGCGGCCGCTGGGGCCGTGGAGGAACTCAAGTGGGGGTAAAGGCCGGCGCCGTGTTCAGAGGGCAACTGCCGCGCCGGCCCGCCGGCCCTCGCGGCCGCATGGCCCGGAAGACCAGACCCGGGCGGGTTGCTCTCAAGGGGCTTGTTCGCCGGCCTGCTCGTTCGGATGGAAGTTCACCGCCCGGCTGGGCACGACGGTGGAAATGGCGTGCTTGTAGACCATCTGCGTGACGGTGTTCCGCAGCAGCACCACGTACTGGTCGAACGACTCGATGTGGCCCTGGAGCTTGATGCCATTGACGAGGTAGATCGACACCGGCACATGCTCCTTGCGCAGCAGGTTCAGAAAGGGGTCCTGCAGGAGTTGGCCCTTGTTGCTCACGATATGCTCCGTGTTGAGTGTTCAGAGGCGGGCACCTTACCACAGGCCACCCCGCGGCAGGCACCTGGAGAGGTCAACTGCCCCGGTCGTCGAAGGGATTGCGCCCGGTTCTGAGCTCGATGCGCAGCGGCGTGCCCACCAGCTTGAAGTGGTCGCGGATGCGGCCCTCCAGGTAGCGCTTGTAGGCCGCCGTCACATGGTCGAGCGCGTTGCCATGCACCACCACGATGGGCGGATTCATGCCGCCTTGGTGCGCATAGCGCATCTTCGGGCGGAAGCGCCCCGCGCGCCGCGGCTGCTGGTGCGCCACGGCCTCCTGCAGCAGGCGCGTCAGCACCGGCGTGGGCATCTTCACCGTGGCCGAGGCATGCGCCTGGAGGAGGGCTTTCCACAATGCGCTGAGTCCGCTTCGCTTCAACGCCGAGATGTGGAGCACCGGCGCGAATTTCAAGAACGCCAGCCGCGTCTCGATGGAGCGCTCGAACATCTGGCGCTGGTAGTCGTCGGTGGCGTCCCACTTGTTCACCGCCACCACCACCGCACGGCCGGACTCGACGATGTAGCCGGCGATGTGGGCATCCTGGTCGCTGACCCCTTGGGTGGCATCCAGCAGCAGCAGCACGACGTTGGCATCGGCGATGGCCTGCAGCGTCTTGACCACCGAGAACTTCTCCACCGCCTCGAACACCTTGCCCTTGCGGCGCAGCCCGGCGGTGTCGACGAGCACGAAGTGCCGGCCATCGCGCTCGAACGGCACGTGAATCGCGTCGCGCGTGGTGCCGGGCTGGTCGAAGGCGATCAGCCGCTCCTCGCCGAGCCAGGCGTTGATCAGCGTGCTCTTGCCCACGTTCGGGCGGCCGGCCACGGCCAGGCGGATGGGCCGCTCGGGCGCCTCGCCCGCCGTGGCCGCGTCGGCGCCGTCATCCGGCTCGGGCTCGAAGCCCTCCAGCGCGGCCTCGAGCAGGCTGCGCACGCCCTGCCCGTGCGCGGCCGATACCGGATGCAGCGCACCGAGCCCGAGTTCGTGGAACTCGGCCAGGGCCGGCGACTCGGCCATGCCTTCTGCCTTGTTCACGGCCAATACGGTGCGCTTGCCTTGCGCGCGCAGGAATCGCGCAATGTCGTGGTCCTGTGCCGACAGGCCCGCGCGCAGGTCGGTCACGAAGACCACGGTGTCGGCTTCGGCCACCGCAGCCCGTGTCTGGCGTGCCATCTCGGCCACCACCCCGGTGGGCTTGTCGGGCTCGAAGCCGCCCGTGTCGACGACGATGAACGCCAGGCCGCCGAGATGGGCGTCACCGTAGTGCCGGTCGCGGGTCAGGCCCGGGAAGTCGGCCACGATGGCATCGCGGCTCTTGGTGATGCGGTTGAACAGCGTGCTCTTGCCCACGTTGGGCCGGCCCACCAGCGCGATCACCGGTTTCATCGCAGTCCTTGGGTGCCGCGGCGGCGATGCGTCACGCCGTTCGATGGGGTCAGTGTGGCCGGAAGGCAAACGCGCCGCCGCCGCGCGTGAGCACCAGCATGGTGGTGCCGCTGACCACCGGCACGCCCACCACCGGCGTGCCGTCGGTAGTGAGCCGCAGCTGCGTCTCGCCGCTGGTGGCGCTCAGGAAGTGCACGTAGCCATCGGCGTCGCCGAACACCACCAGCGGCCCCACGGCCAGCATGCCCGACAAGCCGCGGTGCATGAAGCGCTCGTGGCTCCACAGCACGTCGCCGGTGTCGGCCCGCCAAGCGGTGATGCGATCGTTGGCATCGGCACCGAACACCCGCTCGGCATCGCCGGCCAGCGCGCGCGTGCCACCGGTGTTGCGTGTCCACAGCAGCGTGCCCCGCTCGGCGTCGACGCAGGCCACTGCGGCCTGGAAGGCGCGGGCGCAGAAACGGCTGCCGCTGCGCACCGCCGGGCCCACCAGGTCGGCCAGCCGCTCGACCTCGTTGGTGCCGCGCGGCGTGGCCAGCGCCACGTCCCAGTTGAGCGCCCCCTGGGTCGGCTCCAGACCCACCAGCCGCGGCCCCTGCGCCGCCAGCAGCGTGTTGCGGTAGGCCGCCAGCACGCTGGGCTGCGCCAGCGTGAGCGGGTCGCCCGGCTTCTGGTAGACCCACAGGCGCCGGCCATCCTGCGCATCGAAGGCGTGCACCACGCGGTCCACGGTGACCACGAAGACGCGTTCGCCGGCCACGAATGGCGCGCTCACCACCGCCGCCGGCACGCGCTTGCGCCACAGCTGCGCCCCCTTGGCGTCGAAGGCCACCACCTCGTTGGCGCGTGTCACCACGCTGGTGAACCGGCCGTCGCTACCCACCCCCGCGGTGATCTCGGCGCCGGCGTCACCACGCCAGACTTCGCGGCCGTCCTCGGCGCGCAGCGCCTTGACCAGGCCGTCGCTGCCGGCCAGGAAGAACATGCCGTCGCGCGCCGCCGGAACGAGCGGAAAGCGCAGCGGGCCGAGGTCATCGAGCCACACCTGGCGGCCCGTGACCTTCGGCTCCAAGGTCTCCAGCGGCTTGGGGTCGGGCTTGTCTGCCGCGCAGCCGCTGCCCAGCACCAAGGCCAAGCCGGCGGCTGCGGCCCACAAGGCCCTTTCCAGGCCCCGCAGCGCCCGCGCCGGGCTGGTGTGCCGAACGCATTGCATTGCCGGCCTCCTCACTTGGAAGCACCGGGGGCGGCTGCGCTGGCTGCGGCCGAGGCGGCCGTGCCGGGGCTCACGCCAACCGCCGCCCGCGCCACGCCGGGCGGCATGCCGATCGACGTGAGCTTGGCCTCCACCAGCCGGCGGTACTCGACCTTGTCGCTCAACGCAGCGAAGGCCGCTTGCCAGGCCGAGCCGGCTTCGGCCTTCTTGCCCTGGAGCATCAACACGTCGCCGCGACGGTCGGCCACCAGGGCGGCAAAGGTGCCGGCGCCGTCGGCCTGGGCCGCATCGAGCGACTTCAAGGCCTCGTCGTAGTTCTTCGCCTCGGCCTGCAGTGCCGCCAGCCGCAGGCGCGCCACGGTGCGCACCTCGGCCTCCTTGGCCTGACCGGCCACCCAGGCGAGCGTGGCCTGGGCGTCGTCGGCCTTGCCCTTGTCGAACTGCACCTTTGCTGCCAGCAGGCCACCCTGCGCGGCGTAGGCCGCGCCCGGGAAGCGCTGCTTCAGGTCGGCGAAGCGCTGGCTGACCTTGTCCACCTCGCCGGTCGCGGCAGCCCGGTCGAGCTCGTCATACAGCGCGCCTGCCTTGCCGGCCTGATCGCGCTGGTACCAATGCCAGGCGTTGTAGGCCGCAAAGCCGCCGAGCACCAGCACCAACAGCCAGGTGATCAGGTTGCCGTGCTTGTTCCAGAACGCCTTGACGGCGTCGAGCTGTTCCTGCTCCTGCAGGTCGAGGGAAGTGGCCATGGGGAGGATCGGGTGTTCGGGGTTCCGCGCGCCCGACGCCGGCGGCGCGGGAAAGCGGCGGATTATCTCTTGCAGCCCCACGCGGCCCCCAGGCGCGCAGGGGTGCGCGCCCGCGGAGCGTGGCGGCCTCAGGCACGCAGCGCCGCAGCCAGCGCCAGCGGGTCACCGATCGGCAGCGTGCGCTGCCCGGCCACCGAGTCGCGCAGCGGCTTGACGCCCACCTCGCCACGAGCCAGTTCCTCGGCACCGAACACGAGCGCGTAGCGCGCGCCGCTGGCGTCGGCGCGCTTGAACTGCGACTTCATGCTCCCTTGCCCCTCCTTGGACGCCGCGTGCATCACCACCGCCAGCCCGTGTTCACGCAGCGCGGCCAGCAGCGGCATCACGCGCGGCAGCGCGGAGGCATCGGGCACCACCGCATAGGCATCTGGCGCTGCGGCGGGTGCGGCCACCCCAACGGCGGCCAGCATCAGCAGCAACCGCTCGGTGCCCAGGCCGAAGCCGATGCCCGGCGCCGGCCTGCCCCCCAGCGTCTCGATCAGCCGGTCGTAGCGCCCGCCGCCGCACACGGTGCTCTGGGCGCCAAGGTGCGGGCTCTTCCACTCAAACACCGTGAGGTTGTAGTAGTCCATGCCGCGCACGAGCCGCGGATTCACCGTGTAGCCGAGCCCCGCCGCATCCAGGATGCCGCGCAGCGCGCCGAAGTGCGCCAGCGACTCGGCGCCGAGGAAGTCGATGAGCTTCGGCGCGCCCGCCACCACGGGCTCCATGGCCGGGTTCTTGGTGTCCAGGATGCGCAACGGGTTGCTGTGCAGGCGCCGCCGCGCTTCTTCGTCCAGCCGATCGGCGTGCGCCTCGAAGTGCGCGATGAGGGCCTCGCGATGCGCCCGGCGCTCCTCGGGCTGGCCAAGGCTGTTGATCTCGAGCGCGATGTCGCGCCCCTCGACGAGGCCGAACTCGCGCCACAGCGCGCGCAGCATCAGGATGATCTCGGCATCGACGTCGGGGCCGGGGTGGCCCAGCGCCTCCACGTCGAGCTGGTCGAACTGGCGCGAGCGGCCCTTCTGCGGCCGCTCGTGGCGGAACATCGGCCCCATCTGCCAGATGCGCAGCGGCCCGTTGTACAGCGCGTTGTGCTCGTTGATCGCGCGCACGATGCCGGCGGTCGCCTCGGGGCGCAGCGTGAGCGCGTCGCCGTTCATCGCGTCGGTCCAGGAGAACATCTCCTTCTCGACGATGTCGGTTACCTCCCCGAGGCCGCGCACGAACAGCGCCGTCGGCTCGACGATCGGCGTGCGCAGGTTGCGGTAGCCCCAGCGGGCGAGCACGCCGCGCATCACGCCTTCCACCCATTCCCAGCGCTGCGCTTCGTCGGGCAGGAGATCGTTCATGCCCTTCACGGCCTGCAAGGCGGCGGGCGCGGGTCGGCTGGCCTTGGCGGCCGGAGGTGTCTCGCTCATGGGTGTGGGGGCGCCCGTCCGGCAGCGCGTGGCTGCCCTCGGGGCGCGAGTCAATGGGGGGCGCCGGCCTCGACAGTGGGCGCGGGCGCCGCGGCAGCTCGCGCCGGGCCGCCGAAGCGGCGCTCGATGTAGCTCTCGACGATGCGGTGGAACTCCTGCGCGATGCCCTCCCCGCGCAGTGTCAGGGCCTTGTGGCCGTCGATGAACACCGGCGCGGCAGGCGCCTCGCCGGTGCCCGGCAGGCTGATGCCGATGTCGGCATGCTTGCTCTCGCCGGGGCCGTTGACGATGCAGCCCATCACCGCGACCTTGAGATTCTCGACGCCCAGGTAGCGGCTCTTCCACACCGGCATCTGCGCACGCAGGAAGTCGTCGATCTGCTTGGCCAGTTCCTGGAACGTGGTGCTGGTGGTGCGCCCGCAGCCGGGGCACGCGGTGACGCTGGGGTTGAAGGTGCGCAGGCCCAGCGATTGCAGCACCTCCAGCGCCACCACCACCTCCTGCGTGCGCGCCTCGCCGGGCTGCGGCGTGAGGCTGACGCGGATGGTGTCGCCGATGCCTTCCTGCAGCAGCACACCCAACGCAGTGGCCGAGGCCACCGTGCCCTTGGTGCCCATGCCGGCCTCGGTAAGGCCCAGGTGCAGCGCGTAGTCGCAGCGGCGGCTGAGCGCGCGGTACACGGCGATGAGGTCCTGCACGCCGCTGACCTTGCAGCTGATGATGATCTGGTCGGCGTCGAGCCCGATCTCGCGGGCATAGGCCGCCGAGCCGAGCGCCGACTGCACCAGCGCCTGGTACATCACCTGCTTGGCGTCGAGCGGCTGCGCGCGGCCGGCGTTCTCGTCCATCAGCAGCGCCAGCAGTTCCTGGTCGAGGCTGCCCCAGTTGACCCCGATGCGCACCGCCTTGTCGTGGCGGATGGCTGCCTCGACCATCATCGCGAACTGGCGGTCGCGCTTGTCGCCCTTGCCGACGTTGCCCGGGTTGATGCGGTACTTCGAAAGCGCCTGCGCCATGGCGGGGAACTCGGTGAGCAGGCGATGGCCGTTGTAATGGAAGTCACCCACCAGCGGTACGTCGATGCCCATGCGGTCGAGCTGCTCGCGGAGGTGCGGCACCGCGGCGGCGGCCTCGGGCGTGTTGACGGTGATGCGCACGAGTTCGCTGCCTGCGACGGCCAGTTCCTTGACCTGGATGGCCGTGTCGATGACCTGCACCGTGTCGGTGTTGGTCATCGACTGCACGCGCACCGGCGCGTCGCCGCCGATGGTGACCAGGCGGTTGCCCCAGCGCACCCGGGCCTGCCGAGAACGGCGCGGCGCCGCACCGGCTGCGGCGATGGGCGCATCGAGCGCCTGGGACATGGAAGGATTGCTCATCGGGGTGGCCCGCTTGGGGGTCACTTCAATTCCAGCCGGGCGACGTTGTCGCGGCTGCGCACCGCCACGTCGATGGCGGCCCCCTTGTAGGTCACCTCGGTGGCTCCGGCGTTGCCGACCACCACGTGCAAAGGCGCGGGCCCGTCCAGGCCGATGGCTTCGCCGGCTTCGAGGTTGCGCGAGACCAGCACGCGCCCATGGCCGTCGGTCACCTCGACCCAGGAACGTGAGCGGCAGGCGATCACCAGGGCACCGGCCGGCAACGGCGCGGCCCCCGCCGCTGGCGAAGCCGGCGAAGTCGCTGTGGCCTTCTCCAACGCGGCCGCGGGTGCCGCAGCCGGCGCCGTCGCCCCAGCGGCGTCCACGGCCGGCACCACCGCAGGCCCCCGGGCCTCAGCCGCAGGCGGCGTCGCGGACCCCGAGGCCATGGCACCTTGCGCAGCACCAGGCGCGGTGACTCGGGGAAGCGCAATGCTCGCGGTGCTTTCGCCGGCAGATGGGCGCGCCGCCCCGAACCATCGTGACCAGGTGCCTGCCGGCATCCACATGACCACCGCCGCCGCCAGCAGCAGCAGGATGGCGGCGATCAGCCATGGCCCGCGCGGCATCCAGCCAGGCAGGCCCGTATCGCGCCCGGCGCGGCCGGAGAACGGCTCGTTGATCGTGCCGAAGCTGCTGTCCAGCATCGAGGTGTCGGCAGGCGGCAGCAGCTCCATCACCGGCTGCGGGTCGGCACGCAGGGCCCGGCACACCGCTTGTGCCAGCGCGCGCGTGAAGGTCGGCCCGGGCAGTTCGTCCCAGCGGTCGTTCTCCAGGGCTTCCAGCTTGCGCGGCGCCACCTTGATGGCGGCGGCCAGCGTGGCGATGTGCATGCCCTGCTGCTCGCGCGCGGCCTTCAGCAGCGCCCCGGCGCTGGTGCCCGCCCCGCTCGGGCTGCCATGCTGGCTGGCCGGGTTGTCCATCGTGCCGGGCTGTGCCATGACCACCAAGCCGCCGCGTCAATCGTCGAAGCGGCCGCGCTCGAACTGCAGGCTCTCGGGCGACTGCGGAAAGCGCTCGCGCAGCTGGCGCCCGAAGTTCTGCACGCCGTCGATGTTTCCCAGCCGCCGCTCGATGCGCGCAGCCAGCCACAGGCTCTGCGCGCTGACGGCTTCGGGCACCTGGTTGATGCGGCGCACATAGAAGCGCGCCCGCTCCAGTTCGCCGCGGCGCAGCAGCACGTCGCTCAGGTTGTAGGCGGTGGTCGGGTTGGCGGGGTCGAGCTCGTAGGCGCGCGACAGCGTGCGCTCGGCATCGGCCCAGCGACCGTCGCGCGCCTGGCACACGCCGCGCGCCAGCAGCGTGCGCGTGACCTCGGCGTAGTTGGGCATGGTCACCGCGCGTTCGAACGCCGCGTCGGCCTCGGCATAGCGGCGCTGCTGGCAGAGGAACCACGCGTAGTTGTGCAGCGCGTCGCCGTCGCGCGGCTTGAGCTCCTGCGCACGCTTGAGCGCTTGCTCGGCACCGACAGGGTCGCCCTGCGTCGCGAGGATCAGACCGCGCAGGCCATGGGCTTCGGGCAGGTCGGGGTTGGCGGCCAGGGCCAGCTTGACCTCCTCCAGCGCCGTGCTGTGCTGGCCGCGGCTGAAGTACAGAGAGGCCAGTTCGAGCCGCACCCGCGCGCGGCGGTCGGCCGTGGCCGCATCACCGGGGTTCGGTGCGGAAGCAGGGGGCGGCCCGCCCTCGCTGACCGGCGGCGCCGCGCCAGGCGCCGGCGCCGGGCCTCCAGGCGCGGCACACGCCGCAAGCCCCATGGCCAGCGCGGCGGCCAGCAGCGGCCGCGCCGGGCCCTGGACGGCGCCGCGCAGGCCGGTCATGCCCGGCCCTCCAGTGCAGGTTCGGCCACCGCGGTTGCTTCCGCCGGGTCGCGGGCGATCGGCAGCACCCTGCGCCGCGCCAGCCGTTCGAAAGCCTGCGTGCGGTCTTGCACCTCGCCGGCCAGCTGGCCGCAGGCGGCATCGATGTCGTCGCCACGGGTCTTGCGCACGGTGGTCACGATGCCGGCCGCCTGCAGCACGGACGCGAAGGCCTGCACGCGATCGCGCGGCGAACGCGACAGGCCCGAGGCCGGGAACGGGTTGAACGGAATCAGGTTGAACTTGCACGGCACGCGTGGCCAGGCTTCGCCCCGCGGGCCGCGTCCGCCGGCCAGCCGCACCAGGGCGTGCGCATGTTCGACGCTGTCGTTGACGCCATCGAGCATGCAGTACTCGAAGGTGATGAAGTCGCGCGGCGCGCGCTCCAGGTAGCGCTGGCAGGCCGCCAGCAGTTCGGCCAGCGGGTACTTGCGGTTCAGCGGCACCAGCGACTCGCGCAGGGCGTCGTCGGGCGCGTGCAGCGACACCGCCAGCGCCACCGGGCAGTCCTCGCGCAGGCGGTCGATCATCGGCACCACGCCCGAGGTGGACACCGTGACCCGGCGGCGCGACAGGCCGTAGCCGTGGTCGTCGAGAAACACGCGCAAAGCCGGCACCAGCGCCGTGTAGTTCTGCAGCGGTTCGCCCATGCCCATCATGACGACGTTGTCGACCGCCCGCTCACCTGGCGGCAGCGCCCTCCGCGCGCGCAGGCGATGTTCGGCGTGCCACAGCTGCGCGACGATCTCGGCGGTGGTGAGGTTCCGGCTGAAGCCCTGGTGGCCCGTGGAGCAGAAGCGGCAGCCGACTGCACAGCCGGCCTGTGACGACACGCACAGCGTGCCGCGGTCCTCTTCGGGAATGAACACTGTCTCCACGGCATTGCCCGCGCCCACACCGAACAGCCACTTCACGGTGCCGTCGGCCGACTGCTGCTCAGAGAGCACCGGCAACGCCCGGACCTCCGCCTGCCCGGCGAGACTGGAACGCAGCGACTTCGCCAGATCGCTCATCGCCTCGAAGTCGGCCGCGCCCTTCTGGTGGACCCAGCGGAAAAGCTGCACCGCGCGGAAGCGCTTCTCGCCCTGCGCCTCGCACCACGCCGTCAGGGCATCGAGGTCGAAGTCGAGCAGGTTGACGGCCATGGGCGGGCAGGCGCGGCCGCGAGTCGTCAGCGCGCGTAGACGTTCACCGCGGGGAAGAAGAACGCCACCTCGACCGCTGCGGTCTCCGGCGCATCGGAGCCATGGACTGCATTGGCATCGATGCTGTCGGCGAAGTCGGCGCGGATGGTGCCCTTGGCGGCCTTCTTCGGGTCGGTGGCGCCCATCAGCTCGCGGTTCTTGGCGATGGCGCCTTCGCCTTCGAGGACCTGGATCATCACCGGGCCCGAGATCATGAACTTGACCAGGTCATTGAAAAACGGGCGCGCCTTGTGCACGGCGTAGAAGGCCTCGGCCTCGCCTTTGGACAGGTGCGCCATCTTCGCGGCGGCGACCTTCAACCCTGCGCCCTCGAAACGGGCATAGATCTGGCCGATCACGTTCTTGGCCACGGCATCGGGCTTGATGATCGACAAGGTGCGTTCGATGGCCATGAAAAAAGGACTCCTGAATCAAGAACTTGCGAAGCCGGTCATTCTAGCCCCGGGGGTAGGGCCGACCGGCCCGCGATCAGCGCCCACGACCGCCGCGTCCCCCGCGCGGACCTTTGCGCAGCGCGTCGGCCCCGATGTAGCCCACCGAGGTGCGCATCGGGTCGGGCTGCCCGCCCTGGCCCTTGTTGCGCGCCTGCCCGCCGTGCCCCTTGCCGCCCGCCTTGCCCTTGCCCTTGCCCGGCCCGCGCCCGGCCCCCTTGCCGGCGCCTGCAGGCTTGCCGCCACCACGCCTGGGCCCGGCACCGCCGGGACCGAAGCCGCCACCCCCTTGCGAGAAGCGCTTGTCGTAGGTCTGCTGCAGCGGGTTGGGGATCGGGCCGTCGTCGGAGTACTCGCGCTGGGGCTGCCGCTCTCGCTGCAGCGCCCGCTTGTCATAGGTCTGCTGCAGCGGGTTGGGGATCGGCCCGTCCTCCGGAATCTCTCGCCGCTGCGCGCGCTCCTGCTGCACCGCACGCCGGTCGAAGGTCTGCTGCAGCGGGTTGGGAATGGCTGCGAAGTCGCCTTCCTCGGGGTGCGGGGCGGGACCGCCGGCCTCGCCGATGTCCTCGGGCATGCGGCGTCGGCCGCGCCGCTTGACCGGCACCAGGCCGATGAACGCTTCGCGTTTCTGGGCCCTTTCCTGGCGTTCGAAGTACGAGGGCGGCGGCCCATCCTCGTAGGCGTCGGTGGGCGCGTCGGGCCGCCGTTCGCCTTCGAACCCCGGCCCCATGTTCGGCCCGCCGCGCTTGCGCCCACGCGGCTTTCCGGGGCCTGGCCCAGGGCCCGGCCCGCGGGGGCCTGGGCCTGGGCCTGCGCCCTGCGCTGGCGCCTGCCCGGCACCTGGTCCGTGGCGCGGCCCTTCGCCCCGCCCGTGGCCCTGCGGGTGCCCCTGGCCATGCGGTTTCTGGGCCAGCCGCCGCAGCGCGCGCACGTCCTCGCTGTCGAGGTCGACCCAGGCACCACGCCGCAGGCCGCGCGGCAGCACCACCGAGCCGTAGCGGATGCGGATCAGGCGGCTCACGGCGTGCCCGGCGGCCTCGAACAAGCGCCGTACCTCGCGGTGCCGGCCCTCGGTGATCACCACCCGATACCAGTGGTTCACGCCCTCGCCGCCACCGTCTTCGACACTCTTGAATGCAGCGCGCTGGCCGTCGACCTCGACACCTTCGAGAAGCCGGGCCCTCTCCTCGTCGGTCAGCAGGCCGAGCGAGCGGACCGCGTACTCGCGCTCGACGCCGAAGCGCGGATGCATCAACTGGTTGGCCAGTTCACCCGAGTTGGTGAACAGCAGCAGCCCTTCGGTGTTGATGTCAAGCCGGCCGACGGATTGCCACTTGCCATGCTGCAGCCGCGGCAGGCGGCGGAACACGGTGGGGCGTTGCTGGGGATCGTCGTGCGTGACCACCTCGCCGGCTGGCTTGTGATAGGCCAGAACGCGCGGCGCAGGCGGCGCGATGCGCACACGCACCGGCTTGCCGTCCACGGCCACGCGGTCGCCGAACGAGATGCGCTGCCCGGTGTGCGCAGGCTGCCCGTTCACGGTGATGCGGCCAGCGGCGATCATCTGCTCTAGATCACGTCGCGAGCCCACCCCGGCCTGCGCAAGCACCTTGTGCAGCTTCGGCACATCGCGCTCGGGAGCCAGCACGCGGCGCTGCGGATCATGCGATGCCGACACACCCGGCGCCATGTGCCTCGGCTCACCGATGGGCGGAAGCGGGGCCACGGCGAGTTCCGGCCGGCCTTCGCCCGCATCAGCCACCTCGACCGGACCGACGGGGCCGGCCGCGTGTGCCGAATCGGTTGCGCCGGCGGCATCGCGCGGCGCAAGCGGCGAAGGCACCGCCCGCCCCTGGACGTGCGGTTCATGCGCCACGTCGGCCGGCGGCACTTCGATGTCGATGCCCACGGCGGCCGACGCCGGCAGCAACTCGTTGCCCGCGGCCTCGGGCGAGATCGCGGCGTTCACCCCACCCGGCGGCAACCCGGCGGCTTCGGAGCCCGGCGAAGCCTCGGCCGCCGCATCGAATGCGCCCGACGTCACCGCGGCGAAGACATCCGCCGCATCGGCGGTGCTCGCCCTGGCCTGAGGTGGCGCGCCGCCCGCATGGCCCGCGCCCTGCCCGGCAGCGGCGTCGGCGTCGCGGCGGTCATGGCCGCGGCGACCGCGGCGCCGGTTGCGGCTGCGCCGCGTGGACGATCGCTCGCCGCCCTCGCCTTGCTCGGTGCGCTCGCCCTCGGCGCCCGGCCCCTGCGCCGAGGATTGCATGCCCTCTCCGCCAGAGTGCGCGGGCCCCGCCACGTCGGTTTCCCGTGGCAGCGCGGCCGCCTCATCACCGGGCGGCTGGCCTTCAGCGCGCGGACCCCGCGGCTTTCGCGCGCGTCGACGGCGACGGGCCGGTTCGCCCGCCCCCTCGGCCGAACCGGCTGCCGCGGCGGCCGCCTCCCCGGGCGGACCCGGGGGCAAAGGGGCGGCGTCGTCATCAGGATTCATGGGCGCAGTGCTTGGTTGGAGGGCATGGTCTCGTCGGCGAGCGCCACAGGCGTGGGCTCGTCCACGACGTGGTCGGCAGGTTGGGCAGATCGGGTCGGTTCCGCGGGTTCGGCAATTCCCGCTGGTTCGGTGGCGGGTGGTGCGGCCAGGGCATCCGGCGCCGCCGGTTCGCTGGCCGCCGGCACATCGCCGGAGCTCTCGGGTTCCAGGGGCAACGCAGCCTGCGCCTCGTCGGGCAGCAGACTGTCGCGCACGGCATCCAGGGCGGCGATGGCCGCTGCCTCGCCCTGAGGGCCTTCGAGCGGTGGCAGCTGGTCGAGGCTGGAAAGGCCCAGGTCGTCGAGGAACTGGCGCGTCGTCGCATACAACGCCGGTCGGCCCGGCGCTTCGCGGAAGCCGATCGACTCGACCCAGCCGCGGTCCTCGAGCTGCTTGATGATCTGGCTGCTGACCGTGACGCCTCGGATGTCTTCGATGTCGCCACGGGTCACCGGCTGCCGGTAGGCCACGATGGCCAGCGTCTCCATCGCGGCGCGCGAGTACTTGGGCGGCTTCTCGGGGTGCAGGCGGTCAAGATATTCGCGCATCTCGGGCCGGCTTTGCAGGCGCCAGCCGGAGGCCAGCGCCACCAGCTCCACGCCGCGCCCTTCCCAATCGCGAACGAGGTCGTCCAGCAGCTGGCGCAGCGTGTCGGGGCCGACCTCGCCATCGAACAGCGCGCGCATCTCCGCCAGTGTCATCGGGGCGGTGGCGCAGATGAGTGCGGTTTCGAGGACGCGCTTGGCCTCGTGCGTGTTCATGGGCTGTTGTGCAGCGGGGCGCGGCAGCGCGCGCGTAGGCAGTGGAAGGGAGAAGCGGATCGGGTCCGCGGGGCCGGGACGCGCCGTCACGACCTGCAGCGAGTGGAGCGAGTGGAACAAGCGGGATGAAGCGTTGCCGGCTCAATCTCCACGCCGATGCGGCGGGGGAGCGGCGCTTCACGCCCATTGCAGCCCTGCCGACTGCGCCCGTGGCGCCGCGGCAGCTCAACCTTGATTGGGCGCGATTGTAGCGCCGACCACCTGTGCCCAGGCTTGAGCGAAGTCGGGGGGCGGCGGCGCCTCGAAGCGCAGCGCCACTGCGGTGATCGGGTGGGCCAGCTCGAGCGTGACCGCGTGCAGGGCCTGGCGCTGCAGGTTCAGCGCCGCGCGCCCCCCGTACAGCGCATCGGCCACCAAGGGCCAGCCGTGGTGGGCCAGGTGCACGCGGATCTGGTGCGTGCGCCCGGTGTGCAACGCGCAGCGCACAGCGCTGATGCCGTCGCGGAACGCCACCCGCTCGATGCTGGTGCGAGCTTCGCGCCCCCCATGGGCAGGCGAGACCACGGCCATGCGCAGGCGCGACCGCGGGTCGCGGCCGATCGGCGCGTCGATCTGCCGCTGCGCCGGCACGTCGCCCCAGGCCAGCGCCAAGTACCGCCGCTGCACCGTGCGCGCGGCGATGGCGCGTACGAGCGCGGTGACCGCCGGCAACGTCTTGCCCACCAGCATGAGGCCCGAGGTGTCCTTGTCCAGACGGTGAACGATGCCAGCCCGGGGCAGCGAAGCCGTTTCGGCACGATGGGCCAGCAGGCCGTTGAGCAGCGTGCCGGACCAGTTCCCTGCCGCCGGATGCACAACCAACCCCGCGGGCTTGAGCACCACCAGCAGATGCTCGTCCTCGAAGGCGATGTGCTCCGGTTGCAGGATGCCGGTCTGTGGCCGGAAGGCCCGGCTCTCCTGCGTGGGCACCAGATCGATCGCCACCGCCTCGCCTGCGCGCATGCGGCGCGCGGGCGTGCGAACCGCCACGCCCATGACGCGCGCGTGCCCGCCTTCCACAAGCACCTGCAGGTGGCTGCGCGAAAACTCGGGGGCGAGGGTCACGAGAACCTTGTCGAGGCGCTGGCCGTGCTGGCTCGGTTCCACCAGGGCGCTGCGCGACTCGATGGGACCGCCGTCGTCATCGGGCGTGGCCTCGGCATCGAGCCGGGCGGCCTCGAGTGGCCCTGGGCCGAAACCCCCCATGGCGACGCTGCCGGTTCGGTGATCGCCGGCCGCTTGGGCCGTGGGCGGTGATGGAGGGGTCGTTGCTATGATCCGCGCCCTTTGGTTCCACGAGCGCCTTCCTTGACCAGCAACGTCTCGCCAATCCTCAGCACGACCCGGCTGCGCAAGGCGGCGGCCACGTGGCTGGCCGCAGCGGCCTGCGCGCTCGCGGGCTGCAGCTCGCCGCCGAAGAACGAAAGCCCCGACATCGCGGCGGATCGATTGTATCGGGAGGCCCGCGACGACATGGAGACCGGCGCCTACGACCGCGCCACCAAGACGCTCGAGCGGGTCGAAGGCCTGGCCGCCGGCACCCTGCTGGCGCAGCAGGCCCAGCTCGACCTCGCCTACGTGCAGTGGAAGGCCGCCGAGCGGGCCTCGGCGCTGAGCACGATCGAGCGCTTCATCAAGCTGAACCCCTCGAGCCCGGCGCTGGACTATGCGTTGTACCTGCGCGGCATGATCAACTTCAACGAGGACCTCGGCCTGCTCGGCGCGGTGGCCGGGCAGAAGCTGTCGGAGCGAGACCAGCGCGCGGCACGCGATGCGTGGCAGGGCTTCAAGCAGCTGGTTGAGCAGTTCCCGCAGAGCCGGTACACGCCCGACGCCAGGCTGCGCATGAACTACATCCTCAACTCGCTGGCCGAGTACGAGGTGCATGTGGCGCGCTACTACTTCCGGCGCGGGGCCTACGTGGCGGCCGCCAACCGGGCACAGCACGCGGTGGCCGAGTATCCGCACGCCCCTGCCGCCGAGGAAGCGCTGTACCTGATGATGGCCAGCTACGACAAGCTGCAGCTGGCGGCGCTGCGTGCCTCGGCCGAGCGGGTGCTGCGCCGGAACTACCCGCAAAGCGCGTACCTCACCGAAGGCCTGAACGCCTACGACCGGCCCTGGTGGCAGATCTGGTGAGCCCCCGGGCGCGGCCGCCTCGCCCGGCGCCCGGCCGGCTCGACCAACCGGGTCAGTGCCCGGCAGCCAGGTTGCCAAGCCAGGCCATCGCCTCATCCTCGCCGGCCAGCGTTCCCATCGGCGGCAGCGCCCTCAGCAGCCGCCGGCCGTAGCCCATCTGGCGCAGGCGCGGGTCGCACAGCACCAGCAGGCCACGGTCGGTCTCGGTTCGGATCAGCCGGCCTGCCCCCTGCTTGAGCGACACCGCCGCTTCGGCCACAAAGTACTCGCCGAAGGGGTCACCGCCGCGTGCGCGCAGCTGCCGCACGCGTGCCTCGACCAGCGGGTCGTTCGGTGGCGGAAACGGCAGCTTGTCGATCAGCACGCACTGCAGCGCGTCACCAGGCATGTCGATGCCCTCCCAGAACGAGGCCGAGCCCGCCAGCACCGCACCGCGCCCGTCGCCGTAGCGTTGCAGCAGCGCTCGGCGCGGTTCGCTGCCCTGCACCAGCACGCGCAGCTCCGGCGCCGCGGCGCGCAGCGCCTCGGCCACCAGGGGCAACACGCGCAACGTGGTGGTCAGCACGAAGGTGCGCCCCTGCAGCGTCAACGCGCAGCGCGCCGCCAGGGCGCCCACGCGGGCGGGGTGCGACGGTTCGTTGGGCTTCGGGAAAGGCATCGGCACCCACACCCGGGCGTGGTGCGGGTAGTCGAATGGGCTGCCGACGACCAGGCGGCGGGCGTCCTCCAGCCCGGTCTGCGCCGTGAACCAGGCCAGGCTCTCGTCGGCCCCCAGCGTGGCCGAGGTGAAGACCCAGGCCTTGGGCGGGCCGCTGCGCTGCTCGGTCATCATGGCGCGGATGTCCAGCGGCGACTCCACCAGCCGCGCCTGCTGCGGTGAGAGGTCGATCCAGCGCACCCGGCCTGCCGGAGCTTCCTCTTCGAAGCGCCGGGCCAGCCCGGCCAGCCCCTGGCAGCGTTCGGCCAGCCGGGCGAAGTCGGGCGCCGCGTCGGCCACGGCCGTGAGCGCAGGCAAGGCGGCCTCGGCGGCCGCGGCCAGCGCGTCCAGCGGCGGCGCGAGCGCATCATCGGCGGCGCGCTCCTCCCAGCGCAGCTTGAGGATGCCGCGCACCTCGCGCAGCGCGCCGGCGCAGGCCAGCCGCAGGTCGCGCGCGGCCTTGTCGATGGCACCGGCCAATTCGGCCCAGGGCTGCAGCCCGCGCGCGTGCTTCAGGCCGTGGGCCAGCACGTCGCGGCCGAGATCGACGGCCTGCCCGGTGGCCAGCGTGGTGCCGAGGAACTGCACACCGGCCTCGACCAGCTGGTGCGCCTCGTCGAAGACCGCGGCTTCCACGGTGGGCAGCAGCTCGGCCACGCCGCTGTCGCGCAGCGCCAGGTCGGCGAAGAACAGGTGGTGGTTGACGACCACCAGGTCGGCGGCCATCGCTTCGCGCCGTGCCTGCACGACGTGGCAGTCGCGGTACTGCGGGCACTCCAGCCCCAGGCAGTTGTCGCGCGTGGAGGTGACCAGCGGGATCACCGGCGAGCGCTCGTCCAGCCCTTCCACTTCAGCCATGTCACCCGTGCGGGTGGTGGCCGACCAGGCGATCACGCGCTGCAGCGCACGCACGGCGAATCGGTCCGGCAGGTGCGCGTCGGCCTGCGCCTGCTGCAGGCGATGGCGGCACAGGTAGCTGGCCCGGCCCTTGAGCAGGGCGCGCCGCACGGGCACGCCAAGCTGCTGCACCAGCCGCGGCAGATCGCGCAGGAAGAGCTGGTCCTGCAGGCTCTTGGTGGCCGTGCTGACCAGCGCACGGCGGCCCGAGAGCAGCAGCGGCACCAGGTACGCGAAGGTCTTGCCGACGCCGGTGCCGGCCTCGGCCACCAGCGGTTCGCGGCGTTCGACGGCGTGGGCAATGGCGCGTGCCAGTTCGTCCTGCGCTTGCCGCGGCAGGAACAGCGGGTCGGCTGCGGCCAGGGGCCCGTCGGCGGCGAAGGCGCGCGCCACCTCGGCCGCCAGCGAGCCCGGCGTGCCTGACTCGGGCGGCCCGGCCGGCAGCTCGGCCCCGGCCGCCTCGCGCTGCATCAGGCTGGCTGCGGCGGCGCGATCTGCGCTTCCAGCCGCGCGATCTCGTCGCGCAGCAGCAGCCGCCGCTTCTTCATGCGCCGCAGGGCCAGCTCATCCCCCGGGTGGTGGTCGTCCTCGGCATTGCGGTCGATCAGCTCGTCGAGATCGGCATGCTCCATGCGCAACTCGATGAGGCGGCGTTCGGGCGAATGCAGGTTCTGGTCCATGACGTCACGCTCCTGTCTTTTCGGGGCCGCTCACCCCGGGCGCACTCGGGCGCGGCGCGGGGTGCCGGCAGTTTATATTCGACCGCATGGCCTCTGCCGTCGCCGCCGTCAACTTCCGCTTCAGCGCGGCCACGGGCCTGCACCGCGGCGACCGCGCCTACCAGCAGGACCAGGTGGACGTGATCGGCCACCCGAAGATCCAGGGCTCGGTGCTGGCCATCGTCGCCGACGGCATGGGCGGCAAGAGCGGCGGGCGCAAGGCCGCCGACCAGGTGCTGCTGACCGGCCACCAGGTCTTCGAGCGCTTCGCGCCGCTGTCCGACGACCCGGCCGAGATGCTGCGCCAGCTGGTGCTCGAGTCGCACCTGATGATCAAGCTCACCGCCATCACCTCGGAGGAGGAGCCGCACAGCACGGTGGCCGCCTTCTGCATCAGCCCCAACCTCAGCTGCGACATCGTGCATGCCGGGGACTCGCGCGTGTACCACTACCGCGGGGCCGAGATGATGAAGCGCACCATCGATCACAGCTTCGTGCAGCGCCTCATCGACGAAGGCAAGATCAGCGAGGAAGCCGCCAACACGCACCCGCAGGCCAACCTGCTGACCGGCTGTCTGGGCACCCAGGCCGACCCACCGGTGACGCTGTGGCACATCGACCGGCTGGAGTTCGGCGACACCGTGCTCGCCTGCTCAGACGGCCTGTGGCACTACTTCACCCCGAAGGAGATCGGTGCCATCGTGCACGCGCTGCCGCCGCGCGAGGCCAGCGAGATGCTGGTCACCAAGGCACGGCAGCGCGCCCGCGGCGGCGGCGACAACCTCTCGGTGGCGCTGGCGCGCATCGACCCGCTGCGCCCGGAGCGCCCGGCTGCGCCGGCGGGGGCACCGCGGGCGACCTGACGCCGGCCCGGTGCCGGGCCGGCGCGCGGCTCGCCAAGGCGGCCAGTGGCCGGCGGGCTGCGGCAGCGGGCGGGCTTCACCCGCCGTCAGCGCGGCGGGCCCGAAGCGCCCGGCAGCACCGGCAGCGGCTCATTGCGCTTGCCGGCAGCCTCGCGTTCAGCCCGGCGGCGCTCTATCCGGGCGCGCGCGTCCTCCGCCTGTTCGCGGCGCCGTTCGGCCTCGCGCACGCGCTGTGCCGCCTCGGCTTCGCGCTCGCGGAGCATCGCGGCGGTAGCCGATGCGGGCCGTCCTGGCGCGCTGGCCGCTTGGGCGCCGCCCGTGAGCGGGCGCCTCACGCGCAACTCGGCTGAGCCGGCGGCCGATCCCGCCCGGCCCGGCCCGGCACCCGTCGCACCGCCCGACGACGCGGGGGCCGCCGTGGCCCTCGGAGCCGCCCCCGTGGCCTGGGAAGGCGTGCCGGTGGCGTCCTGGCCGGCGACGCCAGGCGCCACGCCAGAGGATGTGGCGGCCTGTCGGGCCGCAACGGCGCGCCGCCGCTCCTCGGCCCGTGCCCGACGCTCGGCCGCCTCCAGCTGCAACTCGCGCTCGCGCAGCGGGCCCAGCGAATCGCGGCGTCGGCGCCTCACGTCGTCCTGGCAAGCCGTGGTGGCAAACCTCTGCGCGCAGGCCGCCTCCTCGTCGGCCAGCTCCTTCATCAGCCGGCGCCGCTGCTGCGCGAGCGCGGCGCGTTCGGCTGCCGATGCCCGCGAAGTGCCGGGCACAGCCGTGTCGGACATCGCGGCACCGCTGGCCGCCGCCGACACCGCGGCTGCAGGCTGGGCCTGGGCAATGCCCGGCGCGAGTGCCGCAACCACGGCCCACAGCAGCCAACCCGGCGCGCGCCCGATGCCTTGATGCGTCTTGGTCAGCGGCCGGCGCGCGCTCATGTCAGCGTCGTATCCACCTCGCGCCGCGCAAGCGCCAGGAACTGAGGCGATTGCATCTCGGCCAGCCGCGACACGGTGCGCGGGAACTCGTGCGCCAGCGGCCCCTCGGCATACAGCTGCTCGGCGGGCACCTCGGCCGAAACCATGAGCTTGACGCGGCGGTCGTACAGCACATCGACCAGCCAGGTGAACCGCCGCGCTTCACTGGCCAGCCTGGGGCTCATCTGCGGCACGCCCGAGAGCATCACCGTGTGGAAGCGGGCGGCCAGTTCGAGGTAGTCGTTCTGCGAACGCGGGCCGCCACACAGCGTCTTGAAGTCGAACCACACCACGCCGCCCGCCCGGCGCAGGCTGCGGATCTCCCGGTGCTCGATGTGCAGCAAAGGGTCCTCGTCACGGGCCTCGGCGAGTTCGTCGAAGGCGCAACGAAACGCCTCGTCCGCCGCCGCGCCCAGCGGCGTGTGATACATGCGCACGTGGCCCAGCGCGATCTGCCGGTAGTCCTTGCCGGCGTCGACGTTGATGACCTCCATCTTCGCCTGGAGCAGCTCGATGGCCGGCAGGATGCGATCGCGGTGCAGGCCGTTGGGATACAGCCCGTCGGGGCGGAAGTTCGACGTCGTCACGATGCTCACGCGGTTGGCGTACAGCGCCTCGAGCAGCCGGTGCAGGATCATCGCATCGGTGACATCGGCGACGTGGAACTCGTCGAAGCAGATCAGCCGGAACCGCCGCGCCATGCGCTTGCCGAGCTCCTCCAGCGGATTCACCGTGCCCTTGAGCTCCTGCAGCTCGCGATGCACTTCGCGCATGAACTCGTGGAAGTGCAAGCGCGTCTTGCGGGTCAGCGGCACGCTCTGGAAGAAGCAGTCCATCAGGAAGCTCTTCCCCCGCCCGACGCCACCCCACATGTACACACCGCGCGGAATCGGCGGGCGCACGAGCAGCTTGGTCACCGCATTTCCGCGGCGCGCCTTGTAGGCGATCCACTCGTTCTCGCAGCGCTCGAGCGAAGCAATGGCCGAGCGCTGCGCAGCGTCGCTTCGGTAGCCGCGCTCGGCGAGCGTCGCCTCGTAGAGCTGGCGCACTCCCATATCGGGCCGCGCGCCGTGCTCAGAAGTTCAAGGTCCGCTTGTCCACCGCCAGCGCGGCCTCTTTCGTCGCCTCGCTCAGCGAGGGGTGCGCGTGGCAGATGCGCGCGATGTCCTCGCTGCTGGCCTTGAACTCCATCGCCACCACGGCCTCGGCGATCAGCTCGCTGGCCATCGGCCCGACGATGTGCACGCCGAGGATCTCGTCGGTCTTGGCATCGGCCAGGAACTTGACCATGCCCGTGGTGTCGCCCAGCGCCCGCGCGCGCCCGTTGGCCATGAACGGGAACGTGCCCGCCTTGTAGGCCGCGCCGCGTGCCTTGAGCTGCTGCTCGGTCTCGCCGACCCAGGCGATCTCCGGGCTCGTGTAGATGACCCAGGGGATGGTGTTGAAGTTGACGTGCCCATGCTGGCCGGCGATGCACTCGGCCACGGCCACACCTTCCTCTTCGGCCTTGTGCGCGAGCATCGGGCCGCGCACTACGTCGCCCACCGCCCACACGCCCGGCAGGTTGGTGCGGCACTCGGCGTCGACGACGATGGCACCGCGCTCGTCGAGCTTCAGGCCCACGGCCCCTGCATTCAGCCCGGTCGTGTTGGGCACGCGGCCGATGCTGACGATGAGCTTGTCCGCAGCCAGCGTCTGTGCGGCGCCCTTGGCGTCGGTGTACGTCACCGACACGCCCTTCTTGTCGGTCTTGATCTCGCCGACCTTCACGCCGAGCTCGATCTTCAGGCCCTGCCGGGTAAAGGCCTTGTGCGCCTCCTTGGCGATCTGCTCGTCCACCGCGCCCAGAAACGTTGGCAGCGCTTCCAGCACCGTGACCTCGGCGCCCAGGCGCCGCCACACCGAGCCCATCTCCAGGCCGATGACGCCGCTGCCGATGAGGCCGAGCTTCTTCGGCACGGCACCGATGCGCAGCGCGCCGTCGTTGCTGAGGACCGTCTCCTCGTCGAAGGCCGCGCCGGGCAGCGCCCGCGCACTCGAGCCCGTGGCCACGATTACCTGCCTGCCCACGAGCGCCTCGTTGGCGGCGCCCGCCACGGCCACCTCCCAGCCGCCCTCCACCGCCTTCACGAACGAGCCGCGGCCGTGGAAGAAGCTGACCTTGTTCTTCTTGAAGAGATACAGGATGCCGTCGTTGTTCTGCTTCACGACGGTGTCCTTGCGGGCCAGCATCTTCTTGACGTCGATGCTCAGGTCCTTGAGGCCGATGCCGTGCTCGCCGAAGTGCCTGGCGGCGTGCTCATAGTGCTCGCTGCTCTGCAAGAGTGCCTTGCTCGGGATGCAGCCCACGTTTGTGCAGGTGCCGCCCGGCGCCGGGCCGCCCTTGTCGTTCTTCCACTCGTCGATGCAGGCGGTGTTGAAGCCCAGCTGCGCGGCGCGGATGGCCGCGATGTAGCCGCCGGGGCCGCCGCCGATGACGACGACGTCGAATTGCTTGGAAGCCATGCCGGTGCCCTGCCTCAGATATCGAACAGCAGGCGCGCGGGGTCTTCCAGCGCTTCCTTCATCGTCACCAGGCCGAGCACCGCCTCGCGCCCGTCGATGATGCGGTGGTCATAGCTCATCGCCAGGTAGTTGATCGGCCGCACGACGACCTGGCCGTTCTCGACGACGGCACGGTCCTTGGTGGCGTGCACGCCGAGGATGGCGCTCTGCGGCGGGTTGATGATGGGCGTGCTGAGCATCGAGCCGAACACGCCACCGTTGCTGAGGGAGAAGGTGCCGCCCGAGAGTTCCTCGATCGACAGCTTGCCGTCGCGCGCCTTGACACCGTACTCGGCAATCTTCTTCTCGATGTCGGCGAAGCTCATCTGGTCGGCATTGCGCAGGATGGGCACCACCAGGCCACGCGGCGAGCCGACCGCGATGCCGATGTCGAAGTAGCCGTGGTAGACGATGTCGGTGCCGTCGACGCTGGCGTTGAGCACCGGGTACTTCTTCAGTGCCGCCACGGCCGCCTTGACGAAGAAGCTCATGAAGCCGAGCTTGACGCCCTGCTCCTTCTCGAACTTCTCCTGGAACCTCTTGCGCATCTCCATCAGCGGGGCCATGTTGACCTCGTTGAAGGTGGTGAGGATGGCGTTGGTCGACTGGCTTTGCAGCAGCCGCTCGGCCACCCGTGCGCGCAGGCGGCTCATCGGCACGCGCTGCTCGGGGCGGTCGCCCAGGTTCATGCTCACGGGCGCCGCCACCGCCGGCAGCGCCTTCGCCGCTGCAGGCGCCGCAGGCATCACTGCGGCAGGCGCAGTGGGTGCGACCGGCGGCCTGGCCGGTGCAGTCGAGCCCGCCGCGACTGCGCCGAGCACGTCACCCTTGGTGACACGGCCGTCCTTGCCGGTGCCGGCCACGCTGCCGGGCGCGAGGTTGTTGTCGGCCATCAGCTTGGCCGCCGCGGGCATCGCCACGCCGGCCTTGCCGGCACCGGCAGCCGACGCGGCCACAGCTTGCGTCGCCGCCGCGGGCGCCGGCGCCGCGGCGCCGGCCTTGCCTTCGGTGTCGATCTTCGCGATCACCTGGTCGCTGACGACGCTGCCGCCACTGGCCACCACATGCTCTGCGAGCACACCTGCGGTGGGCGCGGGCACTTCGAGCACCACCTTGTCGGTCTCGATCTCGATGAGGATCTCGTCCATGGCCACGGCTTCGCCGGGCTGCTTCTTCCACTGCAACAGGGTCGCTTCGGCAACCGACTCGGACAGTTGCGGAACCTTGACTTCAACGATGGCCATGATGATTCTTGAGGAGGTGTACGTTCGTTCGGGGCCCGGGCGACGAGCCGCGCGGCAGGGCACGGAGCCGGTGGACGGGGCGTGCCCGGCGCCCCGCGGGCACCAGGCCTTCGCGCGGCTACTTCGTCAACACAAAGCCCTTGAGCTTGCCGAAGGCCTGGTCGAGCAGCGCCTTCTGCTGCTCCACGTGCAGGTGCGAGTAGCCCACCGCCGGTGAAGCCGACGGTGGCCGCCCGGCATAACCGAGCTTCTGCCCTTCGAGCATGTTCTCGTGGATCTGATGCTGGATGAAGAACCACGCGCCCTGGTTCTGCGGTTCGTCCTGGCACCACACCACCTCGGTGGCATCGGGGAAGCGCTTCATCTCGGCGGCGAACGCCTTGTGCGGGAACGGGTACAGCTGCTCGACGCGCACGATGGCCACGTCCCAGGCCTTCTTCTCGTCGCGCTTGCGGATGAGGTCGTAGGCCACCTTGCCAGAGCAGGCGATGACGCGCTTGACGCTGTCACCCTCGACTTCCTTGCGCTGAGGGCCGATCACGGTGCGGAACTCGCCCTTGGTGAACTCGGTAAGCGGCGAGGTGGCGTCCTTGGCCCGCAACAGACTCTTGGGCGTGAAGATGATCAGCGGCTTCCTGAACTGCCGCACCATCTGGCGCCGGAGCAAATGGAAGATCTGGCTGGCCGAGGTCGGCTGCACGACTTGCATGTTGTTGTCGGCCGCCAGCTGCATGAAGCGCTCCAGCCGCGCGCTGCTGTGCTCGGGGCCTTGGCCTTCGTAGCCGTGCGGCAGCATCAGCGTGAGGCCGTTGACGCGGCCCCACTTCACTTCACCGCTGGCGATGAACTGGTCGATCACCACCTGCGCGCCGTTGACGAAGTCGCCGAACTGGGCCTCCCAGATGACCAGCGTGTTCGGCTCGGCGCTGGCGTAGCCGTACTCGAAGCCGAGCACCGCCTCCTCGGAGAGGATGGAGTCGATGACGACGAACGGCGCCTGGCCGTCGGCCACGTTCTGCAGCGGGATGTAGGTGCCGGTGTCCCACTTCTCGCGGTTCTGGTCGTGCAGCACGGCGTGGCGGTGCGTGAAGGTGCCGCGGCCGCAGTC
>JAEUPD010000239.1 GCA_016788525.1 Rubrivivax sp.
GGCACGCCACGCCTTCGAATGCCACCGTTGGTTGCTGCAGAGGTCTGGCCCGAAGCGCCCCGCCGCGCGGGCTGCGAGCGGCGCCCCGGCGCGCCGCGCAGGGGGCCCGGCTTGCTTGCAAGCCGGGTAGGCCGACGGTGTATCCGTCGGCCGTCATCGGCGGCGGGCGCAGCCCGCCGGCGACGCCGTGCCTCGCGTCCCGCGCGGCGCTGCGCTTCGGGCCGGACCTCTGCTCGCCGCCGACCTGCATGCGCCGCCGTGTTCATGGAACCGGTGTCGTTGGCGCGCCACCAGCGCCCGAATCAGCAGCTGCCAGCCTCAGGCGTGAGGCTCACACCCTCCCGCCCCCATCGGGCGACGCCGGCCGCCCCGAAGTGACGCCGCCGCGTGGCTTGGGCGGCGCGGGCCGTCGCCCGTCGAGCAGATGGGCCAGCGCCAGCACCGGGTGCCGCAGCAGCATGCGCGGCCCGGCGTAGCGCATCACCTGGCGCACGGCCTCGCGCTGGCGCGGGCCGTAGCAGTGGATGACGCAATTGGCGCAGGTGGGCTTGTCGGGTCCGTAGGGGCAGCCGGCCAGCCGCTTGCGCGCGTACTCGTGCAGCGCCGCGCATGGCTCGCACAGGCTGCGCCTGGGTTGCGGCGCGTGGTGGTCATCGCAGTACAGGTGCAGCATGACCTCCATCGTGCGCGCTTCGCGCTGCAGGCGCGCCGTGGCCATGCGGGCGGCCCGCCGCGCTGCGGCAGCCGAGATGGGTGGCGCGGCCAACGGATCCATGCCGACATCTTCGGTGCGGCCACCCCCGCGCGGGCTGCGCTGCGTCAAGCGCGGGCGGCCCCGCTGCGGCGCCACGCACCGAAGGACGTTCAGATCTTCTGCACCCGCCCCTCGCGCACCAGCGGCGCATAGCGCGCGAGGTCGGTCTCCACGCGCTCGCGCAGCTGCTGCGGCGTGGACGGCTCGAGCTCGAAGCCCAGTGGCGCGATGCGCTCGCGCACGTCCGGGTGCTCGATGGCGGCGGTCAGCTCGTGGTGCAGTTGCTCCAGCAGCGCCGGCGGCGTGCCGGCCACCGCCACCAGGCCGGCCCAGGGGCGCATCTCCACGTCGGGTGCGCCGGCTTCGGCCAGCGTCGGCAGCGAGGGGTCGTCCTTGATGCGCGTGCGCGCGGCGACGGCCAGCGCGCGCAGCCGGCCGCGCTGCAGCAGCCCGGCCGCGGTGTTGTAGCTGAAGGCGGTGAAGTCGACGTCGCCCGCGGCCACCGCGGTGAACAGCGCCCCCACGTCCTTGAACGGCACGTGCAGCATGCGCACCCCGGCGGCGCGCGCCAGGGTCTCGATGGCGACTTGGCTGGCGTGGCCATTGCCCAGCGACGCGTAGCTCACCCGCCCGGGCTCGCGGCGGGCGGCTTCCAGCAGTTGCGGCGCGGTCTGGAAGCGACTGCCGCCACCCACCAGCACCAGAAAGGTGGCGCGGAACAGCAGCGTCAGCGGCACCAGGTCGCGCGCCGGGTCGTACGGCAGCGTGTCGTGCAGCAACGGGTTCACGCACATCGTCGCCGTGTCGGCCAGGTACAGGGTGTAGCCGTCGGGCGCGGTGCGCCGCACGTCGCCGAAGGCCACGATGCCCGAGGCGCCGGGCTTGTTGTCGATGATCACCGGCTGCTTCCACTGCCGCTGCAGCACCTCGGCCACCGCGCGCATCACCACGTCGGGGCCCACGCCCACGCCGTAGGGCACGACGACGCGCACGCTGCGCTGCGGAAAGCGCGCAGCCTGCTGCGCGCGCGCCGGTGCGCCGGCCCACCCGAGCGTGCCGCCACCCACCGCCATGCCGGTGGCCGCGGCGGCCCGCGCCAGCCAGTGCCGGCGCGTGTTGGTGTTGCCGGCGATGGCAGTGGCGTCGCCAGCCGCGGTGCCGGCCAGCCCGGGCAGCATCAGCGTGTTCGAGATGCCCTGCGCCATGTTCAGCCCCCCCACAGCCGCCCGAGCACCGCGCCCGAGGCCAGCAGCACCGCATAGACCAGTTCGAGCCGGAAGGTGCGGAACAGCACGGCGTTGAACGCCAGCCCTGGCGGGCAGCCGATGAACTCGCGCCGCAGCGCCCAGGCAGCGGGCAGCAGCAGCAGCGGCAGCAGCATCATCGGCCCGGCCAGCAGCGCCATCACCGGCGCCAGCGCGAAAGGCCCGAGCAGCAGCAAGGTGTACAGGCGCTGCCCCGCGGCGGCGCCGAAGGTGACCGGAAACGTGCGCCGCCCGACCAGCGCGTCGTGCGCGATGTCGCGCTGGTTGTTCACCGCCAGCGCGGCGGCGGCGATGGCGCCGATGGCCACCGAGGCCACCGCGGTGGCCGCGCCCACGCTTTCGGTGAGCACCCAGTCGGTGCCCATCACCGCCACCAGGCCGAAGAAGACGAACACGGTGAGTTCACCGAACGGCGTGTAGGCGATCGGCTTCGGGCCGCCCATGTAGGCCAGCGCCGCGGCCAGCGAACACACGCCGATGGCCAGCACCGGCCAGCCGCGCAGCGCCACCAGCGCCAGGCCCAGCGCCGTGGCCGCCAGCGCCACGCCGACGATGGCCAGGCGAACGCTGCGCACGCGCAGCCAGCCCAGCGCCGTGGCGCGCGGCAGGCCGATGCGCGTGCCGCCGGCCTCGGCGCCGCGGGCGGTGTAGCCGACGTCGTTCTGCAGGTTGGTGACGATCTGCACCAGCAACGACGCGGCCAGCACGATGGCCGCCACCGGCCAGTCGAGCTGACCGGTGCGGTGCCAGCCGAGCGCCGCGCCCACCAGCACGGGGCTGAGCGCCACCAGCAGCGTGCGCGGCCGGATGGCCGCCATCCACGCGGCCACCGAGCCGTGGCGCACCGCGCCGCGCAAGTTGCTGCCCGTGCCCTGTTCGACATTCATTCGACGATCCTGTGTGCTGGCCGGGTGGGCGGGGCGGCCCCGCCCACCCGGGGGGAGCCAACGTGCCCCGGCCGGCCGATTGTGCGAGGGCGCCGCGCCGGCGGCCCCGTGCTGGATCAAATCGGCGGCGCGGTGCGGCTCGGGCCACACCCGATTGACGCCGTGCCCGGGCCGGCGTGGCGCAGCGAGGGCGCTCAGTACCGCCCGTGCTGCTTGTACACGTAGTTGGCCAGCTCGGCCGACTGGGCCGCCAGGCGATGCTGCTGCTGGTGCACGCGGCGCACGATGGCGCGCATCACCCGGTACAGCAGGTGCGGGTCGGTGTCCAGCAGCGACTCGAACCTCGAGCGCGCGAGCCCCAGCACCGTGCACGGGCCGCGCGCCACGACGCTGGCGTAGTGCACGTTGTCGTCAAGGAAGCTCAGCTCGCCGATCGTGTCGCCGCGAGCGAGGGTGAACAGCTGCACCTCCTCGGGGGTGCCGGCGGCGCGCGCCACCGCCACCGTGCCGGCGGCCAGCAGGTACAGGTGGCTGTCGGCGGTGCCTTCGGGCACCAGCACCTCGCCGTCGGCCAGCTGGCGCGGCGTCATCAGCGCGGCGAGCGCCTGGCACTGGGCCTCGCTGAGTTCGGTGGTGAGCACGGAACCGTGCAGCAGTTCGTGGGCGGTGGCGGGGCTCATGGTGTTTCTCCTGGGCAGGGTGGCGAGAAGGAGTCAGCTCGGGGGCGGCGTGGGCGCCGGCGCGGGTGCGGGGGTTGCGGATGGAGTGACCGGGGCCGGCGCCGGCAGCATGGCGTCGGCCCGGCGCACGAAGGCATCGACGAGGCTGTTGACCGCCTTGTCGAACAGCGGCGTGGCGATGCTGCCGATGAGCGCGGTGTCGAACTCGTAGTCGAGCGAAAACTCGACGCGGCAGCCCCACTCGGCCAAGGGCGTGAGCTGCCACTGGCCGCTGAAGTGGCGGAACGGGCCTTCCTGCAGCGTGATGGCCATCCAGGTGGGCGCGCGCTTGGGGTTGCGCGTGGCGATGCCCAAACGCAGCCCGGCCCAGGCCAGCTCGAGCCGCGCGGCCACCACTTCGTCGCTGCGCTCCAGCACCTGCACCGCGCGGCACCACGGCAGGAACGCCGGGTAATGCTCCACGGCTTCGATGAGGGCGAAGAGGTGCCCGGCCGGGTGGGCCACCAGCGCGGTGCGGTGCACGTGCATCGGCATGTCCGGGATTCTGCGGCGGCGGCGGATGCGGCCGGTCGGTGCATGGTGGCTTCAGCCCGCCTCGCGCGCAGCCTGCAGGGCCGGCCGGCGCATCGCGATGGCGTCCTGCTGCTCGAGTTCCTCGATGCGCGTGGTGATCTCGGCGATGTCACGCTCCAGCGCCGGCAACAGCACGTCCTGCAAGGCGCGCGCGCGGCGCACCGAGCGGCGGTACTCCTGCGACAGCCGCTCGAGGTTGCCGCTCACCGCGGCCAGCGGGGCGGCCACCGCGGCCAGCGCAGCAAACGCGCGGCGGCAGGCGCGCCACTCCGGCGAGGCGGCCAGGCCGGCGGGCTCCGCCTCGTGGTCCGGCGCCGCGGCCTGCGCCCCGGCTGCTGCGGAGCGCCCGGGGGCCTCCCATCGTGCCTGCTGCAGCGGCACGCCCATCAGCGAGCTGGCCTGCACCGCCAGGCTCACGCCGGCCAGTATGCCGGCCGGCTGCACCTGCAACCCTTGCAGGCCGTGGCGCGCGACCGCGGCGTGCAAGGCCTTCAGCGCCTCTTCGTTCACCTGCGCCAGCCGGGCCTGCAAGCCGGCGTGCTGCTGCAGCTGGCGCAGCATCTCGCCGGCCAGCAGCAGGCATTTCTCGTCGAGGAAGACATGGCCCTCGCGCATCGTGTGGCGCTCGTCGTGCAGCTCCAGCAGCGCCGCGCGGGTCGGGTTCAGCGTCGTCATGGCGCGGCAGCCGCGTGCAGGTGGGCCGCGATCTGCGCATCGGACAGGCGCGCCAGCTCGCTGCGCGGCAGCCCGGCCAGCAGCCGCCAGCCCAGCGCCATGCTCTCGTCCAGCGTGCGCGGCGTGTCCTGGTGCACGAGTTGCGACTCGAACGCCGCGCCGAAGGCCAGGTACTGCCGGTCGGTGGCCGCCAACCCCTCTTCGCCCACCACGCTGGCCAGCACGCGGGCCTGCACGGCGCGGGCGTAGGCCGCGTAGAGCTGGCTCGACAGGGCGGGGTGGTCAGGGTGGGTGTAACGACCCCCGGTGCCATCCTTCATCAGCCGCGACAGACTGGGCAGCACGTCCACCGGCGGGTAGATGCCGCGCCGGTCGAGCTCGCGCGAGAGCACGATCTGGCCCTCGGTGATGTAGCCGGTGAGGTCCGGGATCGGGTGGCTGATGTCGTCGGCCGGCATGGTGAGGATCGACAGCTGCGTCAGCGTGCCGCCGGCGCCGTAGCCCGCGCGCAGCGTGCCGGCGCGCTCGAACAGCGTCGCGAGGTCGGAGTACAGGTAGCCCGGAAAGCCCTTGCGGCTGGGGATCTCGCCCTTGCTCGAAGACACCTCGCGCAGCGCCTCGGCGTAGTTGGTCATGTCGGTGAGGATGGCCAGCACGTGCATGCCGCAGTCGAAGGCCAGGTACTCCGCGGCGGTGAGCGCGAAGCGCGGCGTGAGCAGCCGCTGCGTCGAGCTGTCGCTGGCCAGGTTGAGGAACAGCGCGGTGCGTTCCAGCGCGCCGCTGGCTTCCAGGCTGCGGCGGAAGAACTCGGCGCTGTCGTAGGGCAGGCCGATGCCGGCAAAGACGATGGCGAACTCGTCCGGCGCGCCCTCGGCCGGGTGGCTGCCGCGGCCCGCCGGGTGCGAATCCACGGCGGGCGGGCCTTGCCGCGCATCTTCGGGGCGCGGCCTCAGGCGCGCGTGCTGCGCGATCTCGGCGGCCAGCCGGTCGTGCGGCAGCCCGCCGCCGCTGAAGATCGGCAGCTTCTGGCCGCGCACGAGGCTGTTCATCAGGTCCAGCGTGCTGACGCCGGTCTCGATGAAGTCGCGCGGGCCGGCACGGGCCACCGGGTTGATCGGCGCGCCGTCGATGCGCGTGCGCGTGCGCGCGGCGATCGGTGGCCCGCCGTCGATGACCTGGCCCACGCCGTTGAAGACCCGGCCGAGGATGCCTGGCGCGAGCCCGAACACCGGCGGCTCGCCGAGGAAGCGCACCGCGGTGCCCCCCAGCGTGAGGCCGGCGGTGGATTCGAGCACCTCGACCGTCAGGTACTCGTCGTCCAGCGCAGTGACGCGGCCGCGGCGTGGCGTGCCGTCGGGGCCGCGCACCTCCACCGCGTCGTGCAGGCCGACCTCCAGCGTGCGGCGCAGGAACAGCAGCGGCCCTTCGAGCCGCGTGGCGACGCCTTCAGCGCTCAGTCGCATCGGCGGCCTCCGCGGTGGCCTGCGGCGACGCCAGCGCCGCGAATTCCCGGTCCATCGCGGCTTCGAGCTCGGCGAAACGCCCGAGCTGGTCGTCGGCGATCTCTTCGCCCATGCGCTGCAGCGCGCGCAGCGACTTCATCGAGGCCAGCTGCTGCGGGTGCAGGCCGGCGGTCACCGCCGCCTCGGCGTGGTCGATGAACTTGGCGACCAGCCGCATCATCGCGCCTTGCCGCGCCGGGCTGCACACGCGGTCGACCTCCGAGAACGCCGACTGGCGCAGGAACGCGTCGTTGATCAGCTCGGCCGAGGCGAGTGCCAGCTGCTGGCGCAGCGGCAGCGCGTCCTTGCCGATGATGCGCGCCATGCGCTCGAGCCGGGCTTGTTCATCGAGCAGCGTGAGGAAGCGTTTGCGCAGCGTGAGCCACTCGCCGTTGCCCTCGGCCGCCCACCAGCCGGCGAAGCCGCGCGCGTCTTCGGCGTAACTTTGCAGCGGGTGCACCGCCGGGTAGAAGCGGGCCTGCGCGCGCTTGGCGTCCAGGGTCCAGAAGGCGCGCACATAACGCTTGGTGTGGCTGGTCACAGGTTCCGACAGGTCGCCCGAGGGCGGGCTGATGGCGCCGATCAGCGTCACCGAGCCGCGGCCGGCGCCCAGCGTTTCCACCACCGCGGCGCGCTCGTAGAAGTCGGCCAGCCGCGATGCCAGGTACGCCGGGTAGCCGCCTTCGCCCGGCAGCTCGCCGAAGCGGCCTGACACCTCGCGCAGCGCCTCGGCCCAGCGGCTGGTGCTGTCGGCCATCAAGGCCACATCGAGGCCCTGGTCGCGGAAGTACTCGGCCACCGTGACCGCGGCGTAGATGCTGGCCTCGCGCGCCGCCACCGGCATGTTCGAGGTGTTGGCGATGATCACCGTGCGCTGCATCAGCGGCCCGCCGGTGCGCGGGTCGACCAGCTGCGGGAACTCCTCGAGCACGCCGGCCAGTTCGTTGCCGCGTTCGCCGCAGCCGAGGTAGACGATGACGTCGGCGCGCGAGCCCTTGGCCAGCGCTTCCAGCAGCACCGTCTTGCCGGTGCCGAAGCCGCCGGGGATGGCCGCCTTGCCGCCCAGCGCCACCGGGAACAGGCTGTCGAGCACCCGCTGGCCGGTGACCAGCGGCGCACCGGCGGGCAGGCGCGCACGCACCGGCCGCGGCACGCGCACCGGCCAGTCGTGGCTCATCGCCACCTGGCGTTCGCTGCCGTCGGACTGGCGCAGCATGCACAGCGGCTGCGAGTCTGGGTAGCGGCCGGCGGCGGCCACTTGCAGCACCACCCCCGCGGCGTCGGGCGGCAGCAGGCAGGGCTGCGGGCGTGCGGCGCCGTCCGTGGCGCCCGCCATGCCCGCGGCGCTTGCGGCGGCAGCGCCGGGACCGTCGCCCTCTCCCTGGCTTTCGCCGGCGCGCGGCGCGCGCGCCTGGCCGAACACCTGCCCCGCGGTGAGCGTGTCGCCCGTCTTCACCGCTGGCGTGAAATCGAATTCGCGCGCGGCGCCGCGGCGCATGCCGGCATCGACGAACGCCGTGTCGAGCCCGGCCAGAGGCCGCAGCAGGCCATCGAAGATGTGACCCAGCAGCGCCGGCCCCAGGCGGATGGCCAGCGGCAACCCGTCGCCTTCCAGCCGCATGCCGGGGGCGAGGCCGGTGGTGTCTTCATACACCTGCACGGCGATCTCGTCGCCTTGCAGCCGCACCACCTCACCCAGCAGCGCGCGTGGTCCCACGCGCACCGCTTCGCGCATCGCGAACGCGGCGCCGGCTTCGGCCCGCGCGCGCAGCACGGGGCCGCTGATCCAGTGGATGCGGGCGCGGTTCATGGCTGGGCCCGCGGCGGGGCGGCCGCGTCGTCCTGCAGCGCGCCGACGAGCTGCCCGCCGATCTCGGCGCGGTCGGCCAGCAGGCCTGCCAGCGTGGCGTCGAGCACGTTGCCGCCGGCGGCAACGCGCAGCCCGGCGCCCAGCGCGCTGTCGCAGGCGAAGAGCAGTTGCCGCGGGGGCTGGGCACTCGCGGCGCAGTCCTGCTCGCCGCGGCGCTCGGGTTCGGTCCACCCCGGTGCGTGGGTGACCTGCCAGGGGCCCGCGGGCAGCGCCTGGGCGGCGCCGGTCCACGCGGCGGCGGCCCACGCCGCGCGGGTGGCCGGGTCCTGCCAGCGCTGCACCAGCACCTGCGGCAGGCGCTGCCACGCCAGCGCCAGCATGGCTTCCAGGTGGCGCTGTGCGTGGGCGCGCTGGCGCGTGCGCAGATCGGCGCGGGCCGCGGCCAGGCGCATCTCGCAGCGCGCGCGTTCGTCGGCGAAGGCCTCGCGCAGCCGCTGGCGGGCCTCGGTGCGCGAGGCTGCACGCTGCTGCCCGGCCGCTTGCTGCGCCTCGTCGAGCAGCACCGCGCACTGCCGGGCACGCTCGTGCTCGACCAGCGCGAGCAGTGCCTGCGCGCGCGCGGCCAGCGTCATCGCGGCAGCTCCACGCCGCAGGGCGCCGCGGCGCGGGGCGCGGCGGGCGGCGCGACGGGCGGCCCGACGGGCGGTGCGACGAGAAAGGGGGCGCGACCCGCAGCGTTCACTGGAGTACCTTCGCCCTTGAAGGGCTCCGGTATGAGCACTTGGGAGCGGCCCGGCGCGCTTACTGGAGTACCTTCGCCCTTGAAGGGCTCCGGTATGAGCGCTTGGGAGCGGCCCGGCGCGCTCATGTGTCCAGCCCGAGCTGCCTGCGCAGCCGCGCGGCGATGTCGGGCGCCGGCTCATCGCCCTGGGTGTCGGGCACCACCAGCAGCAGCGGCGACAGCGCGGCCAGCGCCGGCTGCAGCACCGCGGCATCGATGCGCGCGGCCACCGCCGCCGACAGCAGCACGAGCGCGCCGCCGGCCTGCGCGGCACCGCCCGGGTGCTGCGAGCAGGCGGCCTGCAGCGCCTGCGCCTCGTGCCCGGCCGCCGGCACCTGCACCGTGGCGCCGGCCAGGCGCCAGCCCGCGGCGCCGATCTCGTCGCCGATGTAGTGCAGCCGCGGGGCCATCGAGCCGCTCACGCCAGCCGGTTGAGGATGAGGATCGACACGATCAACCCGTAGATCGCGATGCCCTCGGCGAGCCCGACAAAGATGAGCAGGCGGCCGAACAGCTCGGGCTTCTCGGCCAGCGCGCCGATGGCGGCGGTGCCGACCCTGGCCACCGCAAAGCCGGCACCCAGCGCGGCCAGTGCGGTGGAGGCCGCCGCGGCGACCAGCCCCCAGCCTGTCGCTTCGCCTGCGCTGGCGACAGCGCCGGTGGCTGCCGCCGCCGCACCTTGCGTGGCCTGCGCGGCGGCACCGGTCGCGGCCAGCAGCAGTGCCGTGGCACCCACGCCCATGGCCAATGCCACGAAGGCCAGCGCGGCGCCGAGCTTGAAGGAGGTGCTCTTGGTCATCGTTCAGGTCTTTCGCAAAGCGGTCGAAGGCGGCGGCGGCAACGGGCGGAACGCCCGGCCCTGCCCGGAGAGGAAGCGCGTGAAGAACTCGAACAGCACGAGGCGCGTGGTCTGGATCGACACCACCAGCCCCTCGAGCACGATGACCAGCACGTTGCCCAGCACCAGCACGACGGCAGCGACCAGGGGATGCGGCGCCGCGTGCATCAGCGCCACGATGGCCGAGGCGAGCCCGGCATGCGCCAGCGCGAAGGCGCCCACGCGCGCAAACGACAGCGTGTTGACGAGGATCTGCAGCAGGCGCTCGACGAGTTCGCCGAGCGCACCGGCGCCGGCGGCCAGCCCGGCGGCCGCCGCGGCGCCAAGGCCCGGCGCCCGCGCCGGCGCTCTTGCCGCCGCGGCCCGCGGCGCGCCGGCGTGCCCGGGGCGTGGCTCGTCGAATGCCCGCGCGGCATGGCCGCAGCAGAACCACAGCCCGCCGGCGGCGGCCACGGCCAGCGCGCCAGGCCACAACGGTGCGGCCACCAGCGCGACATAACAGGCCACATAGCCGGCATCGGTGGCCAGCCAGCGGCCCAGTTCACCGCGCCAGTGCGCCTCGAGCGCCGACAGCGCCAGCCCCAGGGCAAGCAGCGCGGCACCGCCGAACAGCGGCGCCACCAGCACTGCCAGCGGGTCGGCCAGCGGTTCGACCCAAAGCGGCGCGATGAGATGCAGGTTGAACACGCTGCCGAAGACGAAGCCGAACGCCGCCGCCGCCAGGCCCCCGGCGATGAACAGCCGCGCCAGCGCGAAGCGCCTGCGCAGCGCGAAGCCGACCGCGGCGATGACCAGGCCCTGCCCGACGTCGCCGAACATGTAGCCGAACATCAACGGCACGGCGATGGCGAGCAAGGCGCTCGGGTCGGCCTCGTGACCCGCCGGCATGCCCAGCGCGCGCGCGAAGACCTCGAAGGGTCGCGCCCACGGCGGGTTGGCCAGCAGCAGCGGTGCGGCCGCCGTCGGCGGCGGCGACGGCAGGCGCAGCAGGGCACGCGCGCCGCTGCGCTCCACCGCGGCTTCGAGCGTCCCGGCCGCGGCGCTCGTCCACCCGGTGACCCAGCACAACCACTGGCCGGCCTCCAGCCCGCGCACGTTGTCCAGCACCCAGTGCAGGCGTTGCGCATCGGCCAGCGAGTGGCGCAGGTCGTGCGCGTCGGCCAGCGCGGCCAGTGCCGCGCGCAGCTGCACCCCCTCGGCCTGCAGCGCATCCAGGCGGTTCGCGGCGGTGGCGAGGTTGGTGCGGCGCTGGCGGACGAGCCATCGCGGTGGCGCATGCCAGTGCCCTTTGGCGGCGGCGGTGAGCTGCGCCAGCGCCAGCAGCTGGTCGTCGCTGCCCACCGCCAGCGTGTGGTGCCAGCCGTCGGCCTCGAAGGTGAGCACGATCGGGCCGCTGGCGGGCGGGGCCGCGGCGGCGGCTTCGCCCTCGCAGCCGGCTTCGCCCTGGCCCTGGCCGCCCGCAGCCGGGGCGGACGATGGTGCGGGCTGGGCGGCCGCCGCCGCGAACCCGGACCTCGAGTGCGCAGGCGTGACCGCCAGCCGCACCTGCAGCGGCCGCGTCGCCGCGGCCGCCAGGGCGAGGTCGACGCGCTCGTCTCTCAGGTGCAGGGCGACGCGCTGCCAGCGCTGCACCTCGGCGAGTTCGGCCTGCACCTCCTGCGTGCGGCGGATCAGCGGCTCGGCGGCCGCAGCCCAGGCCTGCAGGTGGTCGAGGCAGCGCTGCAGCGTCGCGAGCGGTGACTCGGGGAAGGTGGAGGGAACCAGGCCTTCGCTCGGCCACCACGCCTGGTAGCGCTGCGCCAGCCCGTCGAAGTGCGCCAGCAGCGGCGGCAGCTCGGCCAAGCTCGGCGGCAACGCGGTGCCCGGCCGCGTCTCGAGTTCCACCGCACCCGTGGCGGCCAGCGCTTCGAGTGCCAGCGTCGTGTCGTCGCGCGCGACGAGCAGCTCGAACCAGCGGGCGGGGCGCGGGCGGATCATGCGTGCAAGGTCCGCCTGGGAAACGCCGCGCGCGCCACGATCTCGGCGCGCAGGCGCTCGAGCTCGAGCCCCCACAGCGCCAGGAAGGCGAAGGCCTCGAGTGGCTCGGCCGGGTGGCGCCTCATCAGCGCGACCAGTTGCGCCGCCAGCACGCGGCGCGCGGCCCAGCCGTCGACGGTGGCCGGCGAGGCGAAGTGCGCCGCGTGTGCGAGCAGCAGCGGCACGAACTCCTGCTCGATGGTGCGGCGCTCACGGCCGCGTGGCAGCCGCGAGCGCCAGGTGCGCAGCCACAGCGCGCTGACCTGCGAGGGGTCGGCGCGCGCGGCGTCCAAGAGCGCCTGCCAGGCCGGGGCGTCTGCGTCGGCGAGGGCCCTGCCCTGCGGGCCCGCGCCGTGCGCAGCGGGGGCGGTGGACGCAGGTGCCTGGCCGGACACGGCGGATGCGCCCTTCGAACCGCTCGCTGGCATGGCCCGTTCTCCGGCCGGCCCGCGGGCAAGCGCGGCATCGGCAACGGCCCAACTCGCCGGGGGGTCGCCGCGGGCCCGTTGCTGTGCGGCCGGCAGCAGGGGCAGCCAGGCGCACCAGCGCACGGCGGCCTGCCACTCGCCGCCCATCCAGCGCACCACCTCGTGGACCGCATGGCACCAGCGCTCGCGCAGTGTGCATTCGATGGCATGCACGGTGTCGCCGGCCGCTACACCCTCAGTCCAGCGTGAGAGTGGTCCAGCCCGTGCCAGGTCGAGCACCGGCGCGAGTTCGCGCGTGATCTCGATGCGGTGCCAGGCGGTCTCGTCGGCGCGCGCGCCCCAGCGCGCGCGCAGGCGCGCGTGCGCGTACTCGGCGCTTCCGGCAGCGGCACTCGCCAGAGGTGCCACGCTCACGACACGCCTTCGCCGGCCGCGGCCGGTGTGGTCAACTGCGCGGCCAGCGATTGCACCGCGCGCTCGACGCGCAGGCGGTCGGCGTCGGTGAGCGGCGCATCGACGCGCAGCGCCTGCGCCTCTTCGGCCAGCTGCGCCAGCTCGGCCTGCAGCCGGCGTTCGAACGCCCCGCGCACGGCGGCCAGGTGGCGGCGCGTGCGCTCCGCGCGAGCGCGCGTCTCGGCCCGCGCCTGCTCGGCCAGCGCGGCCGCCTGCGCGCGGGCGGCGGCGATCGCCGCGTGCGCGGCCTGTTCGGCCTGCAGCACCTGCGTGAAGGCGGCTTCGACCGCGCCCGTGTCTTCGGCGGTGGCGGACAACGCGGCAACCCGTTGCTGTTGGATGGACGCCAAGGGTGCGGCGGGAGATGCCGGGTGCCGTTGATATCCGTCAAGGCGGTGCGCGCGGCGAAGCGCCCAATGGCGGCAGTCGAATCGAAGTCCCATCCGAGCAACAGAACCGGCGCGCCGACGCTGGCGTGCATGACGAGGAGCCCACCGATGTTCGAGACGACCTACGACATGATGCGCCGCCAGGGCATCACGCGTCGCAGCTTCGCCAAGTTCTGCAGCCTCACCGCAGCTTCATTGGGCCTCGGCGAGGCCGGGGCGCAGCAGATGGCCACTGCCATGCAGACCAAGCCCCGCCTGCCCGTGGTGTGGCTGGAGGGTCTGGAGTGCACCTGCTGCAGCGAGAGCTTCATCCGCAGCTCGCACCCGCTGGCCAAGGACGTGGTGCTGTCGCTGCTGAGTGTGGACTACCACATGACGCTGTCGGCGGCGGCCGGCGAGCAGTTGCGTGCCAACGCGCACGAGACGATCAAGAAGCACAAGGGCAACTACATCCTCGCCGTCGAGGGCAACCCGGCGCTGGGCGAAGACGGCATGTACTGCATCTACTACGGGCGCCCGTTCGTCGAGGTGCTCAGGGAGTACGCCGAGCACGCCAAGGCCATCGTCTGCTGGGGCAGCTGCGCCTCGTGGGGCTGCGTGCAGGCCGCCAAGCCCAACCCGACGCAGGCCACGCCGGTGCACAAGATCATCACCAACAAGCCGATCATCAAGGTGCCCGGCTGCCCACCGATCGCCGAGGTGATGACCGGCGTGGTGAGCTACATCCTGGCGTTCGACCAGCTGCCCGCGCTGGACGCGCAGGGCCGCCCGAAGATGTTCTACAGCCAGCGCGTGCACGACAAGTGCTACCGCCGGCCGCACTTCGACGCCGGGCAGTTCGTCGAGCACTTCGACGACGCCGGCGCGCGCCAGGGGTACTGTCTCTACAAGGTGGGCTGCAAGGGGCCGACGACCTACAACGCCTGCTCGGCGATGCGCTGGAACGAGGGCCTGAGCTTCCCGATCCAGAGTGGCCACGGCTGCATCGGCTGCAGCGAAGACGACTTCTGGGACAAGGGCGGCTTCTACAACCACCTGACGACGCTTCAGGTGCCGGGCATTGCCGGCGCCGAAGGCACCGCCGACCGCATCGGCCTCACGGCCGTCGGCGCGGCCGGCGCCGCCATCGCGGCGCACGCGGCGGTGAGCGCGATCAAGCAAGCGCGCAGCAAGACCGCCAACGACAAGGTCAGCGTGGTCGAGAAGTAATCCGAACGAGGGCAAAGCGATCATGGCAACCCTGCAAACCCAAGGCTTCACGCTCGACGACGCCGGCAAGCGCGTCGTGGTCGACCCGATCTGCCGCATCGAGGGGCACCTGCGCATCGAGGTCAACGTCGACAAGGACAACGTCATCCGCAACGCGGTGAGCACGGGCACCATGTGGCGCGGCCTGGAGGTCATCCTCAAGGGCCGCGACCCGCGCGACGCCTGGGCCTTCACCGAGCGCATCTGCGGCGTGTGCACGGGCGTGCACGCGCTGGCCTCGGTGCGCAGCGTGGAAGACGCGCTGGGCATCCAGATTCCGAAGAACGCCAACATCATCCGCAACCTGATGCATGCCACGCTGTATGCGCAGGACCACCTCGTGCACTTCTATCACCTGCACGCGCTGGACTGGGTGGACGTGGTGAGCGCGCTGAAGGCCGACCCAAAGAAGACCAGCGAGCTGGCGCAGAGCATCTCGCCGTGGCCCAACAGCAGCTTCGGCTACTTCCGCGAGGTGCAGAACCGGCTGAAGAAGTTCGTCGAGAGCGGGCAGCTGGGCATCTTCGCCAACGGCTACTGGGGCAGC